>JACWML010000001.1 GCA_015661395.1 Methanomicrobia archaeon | reverse complement strand
AGGGAGGTGATTCGAAGCAAAAAAGCGGAACAGGAATCGGGCGTCAATCCATCCCTGTTCTCTAGAAGCTCAAGAAAAAGAAGTGTTTAATCAGTGGATAAGCAAAGACGCAATAACATTACTAATTCTGCACACAGCAATCGAGGCAGTAATTTGGTTTTTGCTATTGCGCCTTTTGAGTATGGTCTTTTGACCATAGCACCTATGGTAGGACACCTTTCCTCACAAAAGGTGTCCTCTTTTTTGGACCAGTACAGGTAAATGTATCACTTTTAGCATATTAAGCGTTGGGGTTGCTGAAGAAGGCGATGGAGAACATGCGGAGGTGAGAGCCGTTATCCTCCCTTTTAAGGGTCCGATAGTTCAAAGTGGTTTTTCGTTTGGGTTTCTGATGCGCACCCCAACCAGAATTTTTTCTATATCCCCGCTATTATCCGATATGTGTTCTTTATCAGTTGTTACAAAACAAATTGAGTTGTTTCCAGTAACAGTTTGTTTGATATGATACGAATCTAAAAGTATCAAAATGTCAGAATTATCGCTGATTTTTTTCTGCAATGCTCTTTCTTTTGAAGCGTAATGCTTAATGTCTTGCGGAGTGACAACGTGCATTTCAATCTTAGCGCTTGGGTGTGCAAAACAATCAACATCTAAGGAACTAATGGCGTTATTTACAGAGTCTTCGGCCATTTTGCAGCACTTTATCTCATCATTGTTGAGTATCGAATCTCTCATATTGTGCCCATATTTGTCTAAGAAGGGATTCAGTATGTCTTCCGCGTCTTCCCGTATTTCTTTCGTTGGATACTGCCTTTTCAAAAAGCTAAGTTTGCGGCTGTGAATCTTACTATCAAAATTCCAAGGATTGAATTTAAATGAGTTATTTAGAATCTCTTTTAAGAACGTCCAAATTACCTGTCTAACTTTCTCAAGTTTGAATGAACTCTCCCAGTAAACGTTATCACTCGTACGTTTCTTTATTTGTTGCTTATCGACACAATCGCACGCGACTTCGTATTGGGCATCCCACGACAGTCTAGAACCAATCAAAATATTAGAGTCAAAAAAATAGTCGAAGTTCATTCATCTGCTAAGTGTTTTTTGCATGACTGTTGACAAAAACTTCTGCGATTTTTCATCCTGTTCACAACGCAACGTCCCTCTAATGGTTGACAGAACGTCTGAGCGAAATGCTCGAACCTGCGAAGAAAGTTCGCTTAAGGAGTCACTGTACATCGGATTCCATCTTTTTAATCTCGTGGCATAAGGGGGGTCATGCTCGACAATCCGGATGCCACACGCAAAAGTTGTCCACACAGTATCCTCAGCCATTCTGAGGACTTTATTTAATAAAATAGCATCTTTGTCAACTTCTCTTAAATAGTTGAATACGCGAAGAGCATCTGTTGTGAACGAAGAAAACAGCGTATTAAATTGGTCAAAAAGAGGATGGGGAGGTAGTTCAGTCTCACACTCAAATATACTGTCCCTCAGTACTGAAGTATCTGAATAATCATCTAATGTGATTTGGCCTAACGTTAGATTTGATATATACTCTTTAATTGTATTCACAAAATCAATTTTGAATGCTGGCATGAAAGAATACGGTGAATACTCTTTGTAAATCCGTTCTATGAACGGAGTAGCATTGGTGGGGTTAAAATGTTTGAGTGCTGAGTTAAATCCCCTTCTCACATCTCTATCTACGGGCACTTCTTGCGTTACTTTGTCGCGATTTAGATAAAGCACATTTTGCTCTCTCATTAACAGTCCTTCAGACTCCATTCGTTCAGCTGCTTTAGCAACAACTTCGGAATAGGGGCCGTAAAGATACCAGTAATATGGGAGGATTTCTTGTATCTGTTCGTTGTTTGGAAGTTCTTTTTTGAGTTTGAACAGGCTCTTGTGCAGATTTGTTACCGTAAAACCATAGTTTTTAAATTTGTCTGTCTTAACAAAATACGCTTCTTCGATTAGAGGTATCACTTCGCTAATTACCTCTTGAGATGCCATAGTAAACTCCTTGTCTCCGCACGGACAAAGCTTAGATAAAATCCTTTGTAACGAATTATTGTAAGAATTACTTAGAAAATGCTTAGAGTGTTTATAAAGATTTTGAAGTAACATTGTGCTCTCTCTTGTTGACTAGGGTAAACCGAACTCACCAACCCATTTTTAATAATACCCTTTTGACAACCATGCTAACCTTTGCACTTAATCTACACACGTCTGACAAAGCCTCGATCTGGATCTGGTTCGATCTGGTGCTGTTAAAATGAGCGTTGTTAAGAATGGGTTGTTAAGAAAGGGTTGGTAGCGATTTTTTAACACGGTGTTGACTTTTTAACAGAACGTGTAGGAGCGATACATGATTGAGGTAAAAAAACTTACAGGTAAGTTTAAGCGCTTTGCAAGAGATTGTTCAAGGTATCATGGACAAGGCTACGGTATTTGCATTGAACGAGTATATGCTCAAGATTGGAGCAGCTATCCAATGTTCAAGTCGCGTTTCGGATTTGATCAGGCAGTACGAGAAGCTTTACGGCGACGAAATTGGTGATATCTTCATTACAAACTACATTAAAGATGATAAAATCCATTTTGAGAACTTGTGGTTCTTTTCAGAAAAGCGCTGGTGGGAAATGCAGGACTTCCTTACCGAAGACCATATGACTCTGGTCAACCTGAAAAACCGAGTACAATCTTGGACCGTGCAAAAAAAGGACTACGATTTTAAAGATTTTGAGGGTGACTACTACAACAAGACTGCCGCATCTGCATCATCAACACTCTCTCTGTCGGTAATACTGACAAACGAGCAGACTTTAAGATTTAAGGCTGCAGGAAAGAACTGTGACTTCCTTTATGAAATCCTAAAGGAACACATAACTAAGAACGAAGGCTAGATTGAGTAAGGAGTTAAGAGCTGAATTCAATCTCCAGCTCAAACATCTCTTGTATCACAACACAGATGTTGTGGCACAGCACTTTTAGCAGCACCTCGTTAACCTGAGCAACCTCCGTTTTGCTTCTCACAGCGTCGCCAAACTTGCTCTTTATCATATGAAACGTCGTCTCGCGTTGCTCCGCTTATGGTAGCGCTCTAAGAATTCTTCATTCCTGAACTCGAAGTAGTGATATATCTTCTTCCACGTCGGAGCGTTCTTCGCTCTTCCTGTCGTCCCTTTCTTGAAGGGGATATAGGGAACAGCGCCAACTTTTTTCTACAGAACTCCCTGAGAGAAGCTAAAAAAAATCGAATAAGGTACTTAACAGGCAAAAAAGCTAGCCGCACAAATCTACGAAATCGGGTTCCGGGCCAACAAAATCGCAGGTCCGGAGGCCGGGAGCTTTTTTAGCACTTCACCTACCGATTGAGCGCGCCTATGAAGAGCGCAATTGGGTTGTCGGGGGCGGATTTGGCGTCCCCTTAATAGCCCTTGTGTTACGACGTACCAAGGTTGAGGACAACTGGGTTTTCCGACGATGAAGACTTGCGAGTAATAGCTTAATAAGATACTGTCGGGTCTATTGGGTCATAAAGGATGCCGTGATCTCCTGCATATGGTGTCGTGTGGAGGACCATATTCGAAAGAAGGTCTCCAGGTATCTCGCGCTTTGGATCAGGGAAAGCGTCGCAGTTGTACAACCTTTCAGTCGGGTAGGCGTCACATTTGTCCCCCTCCGTATGGAAATGTTTGCAATTGAAACACTGTGGAAGCATTTGTGTTATTCTCTCACCTCCGTGCTGCGTGCGTTCCATCTTTTCACGCATATAGGTTTTGATGATGGCAGTTGACCGCCAGCACCGCAGACGAAACCCCGCCGCTTCGATAAAGCCGGAACGTAAGAAAAGCTGAGAAAGAGTTATTGTTTAAGAATGTTATTCTTTTAGCGATGCTCTCGTCAAAAACCAGATGGCGTAAGCTATTCCGAACGTCGAAGGGGTTTTTTAGATCGAGAGCGACGCGCTCAAGGAGGAGCGTGCTAAACTCAACTAAGTAATGGAAGTGGAGAAAATGCTATTCGTTTTATGGTATAAATTCGATCCCGATCATACTGAACGGGTTCGCGAGTTGTGGAAGCACTTTAAGTTTCCAGAAAGCGTTAAGGTGATAGGCCGTTACGTTCTCATAGGAAGGCATATGTCTGTGGCAATTTTCGATGCACCAAATGAAGCATCACTGCTCAAGATTACCGGCCCGTTCAGCAGCTTTGGCGTGGCCCACATCGCGCCGGCAATGCCGCTCGAAGAGGCGAACCAGGTAACGTGGTGAGGAAAGAAGAGCAGACGAGCACAAACCGATTCCCCGATATACCCGTTTGAAGAACGGAGCCGTCGGAAGCGTCTCGCATAAGTCAGCCGATAGAAAAGCTACACCCTGCCACCAACTCCAAAAGACGGGAAGGCGTCTTTGCCCGCCCTGTGGGGGTTATAGAAACAATCATTCTGGTACTTATCGTTTTACGTCAGATCTCTCAATACAAAAGCACGGCCCCCGAAACAAATAAACGCATTGTTCGAGAGACCGTTGTTGCCCTCTTCTCACGTGTATGGCAACGCACTTACATGCACGCCGCTCTACTGGCGCGTAAAAAAAAGAAAAGGCGGGTGGTCGCCCCGCCTGCGATGCCGCGCGCTAAACAGCGCCGGGACCGCGTTCGCCCGTTCTGATGCGGATCACGTCGTCTACCGAGGAAATGAATATTTTGCCATCTCCTATGTTGCCTGTTTTTGCAATTTCCAAGATCGTCTGGACAATACGCTCCGCGTCTTCTGTCTTGACGACCATGTCAATCTGCGTCTTAGGCAAGAGATCGAGGCAGTACTCGCTGCCTCGGTAGACCTCCTTAACACCCTTCTGCCTGCCCTGGCCTTTGACGTCGGTAACCGTCATTCCAGGACCGCGCTCTCGCATCGCGTGCTTTACGGCATCGAGTTTTTCCCGTCTTATGATTGCCGTGATTCTTTTCATCTGCTCACCTCCAACCTGTTTCTTATGCTTCTCACCCGCGAAGACGTGGTGCGGGCACATACGTTCGGCCCGGGATAAAGCGGGCTGCTTCTTTTTCGAAGTTGCTTGCGCAGCTCAGAGCCCGTAGCCGCCATCGTATCCTCCTACTCCCATTTCTGGGACGTCCAGGCCGTCTACTTCGGTCTGCGATCCGATCCTCAGTCCGACAACTTTGTCTATGAATATGAAGATCGCAAGTGAGATCGCCGCTGTATAAACGAAGCATGTCGCCACTCCGATGCACTGTGCAGCGAGCTGACTGGGATTTCCGTAGAGAAGACCGGTTACCGCGCCGGAAACGCCGTTCCAGCCCGCGCCGTACGTGCCATCTGCGAGGAGTCCTAGGCTGAGACATCCCCACGCACCGCATACGCCGTGCACGGCCACCGCTCCGACCGGGTCATCAACTTTTAGCCTTTTGTCAATGAAAAGCGCGGCTTCGACCACGAGAATGCCAGCGACCAACCCGATGAAGACTGCGCTTTGCGAGTTAACGAACGCACAAGGGCCGGTTATCGCTACGAGCCCGGCAAGTAACCCGTTGCACATAAAACTGACATCAGGCTTGTTGCTGCGGACCCGCCACATCCAGAACGTTGCCGCCGTCATGCCAGCAACCGACGCCAGCATCGTGTTAACGGCGACGACACTAATACGGAGATCGGTTCCTGCGAGCGTCGAGCCCGGATTAAACCCGAACCATCCGAATGCGAGGATGAGCGATCCGAGCACAGCCATAGGGATGCTGTGCGGTGGAATGGCGTGGACCTTCCCGTTGACGTACTTGCCGATTCGAGGGCCGAGCATCCACGCGCCGACAAAGCCGATCGTACCACCTATCATGTGTACGACCGTCGAACCCGCAAAGTCGACGTACCCGTTGCCCAAGCCAAAGTTCGTGCCGAGCTGCGAAAGCCATCCACCGCCCCAAACCCAGTTGCCAAAGAGCGGGTAAATGATCGTCCCGATGAAAAGACCGTAGATGCAGAATGCCAAGAATTTCCATCGTTCGGCCATGGCCCCGGTCGGAATCGTGGCAGCGGTATCCATGAAGACGACTTCGAACAGGAACAGCGCAAACACGCCGACGTCATAGGCGCCGGTCAGCGCAAAACCGTGAGCACCGAACAGTCCGAACGGGTGTCCCAGTATACTGATTGCCACCTCGCTGTTAAGTCCGGTAAACCCGCCCAAGGTGGGAAGCGTCTTCAATCCGCCGAACATTATGGCGAATCCGCAGAAATACCACCCGAGCACGCCAAGCGCGTAGATCAATATGTTCATGCCCATCGTGTGAGCCACGTTCTTTGAGCGCGTGAAGCCGGTTTCAACGAGCGCAAACCCCGCCTGCATAAAGAAAACGAGGAAGCCGGCCATGAGCGTCCACACGAAGTTGATGGCCGTTGTATTATGGCCGACAGCATTGGCGAGCTCAGATAACGTCGGTTGGCCAGTTACGTTAGCCGGAACGTTGGCCGAGCCAATGCTGCTGCCCGTTGGGTCGGGCTGACTTCTGTCGGGCAACGCCTGCGTAGCGGCAATTGGCGTTGAGGCGTTCAGCGCAGAGTTTGTAGGTTGTTGGGCCATTCCGGTGATATACCCGGATTTTGCCATCATCAAACTCACGAAAACGAGTATCAACAGGCAGTTTATTATCAGTTTTTTACTTGGTTTCCATGTCATTTTGAAACCTCACGTTGCGGGAAATGTGGGCCAGTTTTTGGCCTGTTTGACGTAAACGAGCGGAGAGCGCACACGGAGGATCGAGGCGCTCCCATTGGCGCAGTTCCGTGTTGCGCCCTGTTAGTAGGAAGCTATATCTATAGGAAGTAGGTTTCCTACTTCCTACCAACAAAATGCGTAAAGCGATTATCATATTTAAAATTTTCGCGAAGCAAACAAAATGAAATCAAACAATATTGCAAGTCGGTCGCGACGTGACGAAACTACCATCGCGTGTTCATACTAATCGACCAATCTTAGTGACAGATGGAGAAACAGTAACTAGCGATTACTACTTATCGTTCCACTTCAAAGTGTTCGACACCAATCCAAGGCCGGAGGAGACTAATCATTGAAGCCTAACGAAATCGATATGCGCGGGAAGATTGCTGTCGCCCTGGGCCTCGTGGAGGAATGCAAGGAGTTTGCAGCCTTGATTCCCGAGGTCAGGACCAACCTCGTGTACGCTCGACCCAATTCTAGAAGCAGAGATGATGTATTAGGAATAGACGGACGCATAACCGTCGTGAGCGGCGTACCTCACGCTGCAGGCAAGCCCAGATTCGGCGCGTCGAGCCACATGGCCCGACTGATGGTAGAGCTGGGCAAAGCCGATTCGGCGTTTAGGGCAGGCGTGAACTTCGCCAACAATCCATCTCTGACGAAATGGCTCGAGGAGTATTGCAAAGCAAAAGGGTGGGTTTTCAGCGTGATCGACCGCAGTAAAGAACCGGAAGAAATCAAGGAAGCGGAAGGCGCATCGATGCCCTGGAAAGTTCAGCAAGCGATAGATGCCGCCGGTGGCCGGGTCCCCAAGATCTTCTACGAAACGGGTGCTATCGGTAAAGAGCCCGTGTCGGTGCTTGTCGGACGGGATCCCATAGAAGTCGCAGAGCAGATCTGTGAAATCGCGAGGCGCTATCATGAGCGATAAGATAGGAAAGATAGACCTCGACGCCTTCACCTCCTTTCTGCTCCCGCGGCTCGGAAACAAGGATGACTCGGTAATCGTGCCACCGAGAACAGGGATCGATGCCGGAGTTATCGACATCGGCAACGACAGGGTGCTCATAATAGCGGAAGACCCGATCTTCGCTATCCCGAACCAGCCCCTGGAGATGTTTGGATGGTATACCGTCCATATAGGTGCGAGCGACGTGGCGGTCATGGGCGTCAAGCCCAGATACATGACATATTCACTATTGATGCCTCCCGAGACGAACGAAGAGGACTTCCACACCATCGTGGATGCCATCCATAGAGCTGCCGTGGAGCTTGGGATAGCGATCGTCGGTGGGCATACGGGGTACTACCCAGGGTTTGTATCACCCACCATAGGTGGAGTCACCGTCTTTGCCATCGCAGACAAGCACGGTTATGTTACGCCAGCCGGCGCGAAGGCGGGCGACGACGTGATTCTGACCAAGGGGCCGGCAATAGAGACAGCGGGAATCCTCGCCGTGATCAGGGAAACGGAGCTCTTAGAGAATTATCCGCCGCCTCTGGTTGAGAAAGCTAAGGCCCTCTGCATGCAAATGACCGTGGTAAAAGACGCCCTCTTAGCTATGGAATCCGGGGGCGTAACTGCTATGCACGACGCGACTGAGGGCGGCGTTATCGGCGGGCTCTTCGAGATAGCCAGCGCTAGCGGAACGGGGATGGAGATACATGAGGAGGCGTTCGTCTATCCAGAAGAGGTACGGATGGTCTGCGAGGCATTTGACATTGATCCCTTGGCAGCGATCGCCGAGGGCTCGCTCCTGATCACGGCAAGGCCGGATCATTCAAAGGTCATACTCCACAAACTAAGTGCCAGCGGCATCGAGGCATCTGTTATAGGAAAAGTGACTGATGATCCAAGGACGAAAACAATCAAGCGGCGCGACGGGACGCTCGTTCCCCTGGCAATTCCAATCCAAGATCCTTTCTGGCCAGTGTTTTTTGGCGCGTTGTGACAGCTCATTTGGAGCCATGGCTGCATAACCGCTGACATGTTATCGCCTAAAGCACAAACGAGCAGCCAAAGGGTGGCAGTTTGCAATCCACGCGCACAAAGCCCCGTTTGCACGCGCTCAGGCTGCGGGGCAGTATGAAGCATCGAATGCGGTAGGGAAAACTCGCAGCGGGCGCAATCTTGTGGAAAAAGACGGACGCGGAATCATAGTCACGCGCCGGCAAGAAGGGTTGCAAAATCGGGGTTACAAATTTGGCGTTAAATGGACCCAGGGTAGGTGTCCAGCAAAAGGCTAAGTACAACCCCTCTTACATGAACCAGCGCGAACCCCACCCGAGTGTGTTTGAGGCGGATTGGGGGGTTGCATATTTGCGACCATTTTCCATAAAAGCTGGGTAAGCGGTAATACTTGTCTTCATCCGCGCGAATCATGCGTCTCTACTAAGAAAGCCTCGTCTTACTCATCTGTGAGCATGTGAACAGCAATTCTTGCCGCAAGGTTATGGTTAGCCGCCTTAAGCACGCTGTTTATAAACTCTCACGTGTCAAAATTGATATCCTCGAGCACTATAAATACCACCACAGGTCAACACGTATTGTGGAACAGGATTCTGACTATACCAACATCCTGAACCGCGCGATCACAGTCTTTTTTAAAGACGCAGCGCGAATTACGCTCAGAGAACCATCGAAAGCCCTCTTCTTCTTGCGTACCGCGTGGTGGCAAAAGAGAGCAGCCCAAAAGAGGCAGAGATGGCAAAACGAAAATCTCCATGTGCCTCCATTTCTCATCATCAGCGTGACGAACGAGTGCAACTTGCGCTGCAAGGGATGTATCGCATTCGCACACCGGGAACACCGGCCAGCTGCGAGAGAGCTAAGCGAGCACAGGCTTCGTAGCCTCGTTAGTGAGGCACATCAGCTTGGCGTATCAGCGATCCTCCTCGCCGGCGGTGAGCCGCTTGTC
Organism: Methanomicrobia archaeon; assembly: GCA_015661395.1. Classification (GTDB taxonomy): domain Archaea; phylum Halobacteriota; class Bog-38; order Methanoflorentales; family Methanoflorentaceae; genus Methanoflorens. The sequence continues at coordinate 116,399 of JACWML010000001.1, read as the reverse complement.
CGCAGGGAGCTTCTGGCCATTACTAAAGACTTTCCATCAATTGTTTTCCCTCTCATCACGAATGGCACGCTTATCGATGAGACCGTGATGCGACAACTCAAGGAAAACGAAACGTCATTCCCGTCATAAGCATCGAAGGTGACGAATGCAATACCGATGAACGTCGAGGCGCTGGCGTTTACAAGCGTCTCCGAGGCGTCATGGAAAAGATGTGCGCGGAGGGAATCTTTTTTGGCTGCTCGTTGACAATAACTAGGTCAAACGTCACAACGATCACCGATACGAACTTTGTAAAAGATCTGGTCGACGCGGGGACTAGCGTTTTTCTCCTTCTCGAATACGTCTCTTTTGAAGGGGGGACAGACGATTGGGTCTTGACTGACGAACAAAGAAGTCACCTGCGACAAACGACCGAGGCGTTTCGTACTCAATTCCCCGCCCTCTTCATCGCGATTCCCGGGGACGAGGAACAATACGGAGGCTGTCTGGCTGCAGGGCGAGGATTCGTCCATATCAGCGCAGGAGGGGACGTTGAACCGTGTCCCGCCTCTCCCTTTTCAGATGCGAGCGTGCAGACGGCGTCACTCAGAGAGGCCCTGCAATCTAACCTATTGCAAACCATTCGCCAACAGCATGCCTTACTCAATGAGACCGAAGGTGGCTGTGCCCTTTGGACAGAGCGTGAATGGGTGCGTTCTTTGCTCGCTCGCAAAAAGATCATAACTATTCCAGTTCGTACGGTCGGTTCGAAATATTAATAGGAATCGGGAAGCGGAGACCAAACGGCAAGCAGATATCTCGTACCTTTTTACTGTTCGGATTTGCGACGTCTGCAGACATACCCGCTGTGACCACGTAGGGTTTCAAAGAAGTTTACAAGACAAGGGCGCTCTCTGCTCTCAACGAATGGATCACTCGGGCAGTGAGCGTTAAGAACCCGGAATAACCGCAGCAATCTTCTCGTCTTACGACGTACACGCAATCGCTGCGCATTCAGCTTCCTGAGAGAATCAAACGGTTCCATCCGTCAGGTGTGCCTACAGCGCCCGCTATTGTAGTTTTCAAGGCCCATGATAGGCAGAGCTTCGTGGCAGCAATTTTTGTCATGACCTGAAGGTATATCCGCATGAGCAGCGCACAGCCCCTGCACAGCGTTATCAGAAAGACCGACCATGAAAAAACTCCTCCTCAAAGCACTGCCACTAGCTCTCCTCTTCTTGAGTGCCGCCATACATGCCTGTTGTGCGTGCCCCATGGAGTTTCACGATGAGGAAGGTCCGGGTCCTGCAGAACGGGCTTGCTTGCGCCCGCTAAGCGCTGCCAGGGAGCCGCGCCCGCACCCCCCTTTTTTGACGAAAAAGAACGGCTCATTACGATCAAACGGCTGACTTTTCTACTCGCGGCATCTCTCAAAGGAACGTGTATACCAAAAATTGCTGCGATTGAAGGCTAACTCTTTATTTTAGTGTGAACGTACTGCTCAGCAGGTGAAAGACCTGATAGCTGTAGCTGGATCGACCTCGTAATGATGGAATCACCATGAAAGTGCGCGAGAGTGATATCCCCACTGAAGAGGTGTGGGAGGGTTTCTTCGAGCCATTCGAAGTTCTGAGTGCCCTCGGGATTGATGGTGCAGTCGTCGACGTGGCCGAGTTTGGGTGCGGTTACGGAACGTTCACCATTCCCGCAGCGACGCTGATATCCGGCACCATATATGCAATCGACATAGAGCCAGAAATGATCAATACGGTGAAAGATCGTGCGCAGGGCAGCGGGCTTACAAACATTGTGTTATTGCTTCGTGACTTTATCGCCGACGGGTCAGGACTCGCCGACGTGAGCGTTGATTACGTGATGCTTTTTAATATATTGCACGACGAGAGACCTGAGCGCATGCTGAACGAATCCTATCGCATTCTAAAGCCAAAAGGGAGGGTCGGCATCATTCATTGGAACTATGATAGCAGCACTCCACGGGGGCCGCCGATGGGCATCCGACCGAAACCCGAGCAGTGTTACGAGTGGGCACTAAGAGCGGGATTTACCTACGTGAGTAGCAACGACCTTAAGCCCTACCATTATGGGGTCGTCTTCGCAAAACCAGAGGCGTAAGAATGAAGATGAGTAGCAGACGCCTCCTTTTGATGAACCCTCTCAGTTTTAGATGGACTTCCATACCTTTGCGAGAGATTCCCCCCTCACATGAATGGTAAATTCGAGGAAATAGCCAAAAGGCGTCATGCTAGTTTCAAGTCCTTTCGCACAGAGCGCATCCATGATTGATTTGAACACCGCCTCGGCAAACGTTATGCTCGACTTACTTTCCGAGAGATGAGCAAACGAGTGGAGGACCACCTTTTTTCGATTTGTCTTTCTCGCGAGCCAGCTGATGTTTTCAACTGCTTTTTTGACGACTCTGTCCCGTTGCGCCTCGTCCTCTTTCTCGACATTTATGAAGATCACGAGCGAATCCTGCACCGACGCTTCTGTATCTACCGGGCTGACGTGATCAACGGTCTTTTCAAACGTCTTATACCAGAAATCATCCGTATCAAACATCAATAACTTCACTCGGATCACCGCTTGGATGGTGGCGCGCAGCTGCGCAGTAAAGCTTCGTGCCCGGCTAGTACCTGAGCCTTGCCACGCAATGCTGCTCCCAGCGCTCCCGTAATTTGAGGCTCAAAGGGCACGAAAAGCGTTACACCTAGCTTTCTTTCCAACGCCGCCTTAATGCCTGCGTTTTTTGCCACCCCACCGACAAAGGCAACATTCTCTTTTAAACCGATCTGTTTGGCCATGACGGAGACTCTCTGCGCGACGCTTTCTACCAGACCCGCAGCGATATCCTCCTTTGTGATTCCTCTCGCTCGTAACGATATGACCTCTGATTCAGCGAACACTGTGCACATGCTGCTGATGCTAACAGGCGTTCGTGACGCGAGAGCAAGGCCGCCTAACGCCTCTGTAGACACCTCCAACGCTTTTGCTGTGAACTCCAAGAACTTGCCGGTGCCTGCCGCACATTTGTCGTTCATCAAAAAGTCCACAACCCTCCCTTTTTCCACTGCTATGACTTTGCTGTCTTGTCCGCCGATGTCGATGACTCCCTTAACGTCTGGAAAGAGGTAACTTACGCCCGCCGCGTGGGTGGTGATTTCGCTCACGGCTTTGTTAGCAAATTCGATGCTTTCTCTGCCATACCCGGTAGCGACGACATTTTCGATATCACCCCCCCGTATCCCCGCATCAACCTGAACCGCCCTGTAAATGGTCTCGGCGACGTGCAAAAAATCGAATCCAGTGGGGGCTATCCTGTACGCGGCAATCGTGTCATCTCTGAGGATGACTGCCTTCGTCGTGGCCGCACCAGCATCGATCCCTACGGTGATGATGCGATCATCTCCATGAACGCATCTACCCGTGTCGCTATCTGCTCGACATCCGAATCGCTATAATCCGTTTCAATCGCGAGTAGAGGGGTGTGCGTCTCCTTCAACGCCTGCTGAACTCGGAATCTCTCGATGTTATACGCGTGGCACGACTGCAGCGTGTAATACACGACGCCATCAACGTTGAAACGTTCGACCAGTTCACGTATGTGTTCCGTCCGCCATTCGTTCGGCGTCATGCAGGAACACGGTATCTGCATGTATCTTTCTGCGATCGCTCTGAGCGGATCCTTATGCTCATCCACGAGGTTCCAGAATGCTCTGGTACCCGTGCAGCTCTCCTCCACGACGATGACGCCCCCTCGATCCTCGATAATCTTCGGCACCTTGATGTTTCCGCCAGCCATCGGGCACCCCGAAATCATGATCCTCGGCTTACGCGCACCCTCATTTGGCTTTCGCTCCGCTTCGTCGCACAACTGGCGGAGAATGCGCCTCAACTCCTCCGGCGATAAGAAAAATTGTTTTTGAAGCACCGTCAAAACGTCGAGGCCCCGTATTGGTGGGGGATCTCTTCGTCTCAATTCGTACAGCCTGTGGAGTAAGCTCCTTGTCTCGTTAGCTGATTTGATCTCTCGTCGCAAACGGTCGTCAGTGATGAGGGTGCCCGTCAGTCCCTCCATGGCGTCTGTAAACTGCTCCAACTGCACAGTATAGTACGCTATTCCTGCAGGGCTGTCCGGTTTCTGTGGGAGGTCTATGACGTAGGTCGGAATATACTCATTCAAGAGCTCATACATCTTCTTCTTCGCATCGCACGTAGCTTCCGCTACCACCATGTCGATGAGGTTGAAGTGGGGACACGCATCTCCTCCGCTGCACTCCGTGCTCACGACAGAACCGAAGGACGATTTTACCAATGGGCAGATATTTCTCGGCAGATACTCCTCGGCGAGCGAAACCGTCGCGTTTCGTCCCCCACATAAAATGACGCGGTCGGCCCCCGCGGCATAAATAATCTCATCGGGAACGAAAAGACAAAAGGTGCCTACTATCTTTCTCGCTTGGTTCCGTCGAGCGGTTAGCTCGTTTATTCTTCTCTGATATGCATCTTCAAAATCACTGAGACATTGGAGCGTGTAAGTCGTTATACTTGACTCCCTCAGGGTTCTTACCATCGACGTGTTTTTAAAGCATCACGGTGGGATAGCACGTTCCAACCGTGCATCTAGAAAGTAACGATTCTATCTCTCTCCTTCACTATTTCATACAAATCTGCAAGCGTCGACATTGGACACGTTTGCGACACCATCGTTCTTTTTACAATCGGAGACACTGCGACTTTCTCATCTCGCCTCGCTCGTACGGGTTTTTAAGCATTCCCCTTTAGCTATACGATTTTGCATGTAAGATTAATCGCGAGTCTGAATAGTTATTCGAGCACTCAATAGTTTTAAGTTTGCGTTAGTCAAATTACGTTTTTGAATCAGCTATGCGAGGCACAGCTTGACGGAGGCGGAAAGTGGTTAGACTTATTGACAACAGGGATTACGAAATACTGCTTCACGACATAAGCTTCACTGAAGGTGCCAAATACATTGTGGAGAACGCAGAAGAGGTCTACTACGTGGAGCCAGGCTACAAGATCTTCGGCAAACGTCTTGTCGGAACTACCCGGATCCCTGTTGGCGTCGCCCGCGATCGCATCCTCTTAATCTATATCACGCCGCCATATTACCGGGGGTACCTCTTGGCGCTGCCTTGGGATGAAGAGGAAATGGCTAAGCTAAGACAGCTCAAAAAGAATCAAAAGAAAAGATAACCCACAAGAAAGCATCTAAACCCCCTAAGCTGTGCTAGCTTTCGATTTCGTTATCGTGCCCCGGCGCGAGCACTCTGAGAAAAAAGCTCTGCGACTGTCCGATCCTTTTGCGTGTGTGGCGCCATTGCAGGTTTTTTATCGCAGCTGGATGCATCCAGTCCGCCCAGAAATCGGATAAAAAACTCAGTCCGACCTTTTTTACGACCGCGCAAAGGTGGCAATTCTTGCCATCATCTTAAGCCATATCTACGATTCTGACGATGTTCACAACTACCCGACGGAGGGGGTGTTGCCGATGAAGTGGTGCACGCTAAAGAAGAAGAAGTGCGTGACCGAGGTCGGATGTGATGAATATAGGACCAGCCTGTGTGAGTCGTTTTTGATGTGCGACCATGTGACGTTCAAAGTATGGAACACGAAGACAAAGCGCTGGGAGCTGTAACAGCGATGTGTGGTGCGACGAAGACGGCACTCGGCGGCTCAGGCGATGTTTGGCAGAAGCGCAGACTTTCGCAGACTGCACGACTCGGAAACTCGCAACATATAGGCAGTGGCGTTACCTTGCTCGTTGACCAGGTCAAGAACAGCATCAGTAGACGAGGAGTAACCCGTATGAGTTTAAGTTCGTGTGGGTGATCATTCCGTACACATTCCCCTCGCATGGAATTACCTCTATTGGCAAGCCAAGCTTCCTTACCGTGGCAAATACGTCGACCCCGACTGCTTCCATTGAGGTTCGAACCCTCTCGGCGTGCCTGCAAGCCCTCTTCAGCGAGAGGTCCACAACGCCCTCTGACTGCTCAGCTACGCACTCGTCGCAGTAAATACACGGGTACGCGGCAAAGGCCAGGGATTTATAATAACCTTGATAGAACGCGTGTTGCTCGAGTTCGTACACCGTGTCGCCGATCCAACGTATCAGCCCTTTGAGAAATTGATGCCAATCTTCAGGTATGCTCTTCGGGTCGATATCTTCCATTCCGGGTATTCCCTTGAAGTGCACGATATACGCTTTTGAATACTCTTTGAGAAGGTCTCTCGTCTCCGAAGGACCTGGGACATATGGGGGACAGCCGAGGTGCTTTGCGAAGCCCTTGCAACCAAACTTACAGCGCCATCTGACCCATTCGCTCACCACAATTTCACGCGGGTCAATCTCATAAATTTGGGCGTTGTTTTTCTTAGCTAGCGCCTTAAGCTCATTTTCTAACGTTTTATCGTCCATGCGCATCCCTCTAAAGCGTGTCAAGAAAAATTTCGCGATTGTGAGGCCTCACGGTCATACTTTTGATAATATGCGCGCAACCTTTCATTATTTTTGCTATCTCTTTAAACTGTTTCTGTTTTCTCGTTGTGTGCAATGCGTTCGGTATCAGCAGTGTCTTGCTCGAACGCGCGCAGCGTTCAAAAAAAGCTGTCCGCGGATGCAAATTTCAGCCGCTCGTAACAAGATCCTCTATTCGTTGTTCGCCGCCCGCGATTTCCAGTTTCCGAAGGGCGCGCGCCAGCGTATCTTTGCCAGCGATGTCTGCGGCGTATTGATCAGCCAAATGCTCGTCGTTGTATGGGACAAACGTCAAAGAGCTTAGTGCTGCTAGGGACGACACGAGCTTGCTCGGGCTGTGCTTGACGTGGTATGCTTCGTGAGCTACGACGGCTGTTACCTCATCTTTGTCGAGCCGTTCGAGGAGCCCGACGGACAGATAAGCGGCGCGCCGATGTGCAAATGCCCGTATCCTTTGCGTGTCGATCACGCGTATGGGTATGCAAAACTGCACCTCGAGCGTTGCAATGTACGACGAAAGGCCTGCGTGATTTGGCTGGCCTTCGCGCGTGAGGCAGTATCGAACGATGCTGACCGTTAGCAGCCCGAATGAGACAACCCCAAGGTACGCCCAAATCCACTGAAACATGGGACAGCTCATCGAAACGATTCCCACGACAATTGCCGATGCTGCGGCTGCTTGTCCGGCGATTAGGAGCTCAAACCGCTTCCAAACAAGAAAAACTGACAAAAAGCTAGCTGCTATAACTAAGATCGCTAAGAAAGGCAGCAACGAGCCGGCTTGTGTCAGGCATCCAAGAATGCATTGCAGCCAATCGATACGCCTACCTCCTGAATCTGCCAATGCTGCTGACGACTGCGGTGCCGAACGTGTCTACAAGACAGTCAACCACCTGTTCGGATATCTTCGTCCCGAGCTCCTGTTGGGTGCAGGTCGGGGCGTAGAGGTACCGCACCCGTGACTCGCTTGCATCTAGCGTTCGATTTACGAAGCCGCTTTTTACGAGCCGATCTAAAGTTCCTGCGATGCAGGCCAGCGAGAGATCGCCGCACTGCTTCTGTATTTGCCCGGACGTCACTCGCTCCTTCTCCCAAAGCAGCCCAAGTATTCTTACCTCGTTTGGACTGAAGAACTTCTTCAAGCCCTCGTTCCGCAGACTGATGCGCTCAAGCTTCACCATCGTTTACGTATAGTGTAAATACCCTTACTTCAAGGTTTCTAGCGAACTGACAATGTTTGCACCTAACGTAAACTATATGAAGAATCACCACCTCGAAGTTTACAGTCGGTGTAAACCATGTTCGTTCGACTCCTGAGGAAGTCAATTCTAAGGCGTAAGTCGCGGTTCGCGATGGGCGTCGCGTCAGTTCTAATCGGAGCTGCAGTCGTGACCGCCCTGTTTACGGTTTCACTTGGCGTTGGCGATCAGGTTGGGCAGGAATTTACAAAATACGGGGCGGACTTAATGTTGCAGCCACAGTCAAACACGATACAGATCGGACTTCCGGGCGTCAGCATAGGCTCCGTCACCGAGCAGAAATACATCAACGAAAGCGATTTGTGGATGATAAAAACTATCCAGCACAAGGCCAATGTGCTCGGTTTTGCGCCATTTCTCTATCAAGTGGTCACAGTCGGTGACGGGCCCAACGCGCAGCAGGCCGTCCTGGCAGGTACGTACTTCAATAAGACAATTCAGATCCTTCAGCCGGCATCGCCTCAGGACCCTTCAGTATTCAGCACGGGCATCGAGGATATCAGCTCGTGGTGGAAGGTCACCGGGAACTGGATAACAGATCAAAATGACACGACGAGTGCTATGGTCGGCTCCAATGTCGCTCAGAAGCTTAATCTCACTGTTGGCGACTCGTTTAAAGTCAGTTATGCAGGGGCGCAAAACGGTACTACCGCGACGACGCAAAATGGTACTACCGCGACGACGCAAAATGGTACTACCGCGACGAATGAGAAAGAGTTGAAGGTAGCAGGCATTGTGGAAAGTGGCGGCGCCGAGGATAACCAAATCTTCGTCAACCTGCCGGTGGCGCAAGATTTGAGCTCGAGGCCTGGTAAAGTGGACACGGTGCAGGTTTCCGCGCTGTGTGTCCGCTGCCCCGTGGCAGACATGGCATCGGAAATCCAAGGCAAGATCCCCGGCGTTCAGGGAACCACCATCACGCAGCTCACCAACGCGGAGATGAGCACACTCGACAAGTACCAAAGCATGATGGCGCTCGTAACGGCAGTGGCGCTGCTCGCTTCGACGATGGGGATCTTCACGACGATGACGGCCAATGTCACGGAGCGCCGGCGAGAGATCGGACTTATGAAGAGTATTGGTGCTGAAAACCGGAGTATAGCGTCGCTTTTCCTCGCCGAAGCTACCTTAACTGGCCTTATAGGCGGTATTGGAGGCTTCGGGGTGGGGATCGTCCTTGCGCAGTTCATCGGGCTAAGAGTATTTTCGACAACTATTCCGCTGAGGTGGGAGGTGCTGGCCGTGGCCATACCAATTGCGATCGGCGTCTCCCTCCTCGCGAGTGCATTGCCAGTAAGGCGCGCGACGGCGGTTGAGCCCGCTATAGTGCTGCGAGGTGAATGATCGAATGGACGAAGAACTGATCAGTCTGGAGAAGGTCACAAAGGTGTATGGCGGGGGGACGAGAGCCCTCAACGAAGTAACCCTCTCTTTCGAGAAGGACCAGTGGACCACGATCATGGGGCCTTCGGGATCGGGAAAGACCACGCTGCTTAACATCATCGGGTGCTTGGACCTACCAACGAGCGGAATCGTGCGCATCGCTGGAAAAGAGGTCACAGGGGTCGGTCAGGCGGCGCTGACGCGGTTGAGACGGGAGAACGTTGGGCTCATCTTCCAGCAATATCATCTCGTTCCTTATCTCACCGCGCTTGAGAACGTCATGCTGGCGCAGTATTACCATGGCAGCCCTGATGAGACGAAAGCAGTGGATGCCCTCAAAAACGTCGGCTTGGAGCACCGGCTCGACCACCCGCCAGCACACCTGTCTGGCGGTGAACAGCAGCGTGTGTGTATCGCAAGAGCCCTCGTCAACGAACCAGCTATCCTTCTTGCTGATGAGCCGACCGGCAATCTCGATCAAACGAACGGGAATGTGGTGTTGCAAATGATTCAACGATTACACGCAGAAGGCCGCGCGATCGTCCTCGTCACGCATAATCCGGACATAAGCGAGCTTGGAGATCGGACGATCCGGATTGTCGACGGGAGCGTGGAGCAGGATTTTAAATCTGGAGGAGACAGAAATGGTGAATGATCAAAAAAAGAAAGGAACGAACACAAAATTGCTCGCAGCGATAGCCGTCGCCGCAGTTTTAGTTGCAGGCGGGGGGTTCGTTGTGTTGTCTAGCGCCGGAGGTTTGCTAAATGGCATTGGGAACGCTGGTAATGGCAACCCGCAGGCTACTGACCTCTCGCCGGCGCAAGGTGTCGTCAAAATCCCTGTGTCCAACATCACCAAGACCCTTTCCTTCTACACCTACGATTCAAATGGAACGGCAATCAAGTTCTTTGCGGTAAAGGGCACTGATGGCAACGTCCACGTGGCTTTTGACACGTGCGATGTCTGCGGTCCAAAGGGGTATAAGCAATCTGGCAACGACGTGGTGTGCAACAACTGTGGCAAGCACTTTGCGATAAACACCATCGGAACGGCTAACGTGAGCGGCGGTTGCTCGCCAAGCCATCTGCCGATGAGCATCAGCGGCAATTCTGTTGTCATCAAGACCTCAGACCTGACGACTAAGGAATCAGCATTCAAGACGTGAAATAGCAACCTCTGAAACGACAACTGAACGAAAGAGAGTCACGACAACTGAACAGATGTGAAAGGGGATTGTCGGGGAGACTCGTTCGCGCGAGCTTTCCCACATATCCCCTCCTGCTGTTCAGCTGGAACGCGTTGGACGACGTCAGGTTTTCTCGGTCTCCGCGCTCAACGCTCACTAAACTTGCGTTATTACACCTTCGTGAATGCCCGGAAGGCAGTGTTCATAATACTGGGCACTCAGGGGCCAGCTGGTCGTTATCGAGACGTGCTTCTGGTTCTAGGTCCACGATGGTTGCAGTCGAAAAAATCTCACCGCGGAGTCGCGCTGACACGCCGCAGCTATCATGACCCTTGGACGGGGCAGGAACTACATCGAGTGTTACCGGGTGCGCAAAAAAGAGGGGGACTAAAGGAAAGAGCCGGGTTTTCGAGAGCGGTCAAAGCCTTTTTTCTTCTCCCTGTCTTGCTCTATTCCTTTGAAGCTGTCTCCATACGTTCCGTTCAAATGAGCAAACACCCGTCAACAACGCGCAAGCGACTATTGGAACTCGATGCTGTCAGAGCCGTCGCCATCTTGATGATTGTGGCCTCCCATCTCAGTTACTATTTCCACTCAAACCTCTTCGGGTGGAACAACGTCTTGGGCACGTATCTCGTGCTGTTCGGTTTAGGAACCTTTTTCTTCTTGTCAGGTTTTGTCCTCGGCTACAACAACAGGAAGTTTAATGCTTGGAGCGACGTTGCGAGTTTCTTCAAAAAGAGGCTGCTTCGCATCTATCCGCTCTATCTGGTTGCTTTGGCCCTGGCTGTCGGCGCATTTATACTACTTCCCTCGCAATCGCATTTTTCACTTTCCTCTTCGCAGGTCCTCATCTATGCATTGGGACTACAGGGCCTCCTAGCTCCCCGCTACGTGCCAGACTTCTACATGTTTTGGTTCGTCGGCGTCATATTGCTCTGCTACTTGATTTATCCGCTCATGATGCGCTACGGATCAAACAACAAAGTCAGGTTGCTTTTAATATCAGCCGCAATATTCGCATTATTTCTGGCGATGAGGCTCAGTTTTGGCATTGTTGATACGCGATTCTTCTTGTACTATTTTATCTTCGTTAGCGGAATTGCAGCGAGCACATTTCATACCAAGCTACTGCTGGATAAGCGGAGAACTTTTGTCGGAGCTGCTCTAGTATTGACTGCCCTAGTGACCGTGCATGTCGCAATATATAGTCATCAACTACCCAGTGATCCGACCTATGTATTCAACGCCGGGCAGTTTGGCCCTTACGCCGACATCAGCTTATTCCTGGTACTGAACGCAATGGTGTTGTTGTTCATGCCGTTGCTCTACTATTTCGCCAGCTACCTAATTTCTTTGACCAAGCTTGTCCCAACGCTTTTGTTCATTTCGTATGCTTCGTATACTATCTTTCTATTCAACCCTCTGATCTTAGCGGGCTTGAACACCATCTTCACCGGTATGCACTTACCTGTAGGGTTTCCGCGGGATATGCTGCTTACGATCATTGGCGTATCAGCGTCGTGCTTGTTCGGGTACGCTTTCCAACGAGCGGCAGATCGAACCGTCCAAACACTGGCACGTTGACGTAACCGTTTTCAATGTCATGGCCAAAAATCGCCGCCGCTGCGATATCGTCTCTCCTTTTTCTGTCATTTCATGTGTTCGGATCTCAAAGAGACGAAGCAAGCTATCGTAGAATCGCCTTTCACGCGTTTCTGTGCGGACCCCAGCTGATCGCAAATCCATCCACAAAATCGCCGTGGTCCACGGAATAGTAATCAACGACATGCTTCTCGACCCGAGCGTAGTTTTAATAGTGAAAAACGCAGAATGAGCTCGATACGGATGATCTGAAGAGGGACACAAATGAGAGACTACGATAATTTCTTCTTGCCGGCAACTGACTTAAAAGCGGCCAAAGAATTTTACAACCGCGTGCTAAGACTTCCTGTGAAATTTGATCTCTCGAATGAAGGTATGATAGCATTTGCCGTCGGAAGTCAAGAACCTGCACTTATTTTGAAGGACGTACACCAGTTTCCTGACGCCCGACCAACGATCTGGTTTGTAGTAGACGACGTTGAAGAAGAGTACGAGCGCTTGAAGCAACGAGGTCTTAAGTTTTTTTCAGGGCCGTTTTTGATAGCGACCGGACGGGCAGTCGAGTTTGAAGATCCGTTTGGCAACAAATTGGGGATAACAGACTACTCAGCTAACTTGTGAATGTGAGGCTGTCCGCGAAGCTGAGAGGATTTTTTTTCGGCGCGGACTGAGTTCTGTACATTTCAAGCACTAGCTGCAGATTTCCCGCCCTGGATCTCGAGATCGACACAGAGTTTCCAAGACGGTTGAACACTGATCTTTAGGCGCACATTCGTTATTTAGTTTTCATCAGGCTCTCTTAACACATATTTGGCGATCCCTGCTTGCACCGCGGACGGAAGCCTGCCTCGGCTTTTGTGCCCTCCTAGCACTACGCGTGTGCCGGACAGCTTGAGCATAGGGCTTATGGTGTTGGTCTGCTCATCGAGTGCTCCTGAGTGCCACAAGTCGCTATAAAAGCACCGCCAGAGAAGCGCTTCGTCTCGCTCGCGCGGGAGCGCATTGGGGGGGTTTGTGCCTCGCTCCATCCACCACGATACCGCATTCTGAAAACGATCTTTCCAACCCTCGATGAGGAGCGCGAGGTCTTCCGCAGACATCTCCCCCTGCGCGGCTATGCTTTCCCACCAGAATGCGGCGATCACCCACTGAGGGAGGATCCTGCTGCGCTGCACCACGTACGACGCGAAGATCTCGCACCCGTGCACGACGCTGTCTTTCACCATATCGGGACGGAGGCATGCAATGGCCCATTCCTCAGGGCGCAGTGCGTTGAGCAATATAGAAGCCCACACGGCGTTGTCGCCGGCTGGCGGATAGTCCCACTTCCATTGCGAAAGATCCCGCAACAGATCCGGGCCATAGACACCCTTGAGCTTTGCGACCTGCCTTAAGTGCGACTCGGAGAGTGCATTTATCCGCACGTAAAAGGTCAATGGTGCGGGCAGCCTGTGTAAACTCGGTTTAGGGGCCATGCCGCTCTCTTTCCTTGTGCGCAGCACTCATTTGGACGGATGTATGTCAGTGCTAGACGTCCCGGTGCGGTACAAGATCGCAGCCCGTACACGGCGCGCACATCGTTTGCGCGACGTCAGCCCTCAGCTCGTGTTTGTCTAGCAGTTCGCGTTCCTTTCGCGATAATCGCAAGAGTCTATCGGCATCAGGCCGTCGTATCCCGGCTTCTGGACGTAACGGATGCTCAACTGCGGCCCTCAACATCGGGATCACGCCCATGTTGGTCAGTTCTTCCATGCCGTCGATAATCGAGTCATCATCCTCGCCCAAGCCGACGAGGATGTTCGAAAAGACTTTATTTCTGCCGAAGACCTCTACGGCGTCTTTGAGGGCGTGCAGAATGAATTCGAGCGAAAGTCCAGGGCACATTGTCTGAAAGAGCTGAGGATCCATCGTTTCGACGTTGTACTTTATCTCATCAGCTCCAGCGTCCTTCAAAAGTCTCGTAGAACTCGGTGTCGGATAAACGGATACTCCGATGGGCAGATCGTATTTTTCTTTCAGGGCGCTGACTATGACTGCGATCCGCTCAACTTCGCTTTGTGGTGACTCTTCTACTCCAGACGTAAGTGCAATGGCTTTTAGTTTGCCGGCGAGCTTCGGATCAGCGAGAATTCGCTCAATCGCCGTTTCAACATCGTCGCGATCTTTTACAGAGCCCCCGAGGAGAGGCACGGGGCAGTACTGGCAATCGAAGATGCATACTTCGCTTACCGTGATATACGCTTGTTCGGGGCAGTGCGCGATGGCATCCTCAAGGCATCCACGAACGATTTCTTTTTCGTGGTCTCGGATCACCACTTCATCTCCTTCAAGTGATGCCTTAAGCCGGGAATTATGTTTTATTCCCAGGCGTACGCGGTGACCGTCAAATCGTAGAAAGAACGATGTTAGCCCTGCGCCCGGCCCCGAAGCAGGAGTCGTAATGCGTCCAAGTACGCGCTCATCAATGTCAACGCCTCCTTGCGCAATAAGAAAGGCTTTAATTTCTGCGCTTTTGTCTGTTGCTTGTGCTTTCATATGCCCACGAACTGGTCAATCGCGATCGCATCATTAAGTGGTTTGCGCACGCTGCAATTAAAGTTTCTATTGAGCATCCACTGGGCTTGGCTCGGCCCCCCAGCCGCGTCGCCCAGCATCCCGAAAGGTCGCCATGCTATCACTAGAAGGAGGATCTTGAGCTGCTTTACTGGCGGTTCCCTTCGTTGGAACCATGAAGATTCTCGTCTATTGCGCTACATATATGGTGAATTGCACTAGATATATGCTGAGTTCGTTACAAGAATTGTTGTGATCAGCAACGTTATATCGAAATCAGGTCGACGTGCAAGCAGAAGTGAGAATGTCGACCTGATGCCGCAGAGACGGCCCGCGGGCCACTAGTCACAAAAAACCATGAACTTGAAAGAGCTGTGTGCTAATATACGCTCGCACGAAAGCGCACTGATAGCCTTTTCTGGCGGCGTTGATAGCTCGGTCGTTGCCGCGCTTGCCAAACGGGCTTTTGGAGATGCAACAGTGGCCGTAACGGTAGATAACGGTGCGCTTCATCACGGCGAGGTCGAGCACGCGGCTGCGATCGCCAACGAGATCGGCATTCGTCACATAGTGATTGCCCTCAATCCGTTGACTACATTCGAAGTGAAGCAGAACGATCCTGAACGGTGTTACTACTGCAAGAAGTTGGTTTTTCGGACGTTGCGCGACTTCTCCGATGAACTACATCTCAATGCGGTAATGGATGGTACCAATGCTTCTGATCTTACGGGGTACAGGCCCGGCCTGAAAGCGTTACGAGAACTTGGCATTGTGTCTCCTTTGATCGAGAGCACCAAAGATGAGGTAAGAAACTTCGCACGCAAACTCGGCTTGCCGAATGCGGATGCACCGTCAGTCGCGTGCCTTCTCACTTCATTTCCCTACGGCACTACCATAACGCCAGAAAGGATCGAGAGAGTGAGAGAAGCTGAACGTGCGTTAAAGGCCGCAGGAATCACGAAAGCTAAAGTTAAAGATCACAATGGCCTCGCTCGCATTGAAGTCGACATTGAAGAGGCCGAAAAAGTCATCACACACTCCTCCAAACTAGCCGAGACGTTCGTGCAACTCGGGTTTACCTATTTGACGTTAGATCTCGAGTGGTTCCGATCGGGCAGCATGGACGTTGCCGTGAGTTCCGTAAAACGAAAGTCTGTAGAGGCGCGTTAGGGCGTTGACGAACGACGACTGTAATCGCCACTTGGACAACTTTGTGGCAAGCACACCGCAAAAAAACCCCGTTGGAAGTTGTCTTCCAGATCCCGAGTACGTCTTGCTTGTGATTTCAGTTTTAGCACTAGCCAAAAAGAGCTCAGCTGCGATAATCTATAAAAAAGCTGCGAGTCCGGCTCCGCGAACCACGTACGACAGCGCAAGACTAGCCTAGTAGCTTGTCGGATTCGCCACTACAAAATCCGTATGTCCTCAAGCCGCACGTGAATTCCCGCACGCTTGTTGAGGACCATGTTCACAACTGCGGTATGCGAGAGATTGATCATGCAGTATCCAGGCAAGAAGCGTTGCCTCTTCCCAATAACTGGTGCGTGGCGAATGACCTCTGCTATGCCCTCGAACGCGTGCACGTTATAGGCTTGAACGTCGTGTGACTTTTCTTTTCGAGCAGCAAGCGGGCCCAGCGTATGGCACTCGAGAACTCCCGTTACGGGGTTGGCAGAGAGAACCCGGAGAGCGTGATACAACGGGCATCCTGGACCGGCGGGACGACCAGTCACGAGGTCTCCTGCTGTAATGTCCCAGCGCTCCACCAAATCGGCGCGAAACGGAACGATGAATTTGCGCGCCGAGGGCTCGCCCGGCAAAGGGCGGAGCACGAAATCGTATTCATTCCCTAGGACGTCAGTCCCGGAGTAGGTTGGAGCTTCCCTTCGCACGCCCTCTTCTGTCTCGTAGTAAGGACAATCTTTGTACGATTTCTCTCCAGCGCGGACGTGCGAAAGAAATTGCTCGCACGTGGCCGTTCCGCAGGCTCCACAGTCTTTTCCGGCCGGCTCTCAAGCCACCTTAGTCACCCCGATAAATATTATCAGCCTCCTCGAGCGGCCGTATCACGCCAAAATGGTGCTGCCATCCGATTTCCTTCTTCCCGACGCAGATGGTACAGACTCCAAGCGGAGGTGACCCGCGGAGGACGATTTGCGCGGCGTCGCTAAGATCAGGATATGCTGCGAGCGCTTTCATCAGATACCGCATACCCGTGCCCTGTGTCGCATTGGTTTCAATAATGTCGATTGAAGGGGCGACCTCCTTAATGTATTCGCGAAAAACTTCCTTCTCGGCCTGGGAAACGAGGTCAGTCTTCGTGACAACGGCCATGTCAGCCTGAGCAATCATCGGCGCCATTTTCAAAGGTGAGTTGCTTCCCGAGACTGCTGAAAGAACAGCGATACCGAATGACTGGGTCGTGTAGGGGGTGCATCTAAGACAGAGGCCTGCGCTCTCGATGATGAGAAGGCCCGATCCTACGTTCTGCGCCCACGAAATAGCGTCTTGGAGCACCATAATGCCCGCGTGATCCGGGCACAGGTCACCGGAGTACACCTTGCGCGTCGGAATCCCAAATTCTTCTCTGAGTTCCTCGTCTTCAAACGCGCGAACGACGTCGATTTTCACATATGCCGGATTGCTGCTCTCGCGAAATTCACGGATGATCTGCCGAACGACCGCAGTCTTCCCGACGCTGGCGGGTCCCGCGATTATGGCGAGTTTCACGCGGGTACCCCTATCTCCTCGTCTATTGCGTCTTCTTCACCGATTAAATCTCCAGATCTGATTCTCTCGCGGAGGTCCCAGAGCAGATCATCGATCTCAGAAACACGTGCAATCGTCGCCCTCTCTCGTTCGCGAGGTTCAAGCACCTTGACCACAGCTCCATTGCTCATCACAATTCGCCGGTCCGTGCTCAGGGCGAGATAGGGATCGTGTGTCACGAAGATGACCGTTTTCCTGCACTCCTTTATGCACGAAATGACGCGTTCCTTGAAGATACCCGCGTTCTCCACTTCATCGAGGAGTAAGATCGGGGTCCTTCCGATGAGAATCGCATCTGCGATAAGAAGCGCACGCGTCTGCCCTCCTGACAGAGCGGTCATGCTCATGGCCCTGGTAATCTGCTCCCCCGTAAACTCATTTGCTAGCGCAATCGTGTTTTCAATGAGGTCTTTGATGTGCGTTTGCTTGCGCGCTTCGATGTGTAGCTCCAGAAAACGTGACACGTCCAAATCTGCAATCACACGCGTGCTCTGCGTGATAAGTGCAATCGGTTTTTTCGACGGATCTCGAGCCATCTCGTCAGAAGGAGGAACGCCATTTACGAGAATACGCCGGCCCGTAACCGTATCAGCCTGCGCCAGCACCTCGATATCATTTATGAATGCCGATTTTCCAGACCCGGTTGGCCCCACAATCGAGAGGGTATCCCCCGGGCGGATGATTATTTGGTCAAACCCTTCTCTTTTGCCATTGCGGTTGGTTCCCGGGAGGACGGTGATTTCACTCATCTGATCACGGTGCATACAAAACTCTTCATCTGGTGCCTACAAATAAGTTTCGAAAGAGGCAAAGAGTTATCCTCTAAGTAATAAAAAGAATTACGATTTAACCTATTAAGGAGAAAAAGTAATCAGAACTGATATGCGAAACTAGCTTCGAAGCCAGTTTCAAGGCATTCTGATGAAGGAATATGGTAGGAAGGGACAAGAATCACAGGAATTCGAGTATCCTCTTCCAGATAATCGGCATTCGTGACCAGCACGCGGTCGGCGGAAGAAAATCTGGTTTGCTCACTCGCTAAGACGAAGTAGTTTTGCTCACTATTATCATGGATCAGTTGCCATTGATTCGCGTGGCTTCGCCAACGTTTTCCACGGAGAATAGAGTGGGATCTGTTGTTTCTAAAATGCCGAAAGCGGACGATGGGCTATTCAAAGCGCCGACGAGCCTCTCTTCGTAAAGCAGCTCGGCTAACTTGGTCTCGTTGTTCATGCTGGATTTGATATCCAATGCTCTTCTCATAGCTCGACGCCACAATTTCGCAATTGTTCCGCTGATTTCCAAGTGATTGTGACCAAAGGCGTAAATGTGAGCATGCACGTCTTAGAAAATGGGATGAAGCAAAGCAGAGACGGGTTTGATGAAGGAAGCTAATCGTCCCTCACTGAGAATCGGGCATCTTCCCACCCTGTACCATACTTCGTTCCTCCTCATGGGTACAGCCCTTCTGAAGAATAATGGCGTGGAGGCCGAGTGGACACTTTTCCCCTCGGGTCCCGATCTTGTGAATGCCATGCGCGATGGACACCTCGACATCGGCTACGTCGGGCTTCCACCGGCTATCATTGGTGTTGACAAAGGTACTGGGCTCATATGCATCGCTGGAGGGCACGTTGAAGGAACTTTGATGGTCGCGGGACAAGGTGTCAGAACGGTTGATCAGTGCAGGAGCATGCCAGCGTTCCTCGGCCAGTTTTCAGGGACAGCCATAGGCTGTCCACCACGGGGCTCGATTCACGATGTTATTGTCAACGAATTGCTGAAAGAGTATCAGATCGAGGATGTGCATGTGAACAATTATGCTTGGGCGGATTTTCTTCCCGATGCGCTCGTGGAAGCTGAAATAGCAGCGGCTGCAGGCACGCCTGCGCTCGCCGTAGCAGCTCGGAGGTACTATGGGGCGCACACGATAATGCCCCCCGCACGATTATGGCCGTTTAACCCAAGCTACGGAATTGTGGCAATGCGAGACGATTTGGTTCGTCACGAGGATCTTCTCCGGAGGTTTCTCGTCGCTCACGAGATTGCGTGTGAGATGATCAGACATCACCCGGGCAAATGCGCGCGCATCGTTGCTCGAACGACAGGGGTGGTGGATGCAGCCTTTGTGGCGGAAGCGTATCAGATCTCTCCAAAGTACTGCGCTTCTTTGCCTCCGGAATACGTTTCATCGACGATGAAGTTCGTGAATGCGCTTGAAGCGCTCGGATACATCTCGAGGCGAATGAGCGAGACGGACATATTCGACGCGTCGCTTATTAATGAGGTGCATACGGCGCCGCCACACTACGAGTGCGGGTTACAAGGGGCTTTCTAGTAAGCCCGGAAAAATGCGAAATGCGCACAGCGCAGTGGGTTCCCTCCAGCGCATAGAGCAATCGTCCTTACCTGGCAACGTATCGAGCGTAAATGCTCTTGGCAGCCTCTGGATCGCGCGTACCCTTGATTATTGCGCGGCCGTCACGAAATAGGGTCATCTCGAAGTCGGTATGAGGGTCTTTGAACAGCAGGGTGTACTCGTTATGCTTAACCCGCCCGATCCGGTTGAGATTGCCGGCGAGCTCCGCTAACTTGATGGTGCCTTCTCGGGCTGGGGTAATCTGAACGGCATCGCGACCACAGAGTGTTGTGATTTTATCGCCCTTTTTGGCGTCCAAGAACTCAAACTGCGACTCGACACAGCATCGACAGGAGGGGTCCTTTATAACGTCCATCTTTTGCAGGGTTTGCTCCCAGACGTCATATATGATAAGTTTTGTAGCGGTCGCCTTTTTGCCCAACAAGATCCTAATGGCTTCCGTGGTGGCAATTGATGCGACGATGGTGGGTATGGTGTTGAGCACCCCGGCCAGATCGCACGTTTGGAGAACCCCCTGAGGCGGAATGTTTGGGATGAAACAGCGTAGGCAAGGGGTTGTGCGAGGAATAATCGGCATCACCATGCCGTGAGTCCCGACCGCTCCGCAGTATACCCACGGGATCTCATGCTTGGTGCAGACATCATTCACCAAAAAGCGTGTCTCCATATTGTCGGTGCCATCAACGATCACATCCGGATGTCCGAGGATGTCTTCCGCATTGTTGAGGTTGAGATCCTTAATGATGTCGTGGACGACAATGTCTGAGTTTGCGCGTCTCACCTTCTCAGAAGCCGCGAGCGCTTTAGGTAAGTCGAGGTCTCCCTCGTCAAACAAGACCTGTCGCTGCAGGTTCGTCAGCTCGACGAAGTCCCTGTCAATGACCGTCAGCTCTCCGACGCCTGCCCGCGCCAATAAGGTGAGGACTGTCGAGCCGGTGGCCCCGCATCCCACTACCGAAACGCTGCTGTTCTGCAGTGCAGACTGGCCCTCAGTCCCGATCTCGGGGAGAATCAGTTGTCTTGAATAGCGCGCATACTCGTGCCTGGCATTCACTACGGAGAAGTTAGCGGTGACGAGCTTATGGCAATCGTTAGGTGCCATTTTTGTCCCAAACGCAAGGATTAAGTCCAATGCTTTGCTGCGCGAGCTAGGTCGAGGTTGGTTAGAAATGCCTTGCCTGCGCGGCGTGGTCTGGTAGCCACGCATCGAACCGTAATCATGGGCTTGCGAGCTGCGTCCTTTATTGCGAGGGGTTGAGACCTCGGCAGGCTTGGTGCAGAGCCTTCTGTTCGACCCGTGCGCTCTCATTCTCTGTGCGACTGAATTGCGGTCTACTTAAAGGATATTGCTATGCTGAGCAGCATCAAAAACAAGACGAAGATGCTTAAGAAACTGTACAGTAAGCTCCTTTTCGTTGCGAAACTCACGAGTGCCACGCTGACCCAGACCAACGGAGAAACTATTGTTAGTAGGACTCCCAAAGTGGTGATACTGGGCGCACTAAGAGATTTGAGGCCCATCAGCGCGTCTTTGAGAGGCAGCGCCGTGTCACTATTTGAACTCGGGTTAGCAGCGAAAAGCAAAATGCCAATCAGACACACAGAAATGCTGACGGCAGAACAGACCGCCAATGTTCTGCCTAAACCTGAAGCTTCTCCTCCAATGATAGTATCACCTCTTTCATGTTATGACCTCAATAGCATTAGCGACGCCAAAATGACTAATACCACAGCAAAGCTCGCAGTTAGCGCTTCGTTTCGAATCTTGCCCTGCAGACGCGGCCCGATCAGGGCCCCCAAAAAGACCGCTTCAAGCACAATTGCGGCGAGCAGTGGCTGCACGAACCCGTTTGCATAGTAGATAATCGCACCGACCGCGGTCGTCAGCCCGATAATTAGTGCGCTTGTGCCAGTCGCTACCTTGATAGGAACTCGCATGCCGAGCGTCATAACTGGTACGTTTATGATTCCCCCTCCAATGCCTAACAGTCCTGATGCGTTGCCCGCTACGAATCCGCTTAGCAGCCCTAAGAGCGGGTTTCTTACCTGATAGGTTATTAGGCGCTCACCCATGGCGTTAGTATAGCTGCCGCCCAATTGGAATCGATCGTACTGCGCGTCACGTAGTCCGGTAGATTGCACAGCGTCGGCTTCCTTGCGTCGCAGAAACATAACGACAGCCGTCGCGACGAGGGCCGCAGCGAAGATCTCAGTTAGCAGCGTTCGGTTTATCTGCGCTGCTATTTGGGCTCCGATGATCGCGCCGGCGGTCGCGGTGATGGCAAACCACAGACCAAGCCGTAGATTTAACCTGCAATCTTTGACGTACGTCATCGACGCGGCGCTGGAGTTGGCTATCGTGCTGACAAGGCTTGTGGCAATTGCGATCTGTATCGGGATGCCTGCCGCGAGTGTGAGAAACGGAACCAAAAGAACTCCCTCTCCAATGCCAAGCATCGAGGTGATCACTCCGACGAACACAGAAACGAAGAAAATCATGAGCAGGCTTAGTGGATCCATCTGATCGCTCTTGCATAAGCAGCAGAAGCTTCGCCCAGCAACAAAGTATTACGTTGGACAGCGTAATGCGCCATAACTATCTGCACGATGCAATATCTAAAAACAAATCTCAGTACCGTGCTGCCCCGTTGTCCACCTACCGTCGACTATCCCCCGGAAGAGTAAATATATACACTAAGCCGACACCCGGAATCGAACCGGGATAAGCCGCTCTGCAGGCGGCTGCGTAGCCGTTCCGCCATGTCGGCACAAGCCGATGCACGTAGACACTCGATTGTAGTGACACAATTGACTTAACGGCTGCGATCAGGACAATATGTGCCCACATTTTACGATCATTAGCCACGAGAATGCTGAAAAGCATCGCCAAGCGACTCTTTTTTTGCTACGTCGAGGTGCGTCCAATAGGGCGAAGAGCCGGACAAAAGACCGCAACGAGCCGAAATAACGGCAGGTCATTCTCCGAACGTGATAAGTAGCTTTGAGTTCATAAATCGGAGACAGAACGACCCGAAACGCATCACCAAGGCTGCTATGCCAGAAGAAAAGTACAACGCACGTTCAGTAAGGCCGTGCAAAGGAGGCGGCATCTTAGTCGAAGGAACGTTCGACAAGCCGTTTTCAATGGAAATATTGTGTCGGATTCTGCGCGATACGGGGAAATGCGCTGAAAAACTCGGCGTGGCGCGCTTCTTCCACGGGGGATGTGGCATCACGTTATACAGAAATGGCCGGGTTGACGTCCACCGCGTCCAATCGACTGAAGAAGCTATAG
The DNA here is from genome assembly GCA_015661395.1 of Methanomicrobia archaeon. Classification (GTDB taxonomy): domain Archaea; phylum Halobacteriota; class Bog-38; order Methanoflorentales; family Methanoflorentaceae; genus Methanoflorens. The sequence continues at coordinate 93,469 of JACWML010000001.1, read as the reverse complement.
CGATTCTTGACGAGGTGAAAGCAATAGTCCGCGAGGCGTTCGTGCAGGGCGATCAAAGCAAGAGCTCTCCAGCATCGTGGCGAGCCGAGTGAGCTTGACAAGATTAGAACGTTAGTTCCCAGGTCCGCCACTGGTTTCCGCTATAGTTCCACACCATCGCGACGCCTATTCCGATGAGTTGCGACGTGAGATAGTCGAAACCGAATAAACTCGTCAAGAGCTACAAAATCAGACGGTTGATTACAATCCCGACAAACCGCACGGCGTGATCTCTGTACAGGGCCGCGAGTGCGTATCGAAGCCCGCTTGTCCCTCTGTCTCTGAATGTGGACGATCTGTTCAACAAGAAGTTTGACAAAAGACCTGCTTCCGTCGCTATACCTCCCGACAGCAGATAGAAGACCCCGAGTTCAGTAAGCGCGTATAATACGGCTAAATTCAAAATAGCGCCCACGGCGCCCACGGCCATAAATTTCCAAAAACGATGAAACTCGACCGATCGCAAAAAGAGAACTGGTACAGGCCAACTCGCGCCGTGACCTATCAGTGCCACGTGCAACTGCAGGCCACACGAGTTGCAGGCCGCCGGCGAAGCAACGTAGCCGGTGGTTCTGTCAGTAACTATTCGGGCTTCCCTTAGCCTTCATCCCTGTACGCATAGAGAGGCGACATCTGTCGCAGCTGATCAACGATTTCGGGAAGGACTTCGTTAACGTATTGAACATCTGCTTCCGATGTATCTCGCCCCAGGGTGAGCCTCAGACTGCCGTGAGCATCAACGGGGTCCAGGCCGATCGCCAGCAGCACGTGCGATGGTTCAAGCTTCTTTGACGAGCAGGCGGAGCCAGTCGATCCAGCAATCCCCTTTGCGCTCAAGCGGAGCACAAGCGACTCCCCCTCAATGTAGCTGAAGCTGAAATTGGCATTGTTCGGAAGGCGGTACTCCTTTCCACCGTTGAGTCGAGTGTAGGGGATGTCTCGCAGTACGGCGTCGATGAGCTCATCTCTGAGTCTTTGTATGCGCACATTGTCCGCGAAATCTTCTGTCGCCAGTCGCATTGCCTCACTAAAGCCAATAATACCCGAAACGTTCTCGGTGCCGCTTCTGAGGCCGCGCTCGTGGCCGCCACCGAAAATGAGCGGTTTCAGTTTGGTGCCCTTCCGAAGGTAGAGGCATCCGACCCCTTTCGGTCCGTATATCTTGTGTGATGAAATAGAGAGCATGTCCACATTGAGAGCGGTCACGTCCACTGGAATCTTCCCGACGCTCTGGACGGCGTCGGTGTGCATGTAGACGCCGTGTGACGCTGCGATCGCTCCAACCTCAGCTATGGGCTGTATTGAGCCGATCTCGTTGTTAGCGTGCATGATTGATATGAGTCGCGTGTTGTCCCGAATCGCCTCTTCCACTTCGCCGGGATTTATCCTGCCGTCATCATCGACAGGAACGTAGGTCACCTGGTGTCCAAGTTGCTCAATAAACTTGCACGTCTCGAGAACCGCGGGATGTTCGATCGCGGAGGTGATGATATGGTCGCTCTCGCCACTTCGAGCGCGTAGTACTCCACGCAAAGCCATGTTGTCCGATTCAGTTCCCCCTGACGTAAAAACGATCTCTGGCGGGGTCGCTCCAATCGCGTGCGCTATCTGTTCTCGCGCGTCCTCGATTGCTTTGCGCGCCTCAAGCCCATAGGCGTGGAGGCTCGAGGGGTTTCCGAAGCGCTCTAAAAAGTATGGACGCATCACTTCGAGGATCTCAGGGCGCATCGGAGTGGTCGCGGCGTGATCAAGATAAATCATGGTCTCTCATTGTGTCGGTTGTTGAACGTCGTACTTAATCTCTCTCTTTGAGGCATAAAGATTTAGCACGTTTAGAACTAGCGAACGGCTGCTGCCCCTGCGCACAAGCCGCTTGCGTCACGCCGCGACCACCTTATAGTAGTATGTGTATCCATTAGTGTAGATCTTGTCAACTCCTGCGGCGCTGTGGTCAATCACTTCGATGCGCCCGGCCCATTGCGTGGCGTTTTGGGGGCTGAGCCTCCATTGTCCGTTCACAAGGTGGTCGTAGTAGTACTTCGGCGGCGTCGCTGTGAGGAACAGGTAGTTGACTCCGGTGTGACCGGTGCCGTTCCATTGCTGTAGGTATGCGGGATAGACGAAGGTGAGCACGGTGTAGTTCTCCAGCGGACTGGCCGGGGGATGCATCACTAGGGCGCCGGTATAGTACCAGTAAATCATCTCGTCTCTATAGTCGGTCATCGTGACGTTGTCAGGGTCTTTTCCAACGGTCCAGAGAGCGGCGGCGGTGACTCGGACGTCGAGCGGCGCAGTTATCGTGAAGCTTGTGTCGTAGTTCACCGCAAGAACGCTCGCGTTCACCGCTGCTAATACCAGGAGCATCGCAGCTACGGAAGGAGCCAGCCACCTTTTGTTGACCGGCACCCCGTGTGATACCAAGATCAAACCTATGGTGGCCGTGATGCCATAGATAAAAGCAACCCAAGTGATAAGACGGCCGCCAAGATCTAGAGACGGAAGCGCTTCGAGTGAGCTGAGGTAGGTAGGAAGCGTGCTTGTTGCGATGTAGAACTGCAAAAAAAATCCGAGCGCTGTCACAGCCGCGAGCAAGATAAGACTTAGAAAGAGGTACCGTAGATAGGCAACGTCCACTTGGTCCGCTTCGTGGCTGTGGGGGGACACTGAATGCGCACCGGCATAAACAACGAGGGGAGCCAGAGGCAGAAAGAAAGGCAGGTAACCTGACTGCAGCCGCGTTGCGAGGGAGTACACGATCACTCCAGCTCCAAGCACAATCGTCAACGCTGCGGCAGATCGTCGGTAATCACCCAATCCCACGAGCCTGTTCCGCAGACGCGCTAGTGATTGCGTGGTGGCTGTACGCGACTCTTCCGTACGCCAAAAAAAAGCGCAGCACAGCACACAGACTGCATACAGCGACGCCAGACCTACCGTCGTATAAAAAAAGATACCGACATATGAGCCGTTGTAGCCGTTAAGCACTTGGTAATAGCCCCACCAGGGCACAAAAATAGCAGCGACGTAGACGGGAGCCGCGTACTTGAGCGAGTATACGAGGAACGGCATCGCGAGTATCGCGACGACCAGAAAGCTCAGGTGGTGGGTGAAGATGGTGGCGAGTAGTATCGCCGTGAGCATCGAAAACGTATACGCGCGCGATGTTCGTCCGACATAGTACAGGTAGAGGAACAGCAGCGCGCCGCAAAAGAGGATGAAGCCCATGTTCTCTTCGATCATGCGCGACTGTTGGTGCGTGATACCCTCGAACACGCCGATGAGAAGAATCATCACTGGGATCGCCCAGCTCGTGACTCGGCCTGAACGCGACGTTATCAGGTAGGCAACCGCAACCATGACGATAGGTGTCGCTATTTGCAAGAAGTACTGCGCGAGCACGGTGAGATCAATGCCGGTAAAAACGGTGAGCGACGCAAGCAGCGCTTCGAGGCCGACTGAGTAGGCACCGTAGTACATCGACTGCGTCGCAGATGGGGAATAATGCCCGGTTACCACATACTTGTTGGTATCGCCGAGGAGCCTCCACGGATCGACGTCGACCGAACCGCCCCACGCGGCCACCGAGTATCCGACCCTGAAAATGACGAGCACAACAGTGATCACCAGCAATGCAGCAACGTACTTCCTGTTCAAGCGCTCACCCCCGTACCTCGGCGCGCGTTTTCAGGAGGCACCTCAACATCGCTAGCGTATCGCGCGTAAGGCTGACCTTGCTGTTCGCCTTATTGCTCCACGTTATGGGCACTTCGACGATGTTGAACCCCTCTCGGTGCGCTTTAGCGATTAACTCTGCGTCAAACGCAAATCCGTCGCAGCTGATAGTGATGGCGTCCCACACCTCGCGCCGAAACGCTTTGCAGCCGCACTGAAAATCGCGTATGGCAGTGTCGAGCAGGAGGTGGGCGAGCATGCGGTAAATGGATCCTGAGAGCCGTCTCGAGAACGGTTGCGGGCGGGCAATGATCGACCCGCGCAGCCTCCGCGACCCGACGGCGAGATCGGCCTCCTGCTCGATCGTTGCTGCGACGCGCATGAAGTCACGGGGATGAATCGATGCGTCGCCGTCGACGAACCCGAGCACCTCTCCCGTTGCCAAAGCAAGCCCGCGTCGCAGCGCTGCACCCTTACCGCCCAAGACCGGGCTGCTTGAGAGTATCACGTTGCTGTTGTGCGTCGCGAATTCTTGCACGATGTCGGGTGTGTGGTCAGTGGACGCGTCTTCGGCAATGATGAGCTCCAGGCCTTCAAAGGCACTGAACTCGTCGAGCAATCTGCCTATCTCGTCGGCCTCATTATGCGCTAGAATCACGACGGAAATCATTCTCTTTTCTTACACCGTGCTAGGGGGCATAAATATTGTTCTATTCCAAACCCTGAACGCACGCAGATCTAACCGCTCGTCGAACTTCAATCAGCAACAGCGCACCGAAAAAAGCCGTATTTCAGAGTGCAACAAGAATAAATAATAGCTATCGTCATACGATTACTGTTCACTCGGCGCAGTGATTGCTTTGGAGGAGCGGTGCCAAAAAGCTTAGAGGAGATCAACGAGCGCATTCGCGATGGGAGCGTTTACGTTGTGACAGCCGACGAAATGCCTGCCATCGTGGGCGAGCTGGGGTCTGAGGACGCGGCAAGAGAGGTCGACGTCGTGACCACAGGGACGTTTGGTGCGATGTGCTCGTCCGGCGTATGGATGAATTTCGGCCATTCAGATCCGCCCATCAAGATGAGTCAGGTGTGGCTCAACGATGTCGAGGCGTACGCCGGCGTCGCTGCGGTTGACGCGTTCATAGGCGCGACCCAGCTTTCGGAGACGCGGGGCCTCGAGTACGGCGGTGCGCACGTTATCGAAGACCTGGTGGCCCGCAAAGAAGTCCATATGAGGGCTGTTGGCTATGCCACCGACTGCTATCCACGCCGCAGCGTAGAAGCACCCATCTCCATCGTTGACCTTAACGAAGCGACGATGTTGAATCCGCGTAACGCTTACCAGCGGTACAACGTGGCAACCAACTCCACTGACAGAGTGCTCTACACCTATATGGGAACGCTTCTCCCCAGATTCGGAAACGCGACGTTCTCTGGTTCGGGCACACTCTCACCCATCTATAATGATCCGGACTATGAAACCATCGGCGTAGGGACGAGGATCTTTCTGTGTGGTGCGCAGGGGTACGTCGTCGGCAACGGGACGCAGCACGACCCGGCGAACAGCTTTGGCACGCTTATGGTGTGCGGTGACCTCAAAGCTATGAGCACCGATTACCTGAGGGCGGCGATTCTCCACAAGTACGGCACGTCGCTGTACGTAGGCATCGGCATCCCTATTCCTGTGCTGAACGAGGGGATTGCGCGAAAAACTGCCATCAGCGATGCCGATATCAAGACGACCATCCTCGACTACGGCGTCGGTCGTCGGTCGCGGCCAGAACTAAAGACGGTTAGCTATGAGGAGCTAAAATCCGGGATGATAGATCTAAATGGCAAGGAAGTGCGCACATCATCCATGTCGAGCTTCTTCAAGGCAAAAGAAATCGCCACCGAACTTGCCGCGCGTATACAAAAAGGCGCGTTTGAGCTCGCCCTGCCGACAGCGCGGCTCCCGCGGCAGGCCACACAGAAGCCCATGAAGCAACTTTCTGCGGTGCCACTCGTGCGTGAAGTGATGCTGCCAAGCATCACCGTGCGTGAAGCGATCAGCGTGCAAGAGGCTGCCAAGATTATTGTCGGAAGGCAGGTCAATCACTTGCCGGTTATCTCAGCCAGCAACAAGCTTATCGGCATAGTCACGGCGTACGATATCTCCAAAGCGGTTGCGCTAAACAAAGGCGATAGCCTGAAAGGAATAATGACGAGGCGCGTCGTGACGGCGACACCTGATGAGCCGATCGACCTCGCCGCACGGCGTCTCGAGCGGCACAACATCTCGGCACTTCCTGTTATCGATCACACGAATACGGTCATCGGCATCATCACGAGTGAGGATCTGAGCAAGCTCCTCGCGTGTAGGTAGGCTGAGGACAGGGGGGCATCCGTGAAGATCATATTGAAGTTTTCACAAAAGATTATGCAGGATCCGCTGCTTGCAGATGTCGTGCTCGAAACGGGCGTCCGCATCAACATCGATCGGGCATTTGTTGACCCCTCTATCGGGGAAATCGTGATCGACGTGCCCGACGAACGCGTCGAAGAGGTTGCTGCAGCCTTCCGGCGACGCGGGACTGAGGTGCGCGAAATGGACACGCCAATCGTATTCGATGAAGCGGAGTGCGTTCAGTGTGGCGCGTGCGTATCAGTCTGTCCTGTTGAGGTATTTGAGTACAAGAACGACAGAACGATTTCGATCAACCTCAAGCGGTGCGTGCTCTGCAAGACCTGTATTGCGATGTGTCCGCACGGCGCTCTGAAAGCTGCCGAGGAATGAAGGAGAAGTTTCAGCTCAAGCAAACGGTCGTCACAATCGTCGCGGACGCACGTGTGCACATCGAAAACGCAAAAGAGGCGATACGCACTCACCGACGCGAGCTAGAGCGTTTCATCGCACTCAATCCTTTTTTCCGGTTCGCACTTGAGCCTCTCGATGAGTATGTCGGGGTGCCTCCGGAGATCGTGCGCCGCATGCTGATGGCTTCTTCTGCGGCGAATGTAGGCCCAATGGCTGCTGTAGCGGGCGTTATCGCGGATCTCGCGGTTGAGGCAATGGTTGACGAGGGTGCATCTTATGCCATCGTCGACAATGGGGGCGACATCGCGCTCTCGACTGACCGCGAGATTACCGTTGGGATATATGCGGGCGAGTCAGCCTTCAAAGACGTTGCATTCAAGATTAGGCCAACCCCCTTTCTCGGCGTGTGCACGTCCTCAGCGACGGTCGGTCCGTCGATAAGCTTCGGCACGGCAGATGTCGCGTGCGTCGTTGCCGAAAAGGCGTGTTTAGCTGACGCCGCTGCATCGGCGCTTGGCAATTTGAGCACTGATCCTGAAGCGGCCTTTGGCGCGATAAAGGACATTAACGGAATTCTTGGCGCTCTGTTAATCGTCCAAAACAATCTCGCTACGTGGGGCACGCTGCCCACGCTCGTTCACGCCTCGTTTGACGGAGCGTGTATAACGCACGCCTAGCAGGCCAAACAACTGAAACGATCAAAAGAGCTTGCTACAAGCGCGCTCTTTCGTGGCGGCCACAAAGCATACTGAGGCGAACTGCCATAATTGACTCTGGACACTATAGGTTGTTGCGCCACCACTCGATCGTTCTGGTCAATCCGTCGCTCAGTCCAACGTGGGGTTGCCATCCAAGCGCAGTGATGCGCGAGATATCTGCCCACATCCTGTCTATTTCGACGGCCGCTGATCGGCGCTGTGCGCGCTGAGATACTACGGTTACGCGTTTTCCAAGGATCTGCGCCACGTGCGTCACCAGTGCTTCAATACTTACCTCGACTCCCGACGCGACATTGTAGATCCCTTGGCCAGCGTCAGCGAGTCGCAGCAGAGCCTCGACAACATCATCTACGTAGGTAAAGTCACGCGTCGGCCCTAGGTTGCCCATCGTCAGCGAGTCGTGGGTAAGCGCCTGCCTGATAATCGAGGGTACGACAAAGTCAGGATGTTGACGAGGGCCGTACGTGTTAAACAGTCGCGCGATCGCTGCCGGTATGCCGTACGCAGTGCTGTATGCGGAAATGAACGCCTCTGCAGCTAGCTTGCTTGCCGCATAGGGCTCTTGAGCGTGAACGGGGTGCTCTTCGTCGATAGGAACGTACCTGGGAGTGCCATACACGTGGGCAGTGCTCACGAATACGAATTTCTCGACAGATGGTGATCGCCGCACGGCATCAAGAACGGTTATGGTGCCGGCCGTGTTGGTCTCGAACGTTTGGCTTGGATCATCGAGGGCGTGCCCGACGTGGGCTTGGGCGGCCAAGTGAAACACGGTCGAAGCGTCGCTGATCGAGAATGCGTGGCTGAGGTCGCCTCGCACGACATTCAGGCGGGGGATTTCTTGGGTAAGCCGGTCAGGCCGCCCCCGCGCGAGAATGCTGATGGCGCCCCCGCGGTGCGCTAGACGTTCGACCAAGTGCGAGCCGAGGAAGCCTGTAGCGCCCGTTACAAAGACCGTTTCCAGTTTAGCCATCTCATACTCCTTTGACGCCCTCGCGCTCCTTTGACGCCCTCGCGCAGACGGGGTGTAGCCACGTCACTCGTGGACGGGCTTCTTATCGGAGTCGGCATCCAATTCCGACGAGCAGCTCCGTCACGTCGCGGTGCAGCTGTCCTACGTCGCCGTCTCTGTAAGTGGAGACTCGGAAGGTGTAACTTGCGCGCGGCGCGTAGTGGTCGATGACGTTCACCGCGGTAACCCCTGGGACGGTGGAAAGCACACGGGCTATAACATCGGGATCCGCCCCGGCAGGAAACACTGCGGAAAAATCCCGGTACCGCTGGCCGCGCGCTAGCCGGTGCTGCTTGAGCTCTTCTTCCGTCATCAGTTGCACGTTTTCCGTCTTTAAGATAACCTCCTTAGATCCCTCTTCCACGGCGATTTCGTCCGGGGAAGCTCTCTTTATGATGCCGACGTGCACGGCTTCGGTGTAGACATTTCGGAGCCCGCGCGCACTTCCGATGGATTGCTTAAACTCTTCTAACTCTTTGATGTTGGCCATAATGAGCTTATTGGAGCGTTTTAGGGCCGGCTCGGCGTCCCCGAAGTGCTTTGCCGCGCGCTTCATGATCGCAACGAACGCGTCGCGATCCCTCGCGTTGATAATGTCAACGAGCGTCGCGCATTGCGTGAGAAAAGCCTCGTGGACGGATCGATCGGCGCTCATCTGGATTGAGGCGTAGAGTGCGGGGTTCTGCCCTAGGATTCGTCCGACGAAATCGATCATAATCTCATAAATGGGGCTCATGAAGCGGCGTGAGCGTTTGATATCAAAGCGGAGGGCTTCGAGTGTAGCGCCCGTGGCGATGTAGCCGAAGTGGGTTAGTCCTTGAATCACCGACATGAGGCGGTCGTGCTCGTCAGCTGAGAGCTCCTCGACACGAGCGCCCGCGCTCTCAAAGAGATCGACGAGAAACTGACGTCCGCGCTCTCCGCGCACCGGCGTGACAATGACGGTTTGCCCCTCCATGTCGGGCAAGCTGGGACCAAAGAGGGGATGGACGCTGACGAGCTCGACGCCTTGTGGGGCGCTGGCCAGCATCTGTTTGACGGGGTCTCGCTTGATGGACGTTATGTCGAAGAGCACCGCGTCTGGTTTCAACTGGGGTGCCACTTGTGCAATCACGTTGCATGTGACGTCGATGGGCACAGCGACCATAACCACGTCGTAGTCCGCGTAGCGGACGCGCGATGATCGCCCAACAAGCGTGACATCCACCCCTCGTTGCACAAAAAATCGTTCGAACCAGCGCCCCATCTCTCCGTGGCCGCCCACGATTGCCGCTTTGAGTGACATTACTACCTTCCCTCGTCGTCCGTCCCGCTCGCGCTTCGGAGCGCTTCGCGGACTGCCGCCTCCATAGTCTGCACGGGCGGGTCTAACGCGGTCCACAGGGCGAAGGAGGCCGCCCCTTGGTGCACCAACATCTTCACGCCGTCAATTGTTTGTAATCCTGCGGCGCGGGCCTCGCGTAACAAGGGAGTCTCGAGAGGGTGATAGACGATGTCGAAGACCACGAGACCGGGATGCATTTGAGCTGAGGCTACGAGCGTCTGTCCTTCGAGCACGCCGCGCATTCCCACAGTGGTGGCGTTGATAAGCACACGTGCCTCGCGGAGCAGGCGATCGACCTCATTTAGGCTGTGTGCCTCTATGTCGCCGCAACCGCAGTTGATGTTCGCAGCGGTCATTTGCTGGGCCAAGATGAGCGACCTGCTCGCCGTCCGATTGGCAACGAGTACGCGTGCTCCGCTGAGCAGCAGTTGTGCCGCGATCGCCTTTGCAGCGCCCCCTGCGCCCAGGAGCACGATGCTTGCGTCTTTGACCGTAACGCCGGCCTCCTCGAGCGCCCTGACCGCTCCAATGCCGTCGGTGTTGTAGCCCGCTCCCGCGCGGTCGATCGTGTTCACTGCGCCGATTCGTTGTGATAATGCATCAGGCTTGCAGTAATGCAAAGCGGCTTCTTTGAGGGGAAAGGTAATGTTGAGTCCGCCAAACCCGAGCGCCCGCGCTCCCCGTATTGCCATTTCAGCGCGCTCCTTGTCCACGTCGAAGGCGATGTACGCCGCATCGAGGTCCAGCGCGGCGAACGCGGCGTTATGCATGACCGGCGAAAGCGAATGAGCTATCGGGCTGCCAAGCACGCCATAAACGGTCGTTACTGCCATGAACGGATCTCTTCAATTGCGCGCTTTAGCCGTGAAACGCTGAGCATCCCGGGTGATGCGCGCTTTCCGGTGAATCCGTACGGCCGCATCTTGGGGGAGATGTGCTGTCCCACGTACCCATAAAGCAGCGATGAACCGTAAATTCCCATAAGTGGCCTGATATGTGATCCGAGGGCGCCCATGGGCACCAGGCAGAAAGTAAAGCCCTCTTCTCGCACGGCTAGGCTCATGTCAAGCACCCTCGGCACGTCTCGCAGGTGCTCAATGGTGACTGCTAGCTTGACGACGTCGCCGTAACCATTTGCCGTTCGCACGATTTCAAGCATTGCAGCTTCCGCAGGCGTTCCGTCGAGGTCGTGATAAGAGATCAACGTCGGACGCCCGTGCGTCGCCGCTTCAGCAATCAGGTCGTCCCTATCCGGCGCCATGAGCTCAATGTCGACGATCGACGCGTACGAAATGAGGGGGACGAGCTGCTCGCGGCGGTTCATCGCGGCGTTACCGCCCTCTTCGACTCGACGGTTCGTGAGAATGACGGGTAGCGAGACCTCTTCGAGGTCGCGCAGTACGCCGTTCGTATCATCAGCGAGATCGACGCGAAACTCGATGATATCCGCCCCCTCCTCAACGGCCTGTCGCGCTTGGCCTGGCTCGTATATGACCCCGACGATCTTTGGTCCTTCGTCTCCTCCAATAATCACATCGCCTAGCTGAATCACATCATCACCTCTCGATGAGCGTCTCCTCGACGCCTATGCCGAAATGCCGTCCTGCTCGCTCGCAGTGCGTTAGCACCACATCTCCTGGTTTCAATTCGGTAACGGCGATGGGTGTGCCCCCTTTCGCGACAAGCTTGATCGTCTCGGCGTTCTGAAGCAGCGTCTTGATCGTCGTCCCGTCCACGTCAGCCTCAATCAGAATGAGTGGGCGCCGCTCAATCTTTACGCGGCCGATCACGCCGTGACGCGTCTCCCCGTCACTGCGCACGATCATCACGTCGTCTCCTGCCTGTAGCTCAGAGAGGTAGCGCGTCTTTTCCTCCCCATAGATATACGCGTGCACCGGTCCGGCATTTACGCGAAACGGCCTCGGAGCGACGTACGGGCTCTCTTCGGTCTCCGCGTGGACTAGGAAAAAGCCGTTGGCGCCTGACCCGATAAGCATGCCCTCGCCGCTGACCATGAGTGAACACGTGTCGATGCACACGCGGTCGCCCATGCCGACAGGCTTCACGGTCGTTACGGTGGCGGGTACAAGCTCGATGATGTGCTCTGATTTATGCGCAAATTCGATCGTTTTTGCGACTTGTGATAGATCATCGGTATCGAGGAGCACGCCGTCCGCACCGTGTTCCAAGGTCTCAAGCGCGGTTTTTGCCTCTTCGAACGATCTTACGCCGGCGATAATGTCGACAGTTCCCTGCAACGCGGCGATCAAGTTCTCAAGGGGGATGACCTTCCAATCCGTTCCGATGATGATGAGGTGGCCGCACGCCGTTGCGACCTCTTGTGCGAACCGCTCATGGGCTTTATCGGAGATCACGACATAGGCCGCCGTCTCAGCGGCCAGCGAGCTTAGCCGTTTGTAGTCGGTCGCGTCGGTTGTCGTGCTTGGAAGAAGGAGCGTTCCGTCGCCTTCTCCACCTCTTCCCACGACGCAAATGTCAGCGTGATCGTCTCGCCCCTCGTCAAAGGCCGCCACGGCTATCCCGCCAAGTTGCTTCACGGCATCCACGTCTGTTTCGTTGACCAACACGCAATCGGCGCCCGATTCGAGCGCGAAGGTAATGATCGGCTTTCGTTCCTCCCACTGGCCCGCGTCCGCCTTAATCCACACGCTCTTCATAATTTCCCACCATGCACATCGCCCTCAGTCATTTAACGTTAACGCTCTAGTTCTTGGAGCGCCTCTTCGACGGAAGCGTTGTCATGCACGATGCGCGATATCGCGCGAACGATGTGAGTCGGCTTGTCGTGCTGGAACACGTTGCGCCCGATGGCCACGCCTCGTGCCCCTACCGCGATCGCGTCTGAGATCATCTGGAGGAGCTCAGTGTCCGTGTCTACTTTGGGGCCTCCGGCGATGATGACTGGTACCGGACAGCTTTCGACCACGCGTCCAAACGAATCAGGGTCGCCGGTGTAGTTCGTCTTGATCATGTCGGCACCAAGCTCTGCGCCTGCGCGCGCGGCGTGGGCGACGACCTCCTCGCCGTACTGGTCCGAGACCTTGGTACCGCGGGGGTACATCATGGCGAGGAGGGGCATGCTCCATTCGTTGCAGCGTTCCGCAACGTGACCAAGCTTTTGAAGCTGGTTTGCTTCCGTCTCCGAGCCGATGTTTATGTGCACGCTGACCGCGTCCGCGCCTACTTTGAGGGCCTCCTCGACCGTACACACGAGCACCTTGTCGTTTGGGTCGGGGCCCAATGAGGTCGAGGCGCTCATGTGGACGATCAGCCCGATATCGCGGCCGTACCCGCGATGACCGTGTGCCACCATTCCCTTCTGCATTAAAACTGCGTTTGCTCCTCCGGCGGCCACCTTATTCACGATGTCGGAAAGGTTTACGAGGCCTTTGACCGGGCCTATAGAGATTCCGTGATCCATCGGGATGATAACGATGTTGCCGCTCTCCCGATTGGTGATACGCTCTAGTCGTACTACTTTGCCTGTTTCCATGTCAATCCTCCATATTGCTAAAGTGTAACACAGTAACGCGGCTTCCGATATAAACTTTTTTGAAGAACCCTTATTACTCAAGCGACCAGAAAGAGAACGTATGCTCGTTGGCGTGCTCGGACCAAAAGGGACGTACAGTGAGGTGGCCGCGCTAGCTCTGGGCTTTCCAGAAGACACGCTGTGTTACTTTACCACCATAGAAGACGTTGCCCGTGACCTTATCGGGCGCCAGCTTGACTGCGGCGTCATCCCCTTGGAGAACTCGATCGAGGGGTCGGTCGGAACCGCGCTCGACGTGCTGCTCACCCTGCCCTTGCAGATCGCCCGCGAAATCATCCTACCCATACGCCACTTTCTTGCGGCCCTCGAGGGCGCAGACGTTCAAGTGGTGTACTCTCATTGGCAAGCAATCGCTCAGTGCAACACGTTTTTGCGCGCGTTTGGGCGGCAAGTGGTCGCGGTGAGCAGTACGTCACAAGCTGCGCACATGGCGAGCGAGGATCGACGCGCGGCAGCGATTGCATCATCTCGTGCCGTGGAACGCTATCACCTGCAGATCATCGAGGCGGACATTCAGGATGTCAAAGAGAACTTCACACGATTCGTCGTCGTGAAGCGGCGTGGTGGACAGCCGAACGTTCAAGAGGATTTGAAGACGTCAATCGTGCTCGAGCTGAAACGGGATAGACCAGGGGCCCTCTATGAGGTGCTCCACGTGTTTGCGGAACGGCAGCTTAACCTCACGAAGATTGAGTCGCGGCCCGCAAAGCGGTCGCTCGGTGAGTACATCTTCTACATCGACCTTCAGGGCAGTGCGTCCGACTCCGTGGTCTTGGATGCGTTAAGTGCGCTACAAAAGCACGTATCGCGACTAAAGGTGCTCGGCTCGTACACTTCCGAAACCCATTTTAGCCCATAACGGCAATAGGGCCACAAAGCATCCGGATACAGCTCTTCTCGCAATAGCGTTTATCGGACCGAGGGCGTCCACTGTCGTTCTCATCGCCACGCTTCACAAGCCACTCGTGTTCGTGTTTCTCCCGATAATCCTGTTTCTGTTGTGTCGGCAGGCGGTTCCCCCGGCCAGGCGCTGCGCCTCGTGTGGGTGGCACACGGACGACCGGAGGTATGACTACTGCCCGCGACCGCACGCCTCTGGTCACAGATGCTAAATACGACGGGGCGCAATGAGAAGAGAGCATGAAGCTGCTCGCTACCGACGTCGACAACACGCTCACGGGTGACCGCGCCGCTTACTCAAGCCTAGTCGCACTGCTCTCGATGCATCGTGACGTCACTGTCGCTTACGTCACGGGCCGCGATAAGATCCAAATGTTTGAGATTATGGTCGCCGAGTGCTTACGCGAGCCGGATTACTTGCTGTGTAACGTCGGCACAGAAGTCTATGAGGGGCCCGATTACCGGCGGGATGACGCGTGGACGCGGCACATCGATCGTCAGTGGGACCGCCTTGAGCTACACCAGGCACTTGCGACGATACCGTATCTTTTCCAACAGTCGCGCCAGTTTGAGTTTAAGCAGAGCTATCATCTTTTTCGCAAAGCCGATGTCGTCATACCAGAGATCCATAAGCGGCTCGATGAGATCGGCATCGCACACAAGGTTGTCTACTCGAGCGGGACCGACCTCGACGTCATTCCGGAACGAGCGGGGAAGGGAGAAGCGGTCGGCTACGTTAGAAAGAGGCTTCGAATTCGTCCACGCAGCGTCCTCGCGGCGGGCGATAGCGGGAACGACATCGAGCTGCTCTCTGCAGGGTTTTTGGCGGTCGTCGTCGGCAACCATAAATCGGAGCTCAACGCTGACGCGCTGCCTGAGGACGTTTACTGGGCGCGCGAAAACTACGCTGCAGGAATCATCGAAGGAATAGAGCACTTCGGATTATTGAAATCCTCATGAGATGGAGGCGCACTCGCCTATGTGGCGCGCGTTAATCAATCGATTGGAATCTGTCGAAGAGAGCCTTCGACGCGATCTTTTTCGCTTTCGCGCGCGTCAGCCGCGCGCTCCGTGAAGTAATCAAGCGCGGCTGGGCAGTTGACCGCCAGTTGTTCGTAGAAGCGTCGCGTTACTGACACTTCACCCATCTCGATCTCGTGCTGATAGGCGTCTGCGAGCACCTTTGGAAGGGCTCCGACACGTTTGAGGATAACGGCAATGGCTATGACCGCTCGATTGGCATCCTCGGTAGACCAGCTCTCTACCATCTCGGCATACAGTTTCGCTGCAATTACAAAAAGCTTACGCAGCCTTTTGGGATTTATTTGCTTGTTTCTGCTCAACAGGGGCTTTTCGTCTTGCGTCCGGAAGAGTTGTGGGCCCGCGTAGGCGAGCATGAGTGACGTGGTGCGCGGCGTCAGTTCATTTTCGCTCAGCTCTCGCAACGTTTTTCCCTTCAGATTTGTATTGCATTACGCGATGAGCTTTGCAGCTGAGATGAAGGAGAAAAAGCGGCGATTCTTGCGCGAAATGTACACTATTGCGCAGGGTCGATTCGGGGTCCTAATTGATTCGTATGACGTCGGCGAAAAGCACGGGTTTGATTGGGAGACACTCGAAACGATCGTCGAGTACTTGGAGGCAAAAGGGTTTATCGCTTCGTATGAGGGCACGCTGTACGCATCGCTTACGCTCAAAGGAGTTGAACGCATCGAAAGCGCTCAGTGATTCACTACCTCAGTACTCATAATTGAGCTCTTACTTCACGTTAGCTAGTTCCATTGGGAATAGCACTGCTGACCATGATCGCGAGCATACGCCCTCTACCAAGTTGAACGCATGAAGAAAGGCATTAATAGTCTGCGCACGTTGACGATCTGGAGGCGAATCCCGTGAAAGTTCCACTTAATCAAGACACGATGATGAAGTGCATCTGCCCCGGCTGTCCGACCTTTCAAAAAAACGACCTTACCGATGGCACGTACTGTGCAATGGGCGTGAGCGAAAAGAAGCCCGCAATGAAGGGGTGTAACTGCTTGAGCTGCCCCCTCTACGCGGAATATAGCCTAGGCGGCGCCTACTTTTGCATACACGGCGCGGCAGATTGAGACGCTTACGTTGAACGAGCGACGCGTGTCGCACTCATATCTACTCGCTGATTCGATACTGTCGTCAGCGGACGAGCATACGGGCGCCAATAATTGGAGCTTTGTCCGACCGTTTTTTTGCAGTTTTGGCCGTGTGACTTTGAAATCGTCCACCCTTCGCGTTAAGCCCAGTTGATGCCGAGCGTGTTCATGTTGTGGCTTAGAACCGCTGAGCAAAGCTATTAACGCACAACCCGCGCGCTTTTGTCTTATCTCGGCTCATGTGAATAGACATTTAGTCGTTCGTCTGATTGCAGGCCGCCCGTGAATGTGGCGCACAGCTTCCAATCAAGCCTGCAGGGTGGCGGAGCGGACCGATGAAATTAAGGTCGATCTTGCAGAACTCAAGGCGATGCAAGCTGAGGTGCCAAGCTTGAAGGGACCGCTGTAGGCGAACATCAGGAAGATTAATGGAGCGGCGTAGTGGCCAAACGTGCTGGGTCCGGTCTAGCCACTAGTCGGTCTTTTTTGATCAGGTGGTTCCGAGTGCTTGCGATAGACGTTGAAACGCGTCAAGTGGCAGCACGTTAGTTGGTAAGACTGCCACGCAGTAAAGATAGGCTGCCACGCAGAGTAGTGCGAGAGGGATAAGGAAAAGCACTCGCTTCTTTGGGATGAGCTCGTCGAAGCCGATGATGAGTGCGAACGGTGCAATAGGCAGCAAATACCGGCTAATGTCTTCGTGGAAAACAAACAGCAGCGGGAGAAACATCACGAGCGCGTACAGAAAGAGCTCTCGAAAGCGCTTTTCATAAAGCTTGACAATACCGAGGCCATAGAGGAAAAAGAGCACGACGTACCACTCGCCAGCAAATGCACTGCTGCTCTCAGGAAGAACGGTTTTTGCAGGGATGAGCAGCAAGGGAATAATCTGCAGGTACCCCGCGTTCACCGCAAAGTAGGCGAAGAAGTTACCCAGCGAATACGCGTAAAACGTGAACAGTAGCAACAAGGATGCAGGGACCGCGAGGGCTAATACGACTCTTTTTGGTGTCAGTTTCTTATTCCAGAGCCAGGAACCTACCAGCACAAAAAAACTGAGCACGCCCCATATCCGTGTCAGCGAAGCCGCGACGCCGCAGAGCGTCGCCTTGCCCGGCGCATCTTTCTTCAAAGCGTAGAGCATCAGCAAGCTTACGAGCATGAACAGCGGTTCGGATGCGCCGACGCTTCGGTACAAGAACCATCGCGGTGGGAAGAAAAGGAACAACAGGGAGGAGGAAAATGGATCGTGCACCAGTTTGAATCGCGCCGTGAACACGTAAAAAGTGACCACTGTCCCCGCGGAGATAACAAGGTTCGCCACCACCATCGCGGTAAGCGGAGCAGTTACCAGCGAAAAGAGCCATATCACGGACGGGTACCCAGGCAAGTGCGCTGCATAGTACGCCGCCGGCAAGCCAAGGGCACCGTAGATACTAGCGCTCGGGGCGTAGAACGTTTTTGAAACCACGGCGTAGAGCGGTCCGTCGTAGTACCGCTCGATCACGGTGATCCCTGTAGCTGGCAATTGTACCCCCAGAATGGCGTGAACATTTAACGCAAAGGGTAGGTACAAGAGCAGAGATGAAACGATCGAGACGGCGACCAGTATAGCGATCTCACTCTTTTCGTTCATCGCCTCATGTTTTGCATTTTCCTATAAACGGCTGGCGATAAGCGAAGAACGGACGGTGCCCACGGGCCTTCCCCGTTTGTTGTTTCGCTGACCGTCAGTCACGTGCGGCGACAGAGTGTGCGGAGCCAACGCGCTTGAGCACGCGTCGCTCTTGGCTGACCGATGAGCGCTCTGCGCTCTGGCGGACGAAGCCTCACGTTGTTCTCGTCTTTCCGCGTCGTTCAAGCTGGGCCGGTGTTCGAAGCCAAGGAGGGAAAACGTTTATCTCTGGCTGCACGTTCTGGTAAGCGATGTACCGTCGTACGCGAGGTGAAGGATGTTAGGCAAACTAGCGCTCACGAAATTGCTGCTGATACTAGGTTTCGTAATCGTCTTGATACACGTCCTTGTATTGGCAGTGACCCTATTGATCCACGTTGTGCTGTTGGTCCCTGTGCTGCGAAAATCCGTGATGAAGCGTAGTTCGTGCTGTCAAAGCGACTAACTGCTCTCTATTCACTGGCGCGACTCGCAAAAGATGGCTGTTATGGAGCCTTCTGTGTCGCGCGTGGCAAGCGGGACATCGCCTTACGCCTTCAATGCGCTCTTAGTCACGGCACGAGGATCTTAGCAAATAGGCACATTCTGTTTCAAATTTATGCTCTTTTTATTGGTTTCTGTCGCGTCCGGAGTCTCGAACACAGCAAAAGTGGTGAGTTACTCGTTGGTCGCCGTAAGAATCAGCGGGGTTAGGAGACCGATACCACATGGCGCAAGCGGAGGATAGGGGCGCCCGTGTTCGACAGGGGCGCAAAGGGCTTGCTGTAGCTGCGATAGCAATAGTTGCTGGTATAGCCCTCATCTACGTAGCCAACAACACGTTGAGCGCCACCACCCCAAGCCAAGCACTTGTTGCCTATGTCGGAGTATTTGTGGTCGCAGCAGGGATACTATACGGCGCAAGCACGCTGCTCGTCCCTGAGTGAGTTCATCATGTTTCGCAGACGTTCTAGGCAAGCCAATGGTTGGGATTCCCTATCCGAGACGGGAAAAGCGAACGCATCTACTGCTTTGACGCGACTGTCGGATCCGGTGCGTCATCGGACCCGATGTTGGTGGCATCGCCTCCAAGAACATCCACAAGCCAGCGCGCCTCCGTAAAATTGCTCAGCAAGACTCGAATCAACAACGTGATGGGCACTGCAATAAGCGTTCCCAGCGCGCCAAGAAGCCAGCCCCAGAAAAACACCGAAACGAGCACGACCCACGGCGGGATGTTGAGCCCTTTGCCTGCGTATCGGGGGAAGAGGATGTATTCCGCGATGATGTTGAGTATAACAAAAACGAGGACGACCGCGATCGCCCCGATAGGCCCGTACTCTATCCACCCTAACAACGCGGGTGGAATCGTCGCCAGCGCGAACCCGATGTATGGAATAAAGCTGAAGATAAAGAGCAAGACTCCCCATAGCAAAGCGAAGTCGATGCCCGCTGCGACGAGGAAGATCGTGGCGGGAATCGCCATAAAGGCATTCACTTTAGTGCGAATGACCAGGAAGCTCCACAGGTCTTTCCTGACCGCCAGCAACGGAGCAAATAGGGGGTTCGAGTCGACGTAGTCCACGAGCTCTGTAGAACGGAACCTCGGAAACGCGATCAAGAAAAAGACGAACAGCGTGATCAGGATGACCAATTGCAGGACCGCACTGCTGACGGCGTGCAGGATAGCCCCGCTCGCTTGAAGCACGAACCTGTCGCTGAGGATATTCGCTGGTTCCAGCGTTCCGTTAAGTCCGAGGCCTACGAGCGACGAGCGCGCAGCTCCAAGCGCTCCAGCGTTCGCGGCGGACGGCAGAATGAGGATCTGGCGAATCGAGAGGTAAATTAGCGCGACAAAGCCGCCGCCAAGCGCTAGCGTTCCAGCAATCATCACTGCCAAAGCGCGGGCAGTGGAGAGCCCCCGATTTTCAAGACCTTGGAGCAACGGACTCGCGAGCGTCGCAAGGAAGATCGCAAAAAGAATAGGAGCTGCAATTTCGGCTGCAGCCTTTAGGCCGGCGAGGATGATTATAACGCTTGCTGCGATGACTAGAAGGCGTGCCAGCGGCGATAGGCGCGCGCCTGTTAACTCATCTCCTATGTCGGTAGCCGTCTGCACTCACCCCGGCGTTAGCACACCCACATTGTGCATATGTCCGATAGCAACGTTGCGTCGGATCGGAAAATGGCGGACGAGGGAACCCTAAGCTTTGAGGACTGTTAGTCAGTCGTTCACTTAAACTTGACGATTTTGATGCTTGCGGTGCGTGTTCGTCTTTTGCGGCCCCGTTTGGTGCTGGTGCGTCTTTGCCACGCAACGACTTGCTCGTTTTTTCCAAAGTGTGGAGGCACCGAACCACTCTCTGGCTGATCTCGCGTGGCTCTCGCTAAAAATACCGCACCTTCGAGCTTGACCCCCGAGAGAACGGCGTACGTCAAGTCGGCGTGTGCCAAGTTTGCCCCTCTGAGGTCCGCGCTGGTGAGATCAGCTCCAGTGACCACCGCGAAGCGCACGTCGGCGCCGTGCAAATCAGCATCGATGAGAATAGCACCCTTGAGATTCGAGCTACTAAGATTTGCGTGCGCCAAGTTCGCGCGATTGAGCTGCGCTCTCTCTACTGTTGCACGCGAGAGCGTCACTCGAGAGAGGTCGGCGCCCGTCAGGTCAGCCCTATATAGCGTCGCCCGTTCCATAGACGCGCGGCTCAGGTTGGCATCGCACAAGGCACCAAATCGGCGGCGGTAAGATCCGCGTTACGAAGGTCGGCACCACTAAGATCGACCCAGCCCAACTCGGCCTCGCGCAATTCGGCGTTTCGCAAGTCTGCCCTCCTCCCGCCTCGCTGCTCCAGCCGCCATTTCTTATGGCGATTGACGATGGCTCGTATCGCTGAGGTGTCCATGTCCTATGCCGGTGTTGTCGGAGGAGTTCAGACTGTTCTTGTCTGTCATCAACGAAACGGACTCTCAGCTACTGCCTGCCGTACTCAGCGCCCAGCGCTTTCCGTGACTCATCGAGATCTTTTATGATATCGAGCGCTTTTGCGATGTGGACCGCAGACATTGTTTGCGATTTTGCCAGTCCGGTGCTGAGAGGTCTTTCAACTCTGCCCCCGCCGACTTGAACGCATTTTGAGCCGTCTCGTAGCGCTGGGGCAAGTCATTGATCTTCTCCATCCCTTTCGCGGTCCAGGTGCCGCGCCATATAAACGTGGCCATAGCGGCCTCACCTCCTACTTTTGTTTTTTGAACGGGTTGAACCGTTACTAGTTAGTCTTTACCGTACTTAAATCGCTTCTTTGTGCGCCGTCAAGGCTCTTGTTCCTGCGGCCCTGCACCGTGCTCCTTCATGATGCCAAATGCTTCTGTTTTGGAGGTATCAGCCGCACAGTCCATCTCGTTGCGCAGCCAAAATCCACTCACCATAACGTCATTGTCGAGACAGTGGTAGTTCTCGCACGGCTTCCCAGCATGCGCCAAACTGCCCTCGCACACGTGAAGAAATGAGTAGAACCCGCGAAAGAAGTTACTTATCTGCTCAATCGCAAGCAAAAAACCCACCTGTTCGTGGGCGCGTGCCGCGGAGTCTTATCTCCTCGCCGTTCCGCTCGTCGGCGCTCCGAAAAGGCAAAAAGTGAGGAGCTACGTTACTCTAACGCACATCAGGCCAGCGACACACGCACGTGGACAGCTTACGCTGTAGCGGCGCTCAAGGGGGGAACGCGTGACCGTGTCGTCTCATGGCAACGGGAAGGTGAACGGTTTGGTGCCCTCTGGAGATACCGATGCACAAACGGTCGCTGCCGCAGACAGGACGCTCGTTTTGATCGTCGTCGCTCTTGCCTCCTTCCTCACGCCGTTTGACGTGTCCGCCGTGAATATCGCGCTTCCGTCGGTCGCAAGTGAGTTCGCCATGGACGCCGTCACGCTCGCCTGGGTCGCGACCGCGTACCTGCTCACACTGGCGATTTTTCTCGTCCCGTTCGGCAAGTTCGCCGATATCTATGGCCAAAAGCGCGTCTTCGCCTACGGGGCGATCCTCTTTGCCGTCGCGTCATTTCTCATTTCGCTCTCATTTTCAAGCACGTCGGTTATCGCATTTCGGGCGTTCCAGGGCTTCGCAGCGGCTATGATAACCGGCACGGGCGTTGCCATCCTCACGTCAGCGTATCCAGCGGGCGAGAAGGGCAAGGCGATCGGCATAAGCGTCGCCGCCGTCTATCTCGGTCTATCGGTCGGCCCGTTCCTCGGCGGTCTCATGACGCAGTACATCGGGTGGCGCAGCATCTTTTACATCAATATCCCGCTGGGGATCATCATTGCTCTGGTGAGCGTTCGCAAGCTCAAGGTGGAGTGGGCCGACGCGCAGGGCGAACGCTTCGACCTCGTCGGCTCGGTCGTATACGGGATCGCCCTTCTTTCATTGGTGTTTGGTCTCACGCAGATTCCTGCGTTGAGCAGCCTTGGACTCATCGTCGTTGGGGTCGCGGCGGCCGCGTCGTTTGTTGTCTGGGAGATGCGGGTACGATTTCCTGTCTTTAATGTCAATCTCCTCGTCAGGAATCGGGCGTTCGCCTTCTCAAACGTGGCAGCGCTGATCAGCTACAGCGCGACGTTTGCCGTAACCCTGTTGCTGAGCATCTACTTGCAGAGCGTGCGGGGATTCAACCCTGAGATAGCGGGCATCATCCTGATAGCACAGCCCATCGTGCTGGCTGCCGTATCGCCGGTGGCTGGACGGCTCTCGGACAGGACCGAACCGCGGATTGTCGCCTCGATCGGCATGGGAATAACCACGGTCGGTCTCGCTCCCTTCATTTTTTTGACGGCGACGACGCCTATACCGCTAATCATCGCGAGTTTGGCCATTCTCGGATTTGGGTTTGGTCTCTTCAATTCTCCAAACACGAACGCCGTTATGAGCTCCGTTGAAAGCCGCTTCTACGGGCTCGCAGCAGGAACGGTCGCGACCATGCGCACCATCGGGCAAGTGGTGAGCGTGGCACTCGTTGAGCTTATTTTCGCGCTCATCATCGGACAGGAATTGATTACGCCGAGTTCTTCGCAGCTGTTCCTCAAGAGCAATCAACTCGCGTTCTCACTCTTCACGGTGCTCTGCATCCTCGGCATCTTTGCGTCGCTGGTGCGCGGGAAGGTGCGGTAGCGCATGCAAAAAGAAAATCTCTGCGCCGTTTTGAAAAAAGCATTAGGTAACGCGCACGAGAAATCAGACTACGCGAAGTAACTCGCGCTCGATCGGTCAAAATCTTCTACGAGCTTGATTTTGAGATCCTTCGGTTGCCACGAGACGTTCGGGTACGCGAGGTGCGGGATGAAACGCTCGGTATTTGCCGCGAGAAGTGTCGCGGGGTGCTCGTCACCGAAGGCGTTCTTCGTAATCGCGTGGACGCGCTGTCGGACGACGCGCTCGCTCAGGTAGCCCAACGAGTGCATGTACTCGTGGAGCTGCACGTGGAACACGTAGGGCTTCCACAGCGTGGGGTCGGTCTCCTTGATCCGCTGCAGCGGCACTTGGTTCATGACGATGATGTTCGAGCCGACCGGGTAGAAGGCGCCGAAGAAGCCGTTTGGGTGGTTGCCGAGGTTGGCCAAGCCGAGCATGATGCCGCCTCGGCTCATGCCCGTTGACTTCTCGACGGTCGCCTTGACCACTTCGAAGATGTCAGACAGCGTTTCAGCGTTTTCAAGCAATTTGATTAAATATTCGTCCATAGTGCTCCGTTCTGAACAGTGTGCAAAGGGTGTCGTAGGAAGATGTCTTTAGATATATATTCAGATATAATCGTACTTAAGCATTTCACTACGAAAGTGCGGCGCTGACGGTCGGCTTTCAGGGCAAGTCTGACGCACGAATAGTGGTAGCAAACGCGCGGTTTGCAATCCGGGTGGCAGCGCCAGCTCCCTCTCTCGGCGGTGTGCTGCGGTGGACGTGACATCACCACACGTTTGAGTGGACCCTGTCCGCGCTAAACCTGTGTTGTGCTGGCGACTCTTCGGCCGGATGGCCGACCACCACAAATGCCAGCGGAATCACGCCTTCGGGGAGCTGGCAGTGCTTGGCAAATCCTGCCACGTGTCCCTCCATCGGATAGACACCGGTCCATACGGCTCCCAATCCAAGCGCGCGAGCAGCAAGGAGCAGGTTCTGTGTCGCCGCCGAACAATCTTGCACCCAAAATCCCGGAACGATAACGTTCCTCGTGTCAGCACAGACGAGTATGCCAAGGGGCGCGCGCTTCACCATGCTCGCAAACGGGCTAAACGTCGGAATAGCATCGAGCATTGTCCGGTCCCTGATAATAATGAACTCCCAGGGCTGTTCGTTCGCCGCTGAAGGCGCACTCATCGCCGCCGCAAGGAGTTTTTGCATCGTCTCATCATCAATTTGCTCGTCCGTGTATCGTCGAACACTTCTTCGCGTCAGAATAGCTTCTAATGCATCCATATGTTAGTTCCTCCACGCGTCATTTGTGTGCGCTTAGGCGTTATGCGTGCATCGCGCCGCAGTGAATGCTACTTTAGCCGTTAGGCTCGTAGGTAAGATTCACTGAGAGTAATTGTAGCGCCTCTTGCAGCTTCGTTCCTCTGCTAACAACACTTGCTAACGCTTGAAGCCTAGCCGTGCCGGGGCTTCTGCGTTTAAACGGTCGCCTCCATCGGAACCGAGTTCAGGCTGTTTTTCTCACTGGCTCTTTAGGCGCAGGCGAATTGAGTCCTTCGAACACGCACGCTGCACCATCGGCGCAATCGTCCAACTTCGTTTCAAACACGTGGGTAACGGCAGAAAACGTTACCTCCACAAAGTCGATGCCTCTTGAAGTCAACTTCACGAGGTGGGAAAGGGACTCGTGGCGCTGCTCGATAATTCCCTTGGTCATAAAATAGCTGACTACAGATACGCACGTATTGTGATCGAAACCCAGTTTTCGTGTGATTGTACGAACGTCCCCGCAGGTGCAGGTGTCGCCCTGCGTCACTGAATAGAGCGTATGGATAAACTGGTCTTGCTTGCATCGCAAGTCGTCCAGGTGCCGTGGCATGATCTCGCCTCTGCTATACGTTCATCATTCGCCAAAGCTCAAATAACTTCGTAAGGAAAAAATGTTAATACACTTTTTTAGGCGAATCCTACAGTCCACGCACGCGTCTCGAAATCTCGCCACTGTGGTCGCGTTACGAGCTTTGGTGCGCATCACTGTCTTCTGCTTCCTAGCGCGGCGCAAGCGCGTTGCGCAATTGGAGGCACTAACGTGATGACTTGTTTAGGCTGCAAGATCGAGTGCGTGCCGGTGTCGTGCGTTTCTTGAACCGTATTCCGCCATCCCCGGGATAGGGGTCGCGATGATCGTGTTCGCCGTAGCGGATATCTGCGGGAATCCCTTTGGGAAACGCTTTGCAGGTGGTTTGTGAGTTCGGGCACCGGTGAGCGCATTGAAAGCAGCGCGGGATGTGGGCAAGTAGCATCTATGAACCCCATGCGTTTAAAGCGCACGACGTCAATGAAGCCTCGCCGAGAGCGTGGCGAAATAACTCGGAGCGAGCGGTACCTCGTCTCTAAATACTTGCTTAAGTGCTCAAGCTGCCGTTTGCGCTGAGTAGAGTTTGATTGTCGGTAGCGACGCAGCCCGCTTTGAAGCGGCCATAAGCTTATAACCCGCGCGCTGTAATCTCGGCTATATGCATATCGGTAAGTCAGTTCGCCTTGAGCGTATTTTTAACCGCGACACGAGCAATACCATAATCGTGCCGATGGACCACGGCGTCAGCGTAGGTCCCATCAGAGGCCTCGAAGATCTCCGCATCGCCGTCAACAGGGTCGCCGAGGGTGGGGCCAATGCTGTGCTTGGGCATATCGGCTTGGCAAAACACGGTCACAGAGGCTATGGTCGTGACGTCGGGCTGATAATGCACCTTTCAGCGAGCACGTCGCTTGCTCCCGATCCAAACCGCAAGGTACTCGTAAAGACCGTTGAAGAGGCCATCAAATTTGGCGCGGACGCTGTCAGCGTTCATGTGAACGTTGGGGCACAGAATGAATCCGAAATGCTCGCCACGCTCGGACAAGTTTCGGAACGATGCGACTACTGGGGCATGCCGCTGCTCGCGATGATGTATCCGCGAG
Source organism: Methanomicrobia archaeon (assembly GCA_015661395.1). GTDB lineage: Archaea > Halobacteriota > Bog-38 > Methanoflorentales > Methanoflorentaceae > Methanoflorens. Next base: position 67,506 of record JACWML010000001.1, on the reverse strand, counting down.
GCGATAAGGTCGGAGATGAACACGACGTCGAATACGTGAAACTCGCTGCGCGCGTTGGCGCGGAACTGGGGGCCGATATCGTCAAGACAAACTATACGGGCGAGATCGACACCTTCAAGGAAGTCATCGCTGGCTGCCCGGTGCCGGTCGTGGTCGCGGGTGGCCCGCAAATGGACACTGAGCACGAGCTGCTGCAGATGGTCAGAGACTCGATCGACGCAGGAGGGCGTGGCGTCGCGATAGGCAGGAACATATTTCAAGCGAAGGATCCGACCAGCTTAGTGAGGAAAATCGCGCGCGTGGTGCACGAAGGTTACGACGTCGACGAGGCTGTACGACGGTAGCCAGCGCCGCTTTTCAACTCCGGCGACCGTCCCGCTATTTTAGGACGGGCGGCATTACGCCCGCCGACGGTTTGCAGAATCGTGGCGTGCGCTCGTTTTTTTTAAAGTCTTACGCCGGTTCGGACGCTGCCGCAGCCAACCCAAGCTCAGCCCAGATACCGGCTGACGATTCGCTTAAGCCACGTTTTTGCAACAGAGAGCGTCAGCAACGTTAGGATACCTTCCGACACACCTCGCCGCAAGGCTGTCCGCGTGAGGAGCCACATGAGCGTGTAGCGCGCGACGTGACGCTCGAGGATCGCAACCATTCGGGTGGTCGCCCAGGTGGCAACGATAAGGATCCACAGGAAGGCAAGAGCAAAGAGACTTAGCGGGAACGAAATGAGTCGGTCGATAAACAGCGTTCCAAAAATGCCGACAGCAAGAAGAATTGCCGTCGTGCGCCACTTCGCAAATCGGCGCTTTCGGCGGCGCAGCATCTGGTCGATGAACCCGTCTATAATCTCTTCTCGGTACTCAGGGGTTTCGTTCACCGCCATGATGACGGCTTCGAGGTCGTCAGAGACTTGGCCGGCTCGCATACTAAAAGATAGTGTAGGGATGTATATATACACACCTTAACGTGCGACGGGCTACCGCCTTCTGCTTACGACGTACGCGACGATTACCAGTCCGACGACAGCGAAGGCAGCCTCGAAGCCGGGTAACGGGTTTCCGCTCGTGGCTGCAGCGACGGTCGGGTTGCCGATTTGGATGGGAATCGTTCGATTCTCGCTCGTGAGGTTTCCGCTGGTCGCGTGGAAGTTAAGGTCGTAGTTGCCTGAAGCGCCACTCGCGGCGGTGATATTCACTAAGAAGACTGCTGTTGAATTGGACGCGATATCAAAGGCGCCTCCGTTATCAACGCTGATATCTTTTGGCAGGTCTTGGAAGACGAGGTACGTGGAGCTTGCGGTGTCGGCGCCTCGGTTCAGCACCGTAACATTGACCGAGACGCTGCCGTTTTGATAGGCGGGCGCAGAGATCGCCGTGATGGTAAGGGTGGTGTTGCTTTCCGTGGCGTTGGTTTCGTTTAAAATGTTAGTCGCGTTGCTCGTGGCATTAGTCGCATTACCAGTGGCGTTACTGCCCTGGATCGCGTTGTGACTCGATATCGTCAAATTCGCTTGGGTCACTTGGATGTAGACCTGGCCGACGGCGCCTTCGGGTAAGTCTGGGGATAGCTGTACATTCCAACCGACGAGGCCGTGCCCGAGCATCATCTCAGCAGGTACTGCGGTGTCGTTTGGATTACCGGTGAGGCCACTCAAGTCCGCCGTTACGTGCGTTTGCATCTTCTGCTGATCGAAACTGGCGTTTGAGTCACTCCACGTCGACGGGTCGCCGCTATGACAAAGCGCGCAGTTGTTGCTGACGTCTGCCTGAACCGTAACGAATCCTCCGGGGCTGACGCGATCAGTGGCAGTGCCGTTGACCAGGAACGAAATCTGCGGCGTCGCCGGATCGGTGATTTCGACGGGGGCGATCTTGGGGGTGGAGTTGTCTGAATCGGTCACCCGGATCAGGTACTGGCCTGTAGCGAGGTCGGCCGGCGGCACCCAGCGGTATTCGATTTGACCGCTCGTGCCTTGAATCATATTATTCGCGCCGCCGTCTTTGACAACGGCGATGGACGTCCACACACTTCCATCATCGTCGATGCCGTTTTTATTGGCGTCATAGTAGTACTCGATCTTTGCCGTATCTCCTGGCTTGCCGAGATTGGCCTGTATGAGGACTGCGCCTCCGGCATTGACCTGCGTCTTGTCAACAGAAATCATCGTCGTCGCTGCGATCGGCGCGGCAATAAAAGCAGCAATAAGCGCGGCTACTATAAGGATAGGTATACACCAACGTACGCGCTCTCTCTTCATGAGACATCACACCGCAAAAACGGTCGCTCGGCCCCGCACGCATGGTGAAACGTATAGCTATAAAAACGCTTCGAACTTGACTTATCGGCGCACACGCGAGCTAAGGGCTATTTTTGGCTGCGTTTGGCTGTGTCATTTGTGTATCTGCCAGCACGTGATCAATGCGCTGCAGGGCATCGGCGGAGTTGTCCCACAGGAGCTCAAAGCTGGCCTCGAGATATTGTGCATATTCGGGGCTATTCGTCCAGAAAGCGGTATCAGCTGCGTCTTTTCCATGGCGGAGCGCGTCAAACGTTATGGTCGTCAGACTTTCGTGAGCGTCGGCGACGAGAAAGCGCATCCCCGCGTAGTCATCGTGGTGGCGGACCTCGATGCCCCCTGCAAGAGCCTCTCGCACCGAATCGATGTTACGTAGCATGATTTCGGTGATGTACCGCACGCGAACGCCCCTATTTGTCGCGTCGATAAAATACTCGAGTAGCCCGCTTGCAGAGAGTATTGGAATGCCGCCGAGTGACGAAATGAATACGATGCGTTCTTCGGCGGTCTTAACCAGCTGCTCCATAGCGGCGAGCGTGTTAGAACGGCCTTTTATCACTTTAAACGTATAAAGGTCGTTCGCGAGGACGTCACTGGATAAGTACTCGTGTGCGAGCTTTAACACTTCATCTCGATTCTCTTCCATCCAGCGAAGCTCATACGCGTGGCGCATCATAGCGGCCTCGAGCGCCGCTTCGACTGAAACCGCCGCATATTTTGTCGGCTTCTCGACCGACTCTTCAACCATCCCCTTTTCTGCGAGCGTTTCCAGGATCCGATACACGTCGACTCGATAGCTGTGCAGCAGTTTAGCGAGTTCGCCTGTCGTTTTCGGACCGTACTTCAGCAACAGTGCGTACAGGTGCGCCTCTTTCGCGCTGAGGCCGAATGCTTCCAGCTTTTCGATTAACGCCTGCTGCATAGGCGGGAATACGTAGCGGTTGGACTTATGCCTTTGGGTCGCCTCGGCATCATAATTGCGGTCTTCAATGAGAATTGTAAGCTGCGGGTTTTATTCGCCGTTTTCCCGAACTGCAATCAAGCCCTCCTTCTGTGGGTTGTTGTTCTTTCGGCTGATAGTTGAGTGAAAGGGGGGACCTTGCAAACCGTGCTGTCCGAAAGCCTCTAACTGAAGAGGTTTCGCTTGGTTTCTAGCAGAAGCTAATCTCGATGCAATGTCGCGTACAAAAAAAAGGGGAGCGATAGCACGACGAAGTTACCCTTCCGAGGATAGCGCAAACGTTATGCCGGTATTCATCGTTGTGAGCTGTAGAATCAGGTGCGAGTAGTCCATGCGTTGGGTGCATGTATTGAGTGCAAAACTGTTTCTAGCATATTAAGTCCGGAGGGACAAATGGGCGACATTGATTGGCAAAGCTTTGATGCTGGATACATCCCGCTCCGCCGCTGCTCGCTATGCCGTCATCAGACGAAGTTCGATGCTGCCGCGACGCAGAGCTACTATTGTGCGCGTCTCAAGCAATGGACGTGTCCGATGTTCGAATGCCCTTTTTGGAATGCGCACGAGGAATGGCAAGAGTGGTATGCCTGCTGTACGTCTCTAAAGGCAAAAAAGGGCCTCGATGACTCTAAAAATTGAAGACCAGCTGTGCAATCACCGCCGGCTTGACGGGGCGCATTGTGAGAAATTGCGAGCAATTGTTGGGCTTTTCGGCTTCTCACCAACAAAATAGCTTATAGTACCCCCTTTGTGCTCCGCACTCCCTCTCTGGGCTGCAGCGCATCATTGAGGGCGACGCCCAGCGCTTTGAAAATAGCCTCGATCGTGTGATGGTCATCGGTGCCGTAGGCGTTCACGTGAATCGTTAGCATAGCGTGAGAGGCGAGCGATTGGATGAAGTGTCTGACCAAGCTGGCATCGATGCCGTCGACGCCTGAGGCGATCGTGGTATTAAATACCAGGTAGCTCCGTCCGGCTGCATCGACGGCGATGGTCGCGAGTGAATCGTCCATGGGAATAGAGGCACTTCCGAACCGTTTGATGCCCTCCATGTTCGTGATCACACTTTTAAGGGCCATTCCGAGCGCGATGCCGGCGTCCTCCACGACGTGATGCGGATTGCCGTCGCTTAGCACAGTAAGGCGTATCCCTATGCCGCCGTGCAAAGATAGCGCCTCGAGCACGTGCGTAAAAAATGGCACGCCGGTGTCAATGGCGCTCTCCGAAGCATCATCGAGATTAATATGAAGGTCGATTTTGGTCTCTTTGGTTGTTCTCGCAACGTCAGCCGTGCGCATATCGATCATATACTCTAGAGGTCACTCACTATGTTAAACGCTTCGTTGAGCGTGAACTTACCGGTGTATAGCGCGGAGCCAATCACAACGCCGGCTGCCCCCGTCCGAGCAACCGCTCTAATGTCATCCAGAACGCCGATGCCGCCAGACGCGATGACAGGGATGTCTACGTGTTCCACGAGAGCATGTATGACGTCGCCACGTACCCCACGCATCCTCCCCTCTGTTTCAACGTCCGTAAAGAGCAGTGAACCTGCGCCTAGCTCTTGAAAGAGTATGCCAAGCTCCTGCGGCCTCAAGCCGGAGCTTCGGGTCCATCCCTCAATGAGGACCTCACCGCCTCGCGCGTCGACCGCCACCATGATGGACTCGCTGCCAAACTCACGACTCATGTTGTGGACAATGGTCGGATCTCGTACAGCAGCGGTGCCCAGAATCACCCTGTTTGCGCCGACCTGAAGCAAATCAGCGACGTCTTCATATGCGCGAATCCCGCCGCCAACCTCGATAAGCGCGTCGAGTTTTGCTAGCTGATAGATAAGCTTCAGATTCCGCGGCTTCCCGAATGCGCCATCAAGATCGATGACGTGAAGGCGGTCAGCGCCACTGCTGATCCAGCGTTCTGCGACGGCAAGCGGGTCCTCGAGCGAAACGAGGACATCATTAGGTACCCCTCCGACAAGCTGGACGCAACGACCATTCTTAACGTCAATGGCGGGAATAACCTCGAACGGCACGATTTCAGCACATCCCTACGGTAAGACAATGCACTCGGTCTGTTTTGCATCGTATTAACTGTTTGTAGCTTGCACCGCTTGTCACAACGAGTGCTCAACGCGCGATCAGGTGCCTGCTTATCTGCCACGGAGCTTGCAATCCAAAGGTGAACCGTAATGCGTTATGAGCTGGAACGCGATGAGCAAGAACCAGAGGCACTAAGAGCTGCTTTGAGTCGAACGCCTGAGGGCAGTTCAGAGTGCGTCTTATCTGTTAGAGGCAGCGGACGCCAGATTCGCAAGCTGTTCTAGCACGACGATTGCGGCCTGCTTGTCGAGCGGCTTGTTGTCATTTCCGCATTTCGGGGAGTAGATACACGCCGGGCATCCGATGTCACAGGAGCACCCGGTGACAAGCTCACGGGTGACGGTGACAATTTCAGCAATCAGCTCCACGGCTTTTTCGGCGAGGCCGATCCCTCCCTCAAAACCGTCGTAGATGAAGATCGTTGGAGCAGTGGTATCTGGGTGGCACGTGGTCGAAACGCCACCGATGTCCCACCGATCGCACATAACGTGCAGGGGCATCATGGCGATCAGCGCGTGCTCTGCGCCGTGCAGACCGCCCCCGATGTCGAGCTGCTCGTTTGCCACTTGCGTGACGGCCTCATCCGGGACCCTGAACCACAGCGCCATCGTGGTGAAGCGGAGCGGCGGTAAATCAAGGCTCTCGATTCCCACGACTTGATCGTAGCGGAGCGTCTTGTATCCAACGTACTGCTCAACGACTTCGACGATGCCGAATGACACCACGAGCGCACCGTGAGGCCTTTTTTCGAGCTCTTTGACGATCCGAAGATCAACGGTTTTCATCGGTTCTGTGTGGTAATCCACGTTTTTCTTGCTCACGGAAATGATGCGGTTGGTTAAGTCGAGCTGCTCGACGACGTAGGTCTCGCCTTCGTGAAGCAGCACCGCCCCCGAGTGAGCCTCTCGGTATGCGCGAGTCTTGTCGAGCGTTTCGAGGAGCCGCCCCTCGCAGAGCACTTTGAATATCTGAGATGAGAGCGCGTTCAGGGGGACCGCCTCGGTGGCCCTGCCGCTGCCTGAGTACACCCACCCGTTCGAAGTGTCCTTGGCTAAGCCTTGGCGCTCCAGCTCCTCAAGCGATTCTGAGAGGAGAGCAGGAAAGTACGCGACGTCGCGAGGTAGCCGAAGCGGAAACTCGGCAGCCGCGCACATAACGTGTCCTAGGGTGATGTACTCGTTCGATAGGTCGATAATGGCGTGCTCGTGCGACCCTCCGAACAGCGCGCCAGGATGCTTCATAAAGTACTGGTCGAGCGGGTCGTGAAATCCGACCAGGGTCGCGAGCGATTCGTCCTGCCCGCGGCCCGCTCTCCCCGCTTGTTGCCACGTCGAAATGATCGTGCCCGGATACCCTGCCATGATGACAGCGTCTAAGCTACCGATGTCAATGCCGAGCTCCAGTGCGTTCGTAGACGTTACGCCTACCAAGTGACCGCTTCTTAACCGTTCTTCGATCCGCCGCCGTGTCGACGGCAAGTAGCCGGCCCGATAGGCTGCAATCCGGTCGGCGAGCAACGGTGTCGATTCTTCAGCCTCATTTTTTGCCCAAAGGGCAATGAGTTCTGCCATCTTTCGCGACGGTGCGAAACAGAGTGTCTGCAGATGGTTGCGGATAAAGAGGAGGAACAAGTCTTTGGCCTCCTGATGGGCGGACCGTTTCCCTATGCCGTCAGCGTACGGGTTATACAGGACGAAGTACTTGCGCGCTCTCGGGGATCCATCTTCAGATATAAGAGTGAAGGTCCTTCCCGTGAGCTTCTCGCCAAATTCAATCGGATTTGCAAGGGTCGCCGTTGAGATAACAAACTGCGGCTCGGATCCGTAATACGAGCAGAGTCGCCGCAGGCGCCGTATCAAAAGAGCGACGTTCGATCCAAAGACCCCACGATACACGTGTGCCTCGTCAATGACAATGAACTTTAGGTTCGCGAGGAATCGCTGCCATTTGTAGTGCCAAGGTAAGACGTGGTGGAGTTCGTAGGGGTTACTGATCACGATCCTCGCACTCGTTCGAATCTTTGGCCGCTTATGCGATGGCGTGTCCCCGTCGTAAACGCTCGGATTGACACGCACGGCGCTAATAAGCTCGAGCTCTTGAAGCACCTTCAGTTGATCATTCGAGAGCGCTTTTGTTGGATAGAGGTAGAGTGCAGTCGCGTTATGCTCACGGTCGAGCTCCTCAAAAATGGGTACGTTGAACGCGAGCGTCTTGCCCGAAGCGGTGGGGGTTGCGATAACTATGTCTTTGCCTTCGCGCAACGCAGCGCGCGCTTTGATTTGGTGCCGGTACAACCGAATGCCCTTTTTGCGCAGGTAGGCCTGGACGTTTGGTGCAATCTCTTCGGCCGTTTCGGCAAAGATCGGTTCTCGGGCAGACAACACTTCGGTGTGCGCAACCTTCCGGCTGAACCTTGGGTCGCTTTGCAGGATTCGCAGAACAGTCTCGACCGATATGATTACCCCTCACAAACCTTGGAGAAAATGTGCGCTAGCGCGACTAGATCCTGTCTATTATGGTCGATAATCGCGACTAACGGTCCGGCGTTCTGTGTGCGCAGGTACGTCTCATAGAATTCCGGTACTAACGCGCTAGGAATATCTGATTGACGAGCGCCCATTACGTGTTTTTCCAACGAGGCCAGCTTGAAGTCAGGAGTCAGCCCTCGCCACCTTCGTCGCGCGAACTGGAGTACGTCGAAGTGAGCTCTCTGCAGATTGCCGTGGATCCGGTAGTAAGCGAGGCGTTGCTCAAGGAAAGGAACGTCAAAAGCCCTCCCGTTGAACGTTACAAGAGCAGTGCTTGCGTCAACGTGCGAAAGCAGCGCTTCCAGTGCCGCCGGTTCTTCGCCCACGTTCCTTGCAACATACTGGCGAACGGTCAGGGTCTCGTCGATCGCCTCAGCAACTCCTATGACTATAATTGGGCTCGTGAAGAGTCCCAGGGTCTCGAGATCCACAAAAAGCAACTGGTCTGGCGTGTGAAAGCCTGAGGCGTTCAGTGCGAGCGGGTCGGATCTCGTAAACCTTCTTCCAACCCATTCGATTAATTCACCCGAGTCGCGCATTTCGACAAGCTTTAAGAAGCGGAGCGCCTGGGTGCCAAAGCGGTCGTGCTCGACGAGATCGGCGATGCTGCGGTATCCGCGTTCCTTCAATGCGCGCTCGGTCGTCTCTCTAACGCCGTGGAGGAGCTTAAAATCTGTTAATAGGCTCTCTTTGGCTCTCTTTGGAGGTATCGTACGTATGCTTACCCCCTCTTCCGTCTCTACGCGGTAACACGTCCCGCGCTCAGTGACGAGTTCGGTTCCAGGAGTCACCTCTTCGAGCGCTTTTCCGTCGTGCTTCTCGATTAAAGCTCGCTTGAGCGCAAATGCTTGCGCATAGCCGCTGTGGTCCGTGGGGTAGAATAGTCCGGGAATGAACTGAGAAGAACTCACTCTCTCTTCGTCAGCAGCATCGCTCGCTTGATCTACGCGAGACTTTATCCGCGCACCGACTCGGCTGAGCTTCTGATTGTCTTGCCCTTCAATCAACACAACAGCGCATCCTCTTCACGTTGCGGAACGTGCAAAACACGGTCGGATGACCTATTCAGAAAGGAGTGTCTACAAACTTAAGCCTTTGTTGCCACCCCGTCGGAGCTCAACGGCACACTCATGGCGAAGCTCTTCATTACCTGCCGTATCAAGTCTCGCTTCGATGGAACCGGAGTCAATCTCATCAGCTTTTGAGAACACTATCGCCGGTGCAAGCATTATTATACGCGCACGACAAGCCCACTTAGGGGGCTAGTTCATGGAGGAATGCCAGATCGTTATCAGAAGAGATGATGCCGGTTACTACATCGCAACGTGTCCGACCTTAAAAGGCTGTCACTCATACGGCACAACTCTCGAAGAGGCATTGGATAACATCAAGGAGTGTATTCAGCTATGCGAGGAAGAGCTTGAGGAGGAGGGACGGAACTGAAGCTGATCCCGAGCTGCGAGCAAACGGGCGCCGCTGCGGCGCATATTGAGAAGTTTCCGTCGATGAGCGGCAGCGAACTCGTTAAGTTCCTGGAGACCATAGGTTATCGCGTCACTCGAACGCGCGGTTCACACGTTCGGCTAGTTTCGGACGACGGCCAGGCAACCACAATACCGATACACGCTCATCGCCAGCTTCCTAAGGGGTTGCTCCACAGCATCATTCACGAGCTGAAAATGACTAGGACCGATTTTTTCAAGATGTGGGCGTGTTACGAAAAGACGTAATTATCGAGGGCTTAGAGCTACTGGCGTGGTAGGTTCGGGGCGCTGCGCAGAAAATCGCTGAAGCAGCCGCGAACCGCCATCACAGCGACTTCTTTAACTGCGACGCCACAGCAAAGACTCTTGTTTCAAGTCAGGTTTATATTCTAGTAAGTCAACACAGTATCGATTTTTTACAGGCCCTTTAGTCTGGGGGGAAACGGAACCTGACCTCAGAAGTTCAAATCTGCTTTTCCCCCCCAGGCCCTAGTTTTGTAGCAGAGACTTAATGGCTATTCTTCTTCCGGAGTGAGCGTAGAGCTCGAGCTTTGCGTCAGCGAAGGTGCAGTCACGGGCGCCACTAATCGTCGTTGGATTCACTTCGACAAAACTAAAAGGAAGGCTTGACCAGTCAAGAAGTGTCGTTGTTTGGTTTGGTCTATCCATCGTTTGAGAATTGGCGCAACGTCTGCACGATCGTGTCGTGCAGTGTCGGGTCTGTGGAACAAACGAGGGATAGATTAGTGGCGGTGACTGGGGCATCTAGTGGGCTGCCATCACCCGTCGTGACGAATCCGTGCGACTCGCGCACGATGAGCTGCGCGGCGGCGATGTCGTAACTGCTCAGGCGATCTCGCGTGTCAATAACTGCGTCGAGCGTTCCCGAGGCAACCTGGCACAGGTCGTAGGCAATACTTCCGAAAATCCGCACGATGCTGCGCTTTTCGAGCTCGATGAGTCCACGCGGAACGCGCGACACCCCATAAGCATATCCAGCGACCACGGGCTTCCTAAGCCTAAGGGATTTTTTCCTCACGAGCGGCGTCGTGTTGAAGCGCGCGCTTTCGCCTCGTTTGGCAGCATACACGTCTAAGGAGTTCGTGACTACTGCGCCCATAGTGATATCACTCAAGGTGACCTCGTCGGTTTTCGGGGCGTAAGCGAGCGACGAGCAGAAGTACGGAAAACCGATAGCGACGTTGGTGGATCCGTCGACCGGATCGAAGATGAACGTGCACTGCGGGTCTTCTCCAATGGTGCGGTCGCCCCACTCTTCTGAGACAATCCGCGCGCTGATCCCTCTGGCGAGCAGCTCGTCTTGCAGCGCTTGCTCCGCAACAAGATCGAACCTCCGCGTCACGTCGCGCTCTTTCTGCTTTGTTATCGCGGAGAAATCTGTCTCCGTTTTGACGAACGCAAGCACGGACTCCATTGCCCGCGTAGCCATGCTCACAATGCTATTAAGTTCCATCGAAAAGTCGCCTTGTCTCCTGCACGATGACTCCGGCTGCCTCGGTCGGCGCAACCCGCTCGCTGTCTATGGTCAACTCCGGGTCTTCGGTCGTCTCGTATGCTACGTTCACCCCAGGCACGGCAGCCTCTCTCGCGTGCGATTTCTCATAAATGCCTGGTGGTGTGAACTCTGTCACGCGATGTGCCTCGCGCTGCACGCACGTGTCAAGCGAACAGCTGACATAAATTTCGGCGAAGCGGGGTATGAGTCGACGAGCGAGATCGCGATAGCGTTTTCGGTTTGCCGTCGCGTCAATGATAACGTTCACCCCACATTCGGTAAGTACCTTCGCCGTGTATGCGAGAAACGCGTAGACGATATCGCGCTCCTGCTCTGAATACGTTGGCCGGGGAGTGACGACAGTTCTAATCTCGTCAAGTTGCAGCGTTTTCAGCCTTTCGTCCTTGAGCCTGTCGGCAACTTCTCGTGCGATAGTGGTTTTGCCGCTTCCGGGAAGTCCAGTAATCCAGATAGCCCAGGCCATTCAAGAGTCACCCCGGGGGTCAATCCTTCAAGAGTGCGTTGACGTTCTGATAGTCGAACGTTTCGGCTTCAAGCACGTTTCGCACGAAGTTGAACAGCCTCTGCCGCACCTGCTGATCGATGTTTGGATACCATATAGGGCTTGCCACAACAAGCCCCCTGAACGCATAGAATGGTTGTATAACCTCAAGGAGTTCGTAATCTTGCGTCTCCTGAAGGTAGTTTCTCATGAACGAGTCAAACAGCGTCTTAAACTCTCTTGCCAGCTTCCCGTACTTCTGTATTGAATAAAAGAGATAGTTCACGCTTAACGACGTCACGTCATCGGCGGCTTCTCCGAATTCTCCACGGCTCCGGTCGAGAACGGTAAAATCAGTGCCGTCTCTGAACATGATGTTCCACGGGTGATAATCGCCGTGGACCACGCAAAGTCGATGCGCGCGATCTTTTAGTGCATATCGCCAATCAATGCAGCGCTTTTCGAGCAGGCGGAAATCATCTTGCGAAAACGCGTCGAAGCTATTCGGGTAGCTATCGATCAGGCCCATAATGAGCTCGCCGTGACCTATGAGCTCGCGTATGCGGCGCGTGTAGATGACAGGTTCGTCACGTTTCACGGCGTGTATAGCGACGAGGTAATTTGAGAGCGCCTCTGCACGGGCCACGTCGAGATCGGTCAGCGTGCTCGAGTCCCTAATGGTATTGAGGTCGTGGAAGTACTCGGTTCCCGAGACCAGATCCATCAGGATGAAGTACTCGTCGGCCTCGCGGGCAGATCGCATCCTTCCATTACGGGTGAAGTAGCCGACGTCGAACGCGCGCACGTGTCGAGGGAGGGAGCCAAAGGTGGCGTGCTGCCAGATGAGTATCTGGGCGCGGTCGGAGAAGTGATCGTGGCCAAAGCCACCCTCACGTCGCATCGACGAAAGCACAACGGATTTGAGCTCGCCGTCGATCGAAAACGTAATCTGATAGGGCCGCCCATAACCAAAGCCTTTGAGCTCCTCGGTCGGGTGACCCAGTTCGCTGACCTGTACGACGTTCGCATCGCTTCCAAATACGTCTTTTATATATTCATCGATCGCGGTCATCGTTTAAGTTCCTTCCATTCAAACCTTTCCCCTAGAGAAACGTGACAGACGAGCTACGTTCCGAGCGTCCACGAGTGGAGGTACGCCTCTTGCTGCGGGGTAAGTTGCTCAACCTCAATACCGATCGCACTAAGCTTCAGCATGGCGACCCGTTTGTCTATTGCGGTCGGCACGCCGTGCACGGAGTTGCTCAGATGCGCGTGATTTTCGACGACGTATTTGACGCACAGTGCCTGGTTCGCGAAGCTCATGTCCATGACTTCGGGTGGGTGCCCGAAGGCCGCCGAGAGGTTAATCAGCCTCCCCTCGGCAAGCACGTAAAGCGTCCTGCCATCGGGCATGCGATACTCGTCCACGTTCTCTTTGACATTCGTCGTGCTTGTCGCCATCCCCTTGAGCTCTTCCAGATCGAGTTCTACGTTGAAGTGTCCTGAATTGCAGACGATAGCCTGATCTTTCATAACCGCGAAGTGTTCCCCGCGAATTACTGCGATATCGCCGGTGACCGTGATGAAGAGATCGCCGATCCTTGCCGCGTCGCGCATCGGCATCACTCTGAAGCCGTCCATTGCCGCTTCAAGGGCTTTTCGTGGCTCGACCTCGACAATAACCACGTTCGCGCCGAGGCCTTTTGCGCGCGCTGCGACGCCTCGGCCACACCACCCATAGCCGACGACAACGACGGTTTTTCCGGCAAACAAGAAATTGGTTGCATTCATGATGCCGTGAAGCGTGCTTTGTCCCGTCCCGTACCGATTGTCAAACATCATCTTGGTTTCGGCATCGTTGACGGCGATCACAGGATATTTGAGCGCGCCTTCTGCCGCCATTGCCCTCAACCTGACGACGCCCGTTGTCGTCTCCTCGCAGCCGCCCATCACCGCGCTCAGGTATTCAGGATGATCATTGTGAACCGTGGCGATAACGTCCGCGCCGTCGTCAAGCGTGACCTGCGGGCCGATCTTGAGTGCCTCTTCCAAACACGCATGATACTCAGCGTCGCTTTCGCCGCGAAAGGCGCATACGGAGATCCCGTCGTTTGCGAGGGCGGCGGCGACGTCGTCTTGGGTGCTGAGTGGATTTGAGCCTGTGAGCGCGACATTCGCTCCTCCGGCGCTTAGCACACGGATAAGGTTCGCGGTTTCGACCGTTACGTGAAGACACGCAGCAACGTTAATGCCATCCAGCGGTTTTTCGCGGGCAAATTCACTCTTAATCTTCTCAAGAACGGGCATGTGCCTGCGAGCCCATTCAATTCGTCGTTCCCCTGCACCAGCGAGGCTGATGTCCTTAATTATGTTCTTCATCGCAAAATTCCTCATCTGCTACGCAGTTGCTTCCGGCAACCATACGCTTTATATAGATACCAATGATAAAGCCAACCGGTAAAAAGGTTGTCAATCGTGGAGCGAATCGAGGCAGGATGTCTAAGAATCGTTTTTTATTTACTTCCGAATCGGTAACGGAAGGGCACCCCGACAAGATCTGCGACCAGATTTCGGATGCTATACTGGACGCGATCATCGAGCGCGACCCTAAGAACGCGCGAGTCGCGTGCGAAGTCGCAGTGACTACGGGGCTCGCGGTGGTGATCGGCGAAATCACGACGACTTGTACCGTGGACATACCACGCGTGGTGCGTGATACGATCCGCGAGATAGGTTACACCGATTCGCGATTCGGTTTCGACGGTGACAACTGCGCGATCATCGTATCGATCAAAGAACAGTCTCCCGATATCGCTCAAGGGGTCAACAAGTCGCTTGAGTGCCGGGTCTCAGCCGTGGGTGACGATGGATTCGACCTCGAGTGTCTACAGGTGCCTGCGGACGTAGATGAGGATGCCGAACTCGGCGCGGGCGATCAGGGGATGGTGTTCGGCTATGCCACGAATGAAACACCGGAGCTGATGCCGATGCCGATTCTGCTCGCGAATAAGCTTGCGCTGAGGCTGACTGAGGTCAGGAAATCTGGAGAAATAGGCTATCTCGGCCCCGATGGCAAGACGCAGGTCACGGTGGAATACGTTGACGATCGGCCTGTCCGAGTCGACACGGTAATCGTGTCGTCGCAACACACTCCGGACGTCGAACTTGACACCATCAGACGGGATATTCAGGCGAACGTGATCGACGTCGTCATCCCCGTTGAGATGATCGATAAGGACACGAAAGTTTACGTCAACCCTACGGGTCGGTTCGTGATCGGAGGCCCCAAGGGCGATGCTGGCATGTCGGGGCGTAAGATCATCGTCGATACATACGGAGGAATGGCGCGCCACGGCGGGGGCTCTTTTTCGGGGAAGGATCCGACAAAGGTCGACCGATCGGCAGCGTACGCGGCCAGGTATATCGCGAAAAACGTTGTTGCAGCCGAACTCGCCGACAAGTGCGAAATCCAGATCTCGTATGCGATAGGCGTAGCTCAACCTATCGCGATATACGTCAATACGTTCGGCACGGCCCGCATACCTGAGGAGTCCATCTCTGAGATTATTGGGCGCCGTTTTGCGCTCACCCCGGGGTGGATCATTAACACACTGCGACTTCGACGTCCGATCTACCGACAAGTCGCCGCCTATGGGCATTTTGGTCGCGCTGATCTCGATCTGCCGTGGGAGCGCACCGATAGTGTGGAGGCGCTACAAAGCGACGCGAACGCGGCTAATGCGGCGCCGAAAGCATCGAGCTAAGCGAGGATTGCGCGAGGCGAGATGGTGTCTGGTTCACAACGCTGAGCGCGCTCGGGGGAGGTTGTCGATTGAAGATAGGAATGCTGGGCACCATCTCGTGGAGAACCCCGCCACGCCGTTACGGACCCTGGGAGACCGTCGTCCATTACCTGACCGAAGGCTTGGTTGAGCGAGGCTATGACGTTACGCTCTTCGCGACCGGCGACTCTGTCACGAAGGCGAAGCTTGAGTGGGTGTGTCCGCACGGATTTTATGAAGATGAATCGCTTGACGCTGGCGTCTATCAATGGCTCCACATATCAAACGCCTTCGAAAAAGCGCACGAATTCGATATTCTTCACAGTCACTACGACTTCTATCCGCTAACCTTCTCACGGCTCACGGATACTCCTCTTCTTACGACCATACACGGATTCTCTTCAGATCGGATTCTGCCCGTGTACAGAAAGTACTGGGATAACTACTACGTGTCCATCAGCAACGCCGATCGAACGGAAGGCCTAAACTACGTTGCCACCGTGTACAACGGGATCGACGTCGGCTCCTTTGAGTATGGTGACGCTCCCGATGATTATCTTCTGTTCTTCGGACGCATATCGCGTGACAAGGGCACGCACCGCGCTATTGAGGTGGCAAAAGAAACCGGAATGACGCTGAAGATTGCCGGGCTCGTCGCGAGCGAGCATCGCGCCTATTTCGAGAAGTGCGTCAAGCCTGAGATCGACGGGGAGCAGATACAGTATCTCGGCACGGTGGACGAAAAAACGAGAAACGAGCTTTTCAAGCAGGCGTATTGCAGCTTGCACCTGATCTCTTTTGCTGAGCCGTTTGGTCTTACCCTGGTTGAATCTCTCGCAAGTGGTACGCCCGTCATTGCCACAGACCAAGGCAGCGTGCGGGAGATACTCGTCGACGGAGAGACAGGCTTTATCGTTAAGAGCGTGCGCGACGCGATCGACAAAGTGGGCGAGGTTGGCAGCATTCGAAGACAGCGGTGCAGGAGACGCGCGGAGCGCTTTGATGTGGATCGCATGGTCGACGGGTACATCAGCGTCTATGATACGATCATGGAGCGTGAAGCCGAGCGCTCGGCTGTCTAAGTAATGAGCAACAACAAGCTACGGAGTCTCTACACACGCGTTTTACCTAACGAAACGGCTGCGCTACTCTTCTACGCATCGCTTGCAGTCTGCATCGCGATTTGGAACGTTAACATCTTCATCAACGACGAGGTGACCCTCGCGGCGGAGCTCATCAATCTTGCTCGCGGGTCGCTCTCGATCGACACGCTGCCTACCAAGCTCTACGAGGGCCTCAGTTTTGGAGGCTCAGCCCCCATCCTTGGGTTTTCCTTCCAGGGCCATACGTACGCCTTCTACACACACGCCATTCCGGTCTTCGCGTCTCCGTTTTACGCCCTCCTTTACCTCATCAGTGTCACGGTCGGCATTAGGCTCTTCTTCGCTGCTCTCTGGTCATTTAGCGTATTCATGGTGGGTTCGCTTCTGGGAAGGCGGTGGCACCGGCCACGACTCGGTCGCAGCTTGGGCGCGTTTGTCGCGCTTACCCTTTTCATCATCAACGCTTACATCGGCACTCGTCTGCCGCCGCTTGTTTTTGACCAGTGGGGCGCTCTTATGGCCATCCAGCTGTTCAATATCTTGGCGATGGCGGCCATCGTCCTGCTTTCGTTGCGAATCTTCACGCGGTACTTCGCTGATGACCGCGTGGCCGCCTTTGGGGCTGCATATATACTGATCGCGACGCCCCTCACGTTCTGGGCGGTCTCAGCGAAAGATCAAACAGCGTCGGTGTTGCTCATCACAGCGAGCGTCTGGAGCCTTTACACGTATCTGCTGGCCGGCAAGCAGCGCTATCGCTACCTCTCTTACGTTTTCGTCGGGCTCAGCGTCTGGGTGCGGGTTTTTGACGCCATTCCGCTCCTGATCGCCATCGTTATGACGGATTTGTTGACGTCAACAGCGAGAATCAGGGCGGTGATTACGGCTGCGGCCACGGTGCTGCTCGCGATGATCCCGTACTTCATCAATAACTATCTGCTCTTTCACAACCCTTTCTTGTCGCCAGTTTATCTCAGTGCACACCCAGAAATCTCGCAGCAGGCCTCCCCGATTAACGCAACCACCGGTTCCGCACTTTTCTCCACGATCCAAAGTCTGCCTAACCTCTTTTTAGCCACGTGGCAACTACAAACCGTGCCGAGCTGGCCTCAAACCCTCTATCACGTGCTGTTCTATGTCGACATGCCGGTGACGCTCTCGGTATTTCAGATATGCCCCTTGCTCATAATTCCCCTCTTCGCAGCTGTCCCGTACGTCGCGCGAACGCTGCTGAGATTCAGGACGGGCGCGACGCGCCTAAGGGTAGAGAAGAGCCGCGCAATCGCAGTCACGTTTTTCATCTGCATCGTCGCGCACGTCATAATCTACGCGCCGTTCGGCCTAAACCAAGGATTTGGCCTTGATATGCGCTACTTTCTGCCGCTTTATGTCCCGCTAATCTTCTTCACACTCGCAAGCATACGCGAGGTTCTCGTTCACGCGTCCACTATTAAACAAGCATTTGCCGCTGCGTGGATCGTGCTCAGCGGATCAGTGCTCGGGTACGCGGCGCTCGTCGCGCCTGCAGTAAGCGGTCTTATCGGAGCGTTAGGTTTCTCGCTGAACCGCACGCTTGGAGTCGTTACCATGGTCACGATGAGTCTCTTCGTGCCGTACTTCGTGGGCTTCAGAAAACGCCTGAAAGATTTGGCCATCCTGGTGGGATTTGCCACGTTCGTCTCGTCGTATTGGCTGTTTGTCGCGTGCTGGATCTGGCAGAAGACCCCAATAGGTGTCCCGCGTCCGGGAATGATGCTCCCTTTGATGGAGATCATCCATCGTGTCATCATGGCGGCGATTGCCTCCTAGGCTTATAGCTACGAATAGCGGAAATAGCGCCTATCGGCCGCCGCGCCGTCGATCCCTTTCGTATTTCCCGCTGCGTCGGGAACCCTTTCGCACGGCTTCGCCGTCCACGTAGTCGTACCGATCGAGAAATCGGTCGAGCCGAGAAAGAAAGCCATCTGAGGATCCGTATTGTGGCCTGACCTCTCGTCCGAAATCAGAAGGACGGCTCGGTGGCGCGTATTGTGACATCTGCCGCCTCTGAGCGGGAGGACGCTGATCTGACGGCCGTCGTTGAGGAGGCAGCCGCGGTGGGGGTAGAACAACTGGACTCTGACGGACGGCACTCCGGGCATATGGGGCGCGCTGTCGTCTCTCGATCGCCGAACGATTGAGCCCCGCCAAAAAATAGAACGCAAAGAGCACGACTCCGCTCAGCGCTGCGAAAAGTGGCGCATCTGGTATGTTAAGGATTGCTGCTGCTCCAAGCGCAAGAATCGGGTACCCGAGCACGACAACCGTGTGCCCAACGCTCTTTGTGAAGTCGAGGGCGAAGTAGATCAGCAAGGTCGGAACAAAAAAGATGCCGAAGAACGACACGACTTGAAAGAAGACTGAGAGTTTGTAGAACCCGAACACTGCCGGCTCGAAAGGATTCGCGCTATATATTACGAGCACCAGGAGAAAGAACAAAAGATAGATGAACGCAGCCAGGCTCGCTAGATCTGAGAGACCGAAAATTGATTCATCTTTTTCGTATCTTCCGTACGGGACTGAACTGGTGTCGGCTTCGCGCATTGAACCACGTAGTGTTAGGTGTTTCGGCGTATTTAAACAATTTCATCGCTCGCTATTTGGGTGAGTTTGTCTCCAATACGCTGTTCGCGTGGGGCAGGATGATAAAGGCGCTTACAAAAAAAAGGCAACTCAGGGTGGGTGTCTCTCATAAAGCGCAAAGCAAAGACTCGGCCGCGTCGGCCAAAGTCAGCAGTTATTGTGTGATTTTTGTGATGAACGAAATAGCATCAATAGGGTTTTGCGAGAGTTCACCAAAGTAGTAGTTCGCTGGTAGACGCTAGAATGCCTTTGATCGCCACGGCGAACACGTCGAGTGCGCGCGAAGTTGGGTATCGGCGAGGGTCCCGAGGCATCACGCGCGCCTTATCAATCGGTGGCGGTATGGCGGCATCGTAAGCTGTCAGGTCGGTTGGGGCGCCTAACTCGCGTTTGATCTTGGAGCGTTGAGAATCGGATAATGCGTGCCGGAAACGTGTGACGTTAGGCGCCGGTCGAAGGTGCACGCTTCTGTGATCGTGACGAGCACTAACGATACACTTTCACCTAACGCACAGATAACGTATACGGGCTATTTCGCAAAAAGCAAGAACCGGTGGCGTACTCATCGCCACGACGATTCGCCATTGGCTGAAGTTGAGCTATAGGTGTTCGATGCCCGGTTCAGCGAGTGAGGCAGAGATTCGTGTCCAGTCAAAATGTGGAACCCCAGTTTCAGAAGTCTTTTCGCAAAAGAATTCGCCATCCGCCGTGTATCCTTGATCTGTTGCATCACGGCGTGTCTTCTGATCTAGAGTGCGATACGGCGCACTTGCTCCTCGTGCGATACGTTGTGACAAAAGGGCTCAGCGACGTGCAAGGGAGAAAAATGGCGCAGACGATGATGCGGAATTCGGTCTTCTTTGGGGGCTCGAGGGAGGCAAGCGACGCCCAGAAGTTTGTGGAATGCCTTTCACAGGCTCGAGAGAATCCCTGGACGTACTGCTGGAGCTGCGAGGATATCTGGTTGAGCAAGAGACTCCGAGAGCGCTCGGCATGCACGGGCTGGAACTGCGAGTACTATCAAGCGAGGCCAATCAGAGACCTGAACTACGAACGTAGTGAGGACCATGCTTCAATGGAAGAAGAGATCATCACGTATCTGCTTAACGATCCAGACAGTGTCACCGAAGGGCTAAGGCTGGGGCTCCGCCCGGAGGGATTCGCGGATGAGTACGTGTCCAGGGGGGGCATTCGTTTGCCTTTTAATCGCGTGCTGTGGCACGCGTGTCACTATCTCGCATATCACGACCGACAGATACAATACAGTGCAATCTTGAGCCTCCTCTCTCGAAGCCCTGAGATGCGCGCACACGTGAACGAAATAGCGCGATATGTGCAGCGGCTACGAAACCGTGCACCGTGCCAGCGTGATACATTTATGAAGTACTTGAACCTCACAAACGCACGTGGCGCGCGATTCAGAGCGCAAGAACTCGTTCAAATGGCGGAAACGGCTCTAGCTTCGAGCACTCTTCCGCTTGAAATCGTCTTGAGGACGCTTAGAGATCAATCGAACACATTGTTGTTTGAAGCGAGCGATAAAACACGTACCTTTGGGGAAGACCTCGATTTCTTCGTCACGAATCTTTTTGCAAAGAGGAAGGATATTATACCTACCCCCTCAGAGTGGCTAAACTTCGCTTTTGGTGGGGGCTGGAAGCCAGGCAAGTTATACGCGGTGACTGCATCGTGCGATACGGAGGCAACGGACTTCATTGCGTGGTGTGCTGACTTTGCTGCGCAACGTCGGTTTCCTACGCTATACGTAAGCTATGGCATGAGCAAAGAACACTTTGCAGAGCGCGCACTTGCACGGCACAGCGGGATTGATGCAACGGAGCTTTCACGGTATCGCGAGAATGCCTTTGATTCTGAGGCAGAAGAAACGACATTGGGGCAGGTAATTGAAGCAGGAGAACGATTGAGCAGAGGGGTGGCCCGTTACTTGACGGTCGTTGAAGCAAATGCAGGAACGAACATCACAGGTGTGAGAAGTGCCCTGCGCACGGCCCAAAATCAAGTTGACGCGAATGAGGGTAGGTCAATGTTGATAATCTTAGATCATTTGCCGCGTGCATCGACCAATGCCGGGAGACTCACAGATTCCGTTCGAACAAGAGCGGCTTTTGATGAAAACTCACTGTTGACAGACCTGAAACGCCACCTACAAGATTTTGCGGTGGCTATTATCGCAGTCTTTGTAGGAAATAAAACGCCAAACGCACCATCTTTCGGAAACGATGAGGCGGCTATAGAGCCTTCGCTCAGGAATTTTAAGGGATTATACGGCGCTGATTACACGCTGGCCCTCCACTCAGCGGACACCATAATGAGGGGCACAACATCCGAAAAAACCGCTGACCAGCTCCATCTTGCACAGGAGTGGTACAAGAGGAATCTTTCCCAATGTCGAGGGCGCGTGGAGCACCTTTTTGCCGAGGCGGCAGGCGATTATCCTTTGGATGAGACCTCTACCTACACACGGATATCGCTTTTTGGAAAAGGCGCAAAGGTACTCGCTAATCCGGTCATCATCTACGAGTGGCCTTACCATCGATTCAGAACCTTGGACGTAGAACCGGCGGGTTTAGAAAAGCACGACAGGCTGCCATTTGACGAAGATTGACCGAGCTGTGATCACCGCCTCTTTTTCATAATCGTGCTCCGAGCTCCAGCGCATCTTCGACACAGAAAGCTTCACCTAATAGCCAAACGAGCAATTCGTTACATTTGGCGGAGCTCTAACATGGCGCACATTCATCTTCCGGATGGCGTTCTTCCCATCCAGTGGGCCCCTATTTTGGTGGTTACTAGCCCTCGCGCTGCTCCTTGTCGCACTCGTTGTCACGCGAAGGCGCACGATCGCAATTCAGCGGCTAGCGATCGCCTGCTTGCTTGCCGCAGTCTCTTCGCAGTCTTCCAGATCAACATTCCGTTCGCACAAGGCGTTCACATGAACCTCACGCCGCTTATCGGCATCTTGGCCGGATAGGGCATCTGATTGCTTGTTATCTTCATCGTAAATCTCTTGAGCGCAGCCATTGGTCACGGCAGATGCGGCTTAGTCGGAGCGAACACGATCGTGAACTTGAGCGAGACCGTGGTCGCATTCTACGTCTTCAGAATGACAAAAGGCCGAATTGAGATGTTCACCGGGGGTGCTGTCGCTGCCATTGCTGGGTGGCTGGTCGTCAACGACGTTTTTCTCATTGTCATACTGGTTTCAGGCGCATAAGGAACTGAGTGACAGGGCGTCGCACTACTCACTTACCTGATCCAGATCCCGATACTAACCATCATTGTGGCAGTCGGCGAGGCAGTTGTAACGGGCTTTTTTGTTGATTATTTGAGCAGGGTTCGGCCCGATCTCACCCAGGAGTGATTGCAGTGACGTCGCAGCCATCTGCCAAGACCACGAGGGCATTAGCAAGCGGCGTGGCTGCATTCTACGTCCTCGACGCTGGCGACTGTCCCGATTATTTCTTCCCGATCACCACAGCCGTTCCGTATGCCAAGATCTCCTGCATATAATCAGAAATCTCCGAAGAATCAAAGTAGGCGCTTATTATGGCATTGGCACCGACTGCTTTCGCGTGCTCCACGAGTCGGTATAGCGCTTCATCTCTGGCGTGTTGCATCATCTCTACGTACTCGCGAATCTCTCCTCCTGCGAGAGACCGCAATCCTGCTGTAATATTTCTTCCAAGCCCTCTGCTCCGCACCGTAAGGCCGTAGATGAATCCTCGTGTTTCTATAATAGTGTATCCTGGGATCCAATTTGAACTTACTACCAGAACCCCGTCTATGGCAATGGGTGAGCCTGGCATCGGTGACCCCGCACTTGGACCAGCTGCTGGGGCGTTCTTATCTACACGGGTTCCGCACTGAACACAGAACTGCGCATTAAGTGGTAGCGGGGCACCACACGTTTGACAAGACTCTTCTTCACTCATAAGAGGCCTCCTTTCCGTCGTCAATGCACGCGAATTCCTTTGCACAATGATCACGGGTTGTCAAGACTTAAGCCTTTTCAACCGTGACCTGCCTTTGAGGTGCCTCAGTTCGAACGATACGCGTATGCATTGGTCTGTGGCAGCCCCACGTCCAAACTGTGGGGTCCTGAGACTGACGGAAAAGAGCGCTGCTCTCGAAGAGTTAAAATAGGTAGCCACTATCACAATGCATTGTGAAGCCCGTTTCGCAGAATCGGCTTGGCGACACGAAACGCAGCTCCTACGTGGTGCGCGCCGGAGGCGTTTTAAGGTGAATCCTGCGCGAGCTGTGGATGCCGAAATGCGATCTTGGGCTACGAGGACTTCAAAATGACATCGCTTTCGATCAAACCGCTTTTGATCACGTGCGGCCTGCCTTACGCAAACGGGCCGTGCCATATCGGTCACCTCAGGACGTACGTCCCGGCGGACATTTACGTTCGGTGCCTTAAGAAGCTCCAGCAGGACCCGCTCTTTGTGTGCGGTTCGGACACGCACGGAACTCCCATCGTGATTAACGCTGAACAACAAGGAACGACGCCAGCCAAGCTTGCCGCGTATTATCACCGCTACTGGGAGGACACGTTTAAGGCTCTGTCAGTCGACTTTAGCCATTATGGGAATACCGATGCTCCCACAAATCACTTCAGAACGCAGGAAATCGTCAAATCGCTCCAAGCAAACGGCTGCATATACCCACTGGTCATACGATTAGCGTACTGTCCCGAATGCGATCGTTTTCTACCGGATCGCTACGTCGAGGGAGCGTGCTTTTTTTGCGGCATGCCGGCGCGCGGGGACGAGTGCGATCAAGGATGCGGCCGCCATCTAGAACCGGGGGAAATTGTCGATCCGACGTGTAAGACGTGTGGGGCCAGTGCGGAGTATCGGGAAGAGCAGCATTACTTCTTCAAGCTCTCCGCGTTCAAGGACTTCTTGTTAGCGTACCTTGAAAGACTCGGAGGAACGGCCAACGCCCGCAACTATGCGCGCGAATGGGTCAGCAACGAATTGAAAGACTGGTGTATTACGCGAAATCTGGCGTGGGGCGTCTCATTTCCCGGAACGGATCTGGTGGTCTACGTATGGGTTGACGCCCCGATAGGGTATATCTCATTTACCGAGGAAGCGACAAGCGTCTGGGAAGACTACTGGAAGAGCGATTCGAACATAATTCACTTCATCGGCACCGACATCATCTACCATCACGCCGTCTTCTGGCCGGCGCTATTAAAAGGAGCGGGCTTCACCTTGCCGACGGCTATCGTCGCGTCGGGAATGGTCAAAGTCGACGGCAAGACGTTCTCAAAAAGTCGCGGGTATGTGGTTTGGGTAGATGAAGATTACCTCGACCACGGGTTTCATCCGGATTTACTTCGCTTTTATCTCGCCAGCTATACGTCACACACGAAGGAGCTGAATTTCTCATGGCAAGTCTTTGGTGAGAAGGTCAACCGTGAACTCGTTGGGTCGCTGGGGAACTTCATCTATCGCACCCTGCACTTCGCGTACAAAAACTTCGGGCGCGTACCTGAAGGTCCCGTGGATTCTGCGATAATGGAGCGCGTAGCCGAGACGCGCGAGAAGATGGTGAGCGCACTGGAGGAGTATGAGTTTAAGAAGGTCGTCGACGCGGCGATGTCGCTCTCAGACTTCGGCAACGCGTATTTCCAGTCAAGAGAGCTCTGGAATCTAGTGAAATCCGATAGGACGGCGTGCGCAAGTGAACTCAAGAACTGCATACAGCTTGTGAAAGCCTTGTCCGTGTTGTTGGAGCCTGTCATGCCATCGACGATGCGTGGCGTTCAAGCGCAGCTTGGCCTGACCACGACGTATTTTTCCGACGCAACGGTGGAGGTTGAACCGTTGCGTCTTCCCAAGCCGGCGCTGCCGTTCGCTAAGATCGACGAGAAGAAGATCGGTGCAATGGAGGCTATACTAAACGAAAGAATCGCCGGGGCGGATCTTAAAGGTCCCGGCAAGGAGCCGAGCACGGAGGAGGCGGCAATCAAGCTTGACGACTTCAAGAAAATTGATCTGAGGGTCGCCCGCGTCGTCGAAGCCGAACCGGTCCAAGGATCTAATAAGCTCTTGAGAATTACAGCACAATTGGGCGAAGAGACCCGGCAGATTGTGGCGGGAATCGCCAAAGACTACGCGCCTGAGGACCTGATTGGCACTGACGTCGTCGTGCTTATCAATCTGCAGCCGGTGAAGTTGATGGGCATCGAATCTCGCGGCATGCTGCTCGTCGCTGAGAACGACAGTCGGTCGGTCCTCATTCGACCGGCAGGAAAGATGCAGTCGGGCACCAGAATCAAATAAGGAGGTCGAAGCGTGGCTCCCCCATCGTGCAGCGCGCGGATCATCGTAACGGTGACCGGCTCTGATCATCCCGGCATCGTAGCGGCCGTCACCACTCTACTCGCGAGCGTGAATGCCAACATCGAGGATATTAGCCAGACCATCGTGTCCGAGCTGTTTACGATGATTATGATCGTCAACATCGGCGCGGCGAAGTTCGACGACCTAAAAAAGGGACTTGACGCCGTTGGTGCCTCCCAGGGTGTGAGAATTACCGCCCAGCACGAAGATGTTTTCCGCTATATGCATCGCGTGTAACGCCCCCCAAATCCGTGCTTGCTTGAGATTGCACTCTGTTCGCACGGTGGTTCTTTGGGAACGTGCAGATGAGCTCGTGTTCCTCGCCTGAAATTGCCGCGGATTGTTTCAACCCCCAGACGCTTGATGTGACCGCTCGGCTGCCAGCAGCGAACCAGACCCGGGCTCTGCGCTGGTAAGGCGCATAGCTGTCATTTACGCGCTATGACGATTTCTCTTGTTAGGCTCTTATGCACGTATTGCGTGTGGCGTCCTTCGATCGTGAAACCAGCATCCGTGACCTCGTACTCAATCGGGCTATGGGATATCAAAACGGCCAGCGCGTTGCGTTTTAGCACGCGAAAAATTTCGTCTAAGGCCGCTGCCTTCAGTTGATTCAGCGAATGGGCTCGTACACTTACGGAACGGCCATATGGTAGATCGGTTGCGACAGCGTCCACACACTCGTCCCTTAGACCTAATCGTCGAGCGTCTTGGACCAGCAGATCACTCAGAACGTCATAGTAGTCGAGGTTCATCTTCGTTCCAAAAACCATCCTACCGTCGACATCTGACCCCATGATTGTAGCCCCGAGGAGACCAGCTTCAAGCAGTATTCCGCCTGTGCCGCAGAACGGGTCTAACAAGAGCTCTTCAGCTTTAACACGTGTGAGGTTTACAGCGGCTCGGGCGAACCGCGGCAGGAGCACGCCGGGATAGAAATAGGGCCGCACACGCGGGCGCCTCGATTCGAAGCGCGAGCGATCGATCAACGCTAATGGTACCCCGATTATGCAAACGCCCTCGCTGAGCAGAGCCCTCACTTGAAGCTGCGGATGGGTAAGGTCGATTTCGTATCCGCGCTCAGCAAGCGCCTTTCCGATCGTAGCCTCGACCTCTGTGCTTTTCAGGCCGTGTCCAATGCGCTTAGCCCGCACCGCGACGCTGACCCGAGGTAGCTCAATGCTTCCGGCTGCTCGGTAGATAGATTCGAGCTCTTGTGAACACACGTCCTTAACCTCGAGTATCGCGTGCGTCATCGCTAAGCGCTCACCGAGAGCCTGGTCATAGGTATCGACATCAATCACGAGAACGCGTTCAAGCTCTCGTTCTAGGGCGCCGCTGAAAAGTGCGAGAACCTCTGCTCGTGGAATACTTTTGTTCTCTCCAGATAGCTCAAATGCAAGTCTCATGTCGTACTCCGGTCATACCCGCAAGCTCGTAAAAACCGACTTGCCGTTGGCCCACGACTCTGGTTGGGCCACAATCGCTGGTTATCTTGGTCCACTCGCGGGCTGCGAACGCCTAAGTCGCTCGTGAATCACCGTCCGACAAATTCGTGAACATCACGTAGCGTAGGCGTCATGCGAGGATATATGCTATGGCCACCGGGTAGATAAGCCACCGGGTAGATAAAATTGCTGTGCTCGCGTAATTGCGAAGCGCCCCAGATTTTGAGGCGGATCGCTTTCAGAACACCAACGAGAGCCCCTTAACGTTATATATAAAAAGCCTTTATAAAGCAACAAAGAACGGGGGAGAAAGCGTATGGTTGAACCGCGAGACACTAGTAATATCGAACCGCGAGACACCATTAAGATCGAAAATGTGGTAGCCTCAACCGGCATCGGAATAGAGATAAACCTCAAGCAAATCACGCTTGCGTTAGAGGGTGCAGATTATGACCCCGAACAGTTTCCGGGCCTCGTCTACCGGACCAAGGACCCGAAGACGGCAGCGTTAATTTTCCGATCGGGAAAAATTGTCTGCACGGGCGCAAAAAGCATCGATGACGTTTATAAGGGCCTTGAAAACGTATTTCAAAGTCTTCGCAATATTGGAATCGAGGTGAAGGGAACGCCCGAGATTAAAGTCCAGAACATCGTCGCGTCAGCAGATCTTCACTCAGTGTTGAATTTGAACGCGATTGCGATAGGGCTCGGGCTAGAGAACATAGAGTACGAGCCTGAACAGTTTCCGGGCCTCGTGTACCGTTTGTCAGATCCTAAAGTCGTGGTTCTTTTGTTTGGTTCCGGCAAACTGGTAGTCACTGGCGGTCGAAAGCCCGAAGACGCGGCTAATGCGGTTGAT
The DNA here is from genome assembly GCA_015661395.1 of Methanomicrobia archaeon. Classification (GTDB taxonomy): domain Archaea; phylum Halobacteriota; class Bog-38; order Methanoflorentales; family Methanoflorentaceae; genus Methanoflorens. The sequence continues at coordinate 39,926 of JACWML010000001.1, read as the reverse complement.
CGAATTGTTAAGGAACTCAAAAGCCTAAGCCTTTTGTAGGCTGTTGAGCGCTGGCCACTGCGCTGATGATGATAATCCCTGAATCAGAGCGCTCAAAATTGTCGCTGGTTGGAGAGAAGATCTTTGCCCATCCTGACATGGTGAGGGCAAATGAGCACGTGCTGCGTGAGTACGTTGCGCCCGTGCGTGAGGTATTGATTTTTGTGCCGTGTGCGAAGGTGAAGCCTTATCACACGAGTCCAAGTCATCAAAATTACGACAAGGTCATTTTCAGCGTTTTGGAGCCAGAAGAAGTGCACATCGTCGCATTTGGGACGTGCGGCGTCACTCCGAGGGAGCTTGATACCGAGTACCCATTTGCTCACTACGATTTCGTACTCGGCGACTGCGACGTCATGTCAGTCAAGAAGAAGTTCATCGAACTAGAGAGTGCGCGGCTCCACCGATATCTAGAAAAGACGCGGAGCAACTACCGCCACCGTGTTGCCTATTGCACCGGTGATTTTAGGAAAGCCATGCAACAGGCTTGTGAAATGACCGACCTTTCTGTCACCATTCTACCTCGGCAGGAGACGCTCGAACGTTGCCGGGTTCGCGGCAGGAGGTTTGAGTACGGGAGCTTGAGCAACGCGCAATATTTGGCTGACTTGAAGGATGCGTTACGTTCACTCGTGGTCGATCCTCGCGAAGACGTCCAATTAGGGACGCTTGTAAAGGCTTTGTATGACTACGACTGGTACCTCCTTTAACAGCCATGACTGAAACCGGGTGCTTCTATTCTGAATACCTGGGTAGATTCGTGTCTGTTGCGCTAAGCAACGACGTCGTTTGTCAAGTTGCACTCGGGGCAGCGGGTTCGTTTAACGCACGCACTACGACAGCAGCCGCAAAAGCACTTGAACGCTACTTGAAAGGAGAGAACGTTGACCTTGGCACCTTTCAGGTCGACCTTGGAAACCGCTCGGCATTCGAACGGGCCGTACTGCAATCGGTGCGAGGGATACCAAGAGGGAGTACGGCGACTTACTCGGGATTGGCGGCGTTATTAGGGAAGCCGAAAGCGGCCCGAGCGGTAGGCAATGCGCTGCACCACAACCCGGTTCCGCTATTTGTGCCGTGCCATCGCGTCGTAGCCGCGTCCGGCCTTGGGGGCTTTTCTTGGGGCGTTGACATCAAACGAAAACTGCTTCTGCTTGAAGGCGTGTGCTCGCAAAGCGTAGAGGACCCGCTCTGACGTTCGTGGAAAGAGCGCCCTGCTTCTTGCAAGGATGACGTTCGTCACAATCGATCGAGCGTTACCGTGTCACCTGAATTAAGATTAAGCTCTGTGGCAGCATCTCCTTGGTTGATGGACACCTCCACCAAATCGAAGCTTCCAACGGTCAACAACGGGTGTCCGTGAGCTACTTCGTCGTACGTTCTCACAAACTGTACCGCGACGGAACCGTTGAGAAGGTGCGTGCTGCCGTAGCCCGATCGTCGTGCCATAAGGATACCGCTGATATTCGTCACGCAGTTCCCAAACCGGTCGACGTAGACGACGGTGCCGCTAACGGTGTGCTCAGACACCTGCGGGTCTTGGAGTTCAAGGTCTACGTGCGCGGGCGCAGGCTCAAGGTTTCGCAGCCGCCCCAGAGAGACATGCGCCCCCACCGGGGCGAAGACGTCTCTCCCGTGAAACGTTCTTGACTTGGCCGCCACGTGGACGCACATCGCTTCAAAATCGCCTAAGGAGCGTGCTGCAGGAATCAGAAGTCCGTTGTCGGGGCCAACGAGGTAGTGCCCTCCCGCTTCGATGACTAAGGCCCGCCTGCCCGTCCCGACGGTCGGATCAACGACGGCGATGTGCGTTGTGCCTCGAGGGAAGTACTTGACTGTCTCTCGGAGGATGAACGCCGCCTCGCGCACGTTCTGGGGCGAAATGTCGTGAGTTACATCGACGATACTGACGTCCGGTGCTATGCCGAGGATGACGGCCTTCATTACGGCGGGATAGAACGTCCCAAAGTCAGAAATGAGGGTTATAATCCCCATAGTCAAAGATAACGTCAGATGAGATTTAAGCCCTTTGCGATATTTGTCGCCTCGCGCCGCTCTGCATCGCTCACGAACCGATTAATTTCAGGGTAATCGGTCACGTTATAGGGTGAGTACTGAAACATCAAGTTGAACTTGACGTCGCGCATGGTCTCGCGCACCCACGCGACGATCGGCCCCGTGCAGCACTGAACGTGTCCGGGCATTACGAGATGGCGTATCATAAGCCTTTGTTGCGATGCGAGCAGGTTTCGCGTAACGGTTTCCACGTACTTGTCAACGTGTGAGTACCGTTTCGCGCAGCGGTCGTTGCCGTATTTGAAATCACTCAAATAGACGTCGATCACGCCATCGAGAAGCTTAGCGGCTTCCGTGGAGTAGTAGGTGTTGGAGTTAAAGACCATCGGCACGTTCAAGAATCGTGCATCGCCCTCCGTTTTTTGTTCGAGGTCGGCGAGGGCTCGCATGGTTTTCAGAATAGTACCGATATGCGGGGTGGGATCTCCCCCGACCCAGTTCACGTTGCGCGCGCCCGCGATTGATCGTGCGTAGATTCGCCGTGCAAGCGCATCTGCATCAGCGATCGCACCCGCCTTCGGATGTCGTGCGATATCCCAGTTTTGGCAGAAGGCGCACTGAAACGTGCAGCCCGTGAGAAAAATCGTGTGCGATGGCACGAGCTCGCGTTCCTCACCATAATGAAGGAATTCGGATGAATATTTCGATCGCTGGACGCCGCAAAATCCCGGTCTCTCTGCTCTGTTGGCGTAGCACCGCCGTTCACAGAAGTGGCACTCACGACACATACGCTGCGCTATTTCGATCTTCAGATCGAGGAGGGACGTGGTCGTGACGGCCGTTTCCTTTTGCTCTCCTGCGGCAAAATTGTCGTGAATGTGCCACAGCTCCTCAGTGGGAGCGCTTAGATCGGCGTTTGTCTCTATCGTTCGCGCCCTTCGATACTGTGGCACGCTCTCTTCGTCCATGGTATATGGCCTCAGTCACCGTCGCTGTGAAATGGGGCGCAAAAAAAGGTTACTGAGGGACCGCGCTCGAACGGCCCGTCAGATCGTGTGAATTTATGGTGAATTTCTTGAGGTGCTCGAGCAAGCCGTCGCGCTTTCGACCGAGCAGGCTGTTTTCGAGAACCTCGCGGATAGAGCTAACGGGGATTATTTGCACCGTGTCTTTGTACTGCTTCTCGAGCATGACGTCGCCTTCGTTGTCTTTCGGAATGAGTATGCGCGTGATGCCCGCCTTAGCGGCTGCTTCCACCTTGGGCGTGACCCCCCCAACGGGCAGCACCTCTCCCCGGACCGAAAGGGATCCGGTCATCGCAACGGACTGGTCAACTGGAACGTCTTCAAGCGCGGAGATCACGGCGGTGGCGATTGAAATTGAGGCCGAGTCCCCCTCGACGCCCTCATAGGTACCGATGAACTGGATGTGCACGTCTTTGTCGGTGATGTCTTCGCCTGAAAACTTCTTGATGAGCGCCGAGACGTTTTGCACTGCCTCAAGAGCGATCTCTTTAAGCAGGCCAGTCGCGATTACGCGGCCCTCCTGCTTTGACTGCGCAGGGGTGATCTCTGCCACGATGGGCAGGACGACGCCTGAATCATCACCCATTACCGCGAGGCCGTTTACGCGGCCCACCTCGGCGCCGGTATTTCGAAACATCTGATAGTCGCGGCGGCGCTCGAGATATTGATCTGTAAGCTGCTGTTCGACCGACCGCGCCATCTTCTTGGCTGCGATAACGTGTTTAGCGGTCGTGTATTCAGACGCTTCGGCCCGAGCGACGTCCCCCGCGACGCGGATCAAGCCGCCAAGATCTCGCAGCATCAAGGTGATGTGCCCCTTTCTCCCTGATCGTCGGCGTGCCTCACGGATTATCTCTTCGACCGCATCGGCAGTGAAGTGGGGAATCTTCTCGTCCTTTTTCACCTCTTGAGCCACAAACCGGACGATTTTTCGGCGATTTTCTGGCGTGTCCTGCATGGAATCGCGCATGTATACTTCGTAGCCATAGCCGCGGATACGCGAGCGTAGAGCGGGGTGCATGCCCTTCACGGCGTCGAGATTTCCGGCAGCGATCATCACGAAATTGCACGGCACAGGGGTTGTTTTTACCATGGCGCCACTTGAGCGCTCGGATTGGCCGGTGATGGGAAACTCACCCTCTTGTAGCGCCGTAAGGAGCTGTTGCTGCGATTCAATTCTGAGCGTATTGATTTCGTCGATGAAAAGAACGCCTTTGTTCGCCTTGTGAATAGCCCCTGCCTCGACCCGGTCGTGCGCCGGCGTCTCAAGTCCTCCCGATTGAAACGGGTCGTGTCGCACGTCGCCCAAAAGGGCCCCCGCGTGCGCTCCGGTCCCGTCGATATAGGGGGCGGTCTCTTTGCCATCGTTCATAACGAGGAGCTTTGGTATCAACACGTCCTCACGGGGCGTAATGTAGCGCAGCGCGATGAAAAGCATAGCAGCGGCGATGATACCCATTATCGGTTGATTGATCGCAAAAGAGTAACCGACGATTGCGAAAACAATCACCATCGAAAGCATATTCCTGAACTGGATCTTCTTTTGTGCCTCCCGTTTGTGTGAGTCGACGATTTGCCGCCCTTTCCCTGCCGGTACGACACGCACCTTAGGGCTGTTGCCATCCTCAGGATTGTGATATACGAGGATGTCCTGCAGCTCTTCTTTGGGAAGGAGTTCTGCCATGGCCCGGGCGAGCATTGACTTTCCTGTGCCTGGAGAGCCGATCAGCATGACGTGCCGGCGCTGCTTGGCCGCCTTTTTGATCACCTCAACGGCCTGTTCCTGTCCAATCACCTGGTCGACAAGCATTGGAGGGACAGCGATCTCGTCGGTGACCGCTATGTCTAGGCCTCCAAGCAAAGCTGACGCTTTGTGCTCAACTGCTGGTGCTTCCGTGTCGGTGCTGACTTCTTCCGCTTGTGACACTTTTAGAAAAACACTCCGTATGTACTTATGACTTGTAGTATCCCGTTGATTAATTAAATATTTTCTGCAAGGTAAGTCAGTTCAAGCGCTTTATCTCGAAAGCACTGCTTTCAGTCCTTTTTTGGGCTGTTATAGCCCTTACGGACCCTGCTTTATGAATGCCTCTACCGCGCGCGCGGTGCGCTTTCCTGCACCCATCGCGCTAATTACGGTTGCCGCTTTGTAGCAACATCTTCATCGGCAACGAGTGTTGCAAAAAGGTGAGACAATCATCGTCAATAAAGGTATTACATCTGTTCCCTTATGGATTGCCGCACGTTAGAGGGGGAAGAATGTTGGGGGGTCTTGACCGATCACATCGATAAACGCTGCGTTGAGTAGAAGTCGCTCCCGTTGACCTCGACGGGGCCGTATGATCGGTCTCGCAGATCCCCGTGGGATTCAGAGTTTCTTGAGGGCCTGCACAAGCTTGCCGACCGTTTCCTGCGCGTCGCCGTAGAGCATCCGCGTGTTGTCCCGGTAGAACAGGTCGTTCTCGATCCCCGCAAAGCCCCTTCCCTGCCCGCGCTTTAGGACGATCACGTTCTTTGCCTGTTCGACATCGAGGATTGGCATGCCGAAAAGCGGGCTGCCCTTCCGGTGTGCCGCCGGGTTTACGACATCGTTGGCCCCGATGACAAGGACGATGTCAGTGCTGGGGAACTCAGGGTTCACCTCATCGCGGTCGAAGAGGTGGTCGTAGGCAACCCCTGCCTCGGCAAGCAGGACGTTCATGTGCCCAGGCATACGTCCGGCAACCGGGTGGATCGCGAACTTCACCCGCACGCCCCTACGCTCGAGCACGTCGGTCAGCTCCTTCACTTTCTGTTGGGCTTGAGCGACTGCCATGCCGTAGCCGGGGACGATGATAACCCGGTCCGCGTAGGCGAGCATGACTGCAACGTCGTCAGCCTCGATCGCTTTCACGCTGCCCGATACATGCGCCGCCTGCTCCTCCGTTGCGCCGAAGGCTCCGAAGAAGACGTTTGTGAGCGAGCGGTTCATTGCCTTAGCCATCTTGAGCGTGAGCAGCGAACCCGCAGCGCCGACAATGACGCCCGCTATGATCATCGCATAGTTGGGGGTGACAAACGAGAACCCGTCAAGCGCAACGGCCAGGCCGGTGAAGGCGTTGTACATCGAGATCACTACAGGCATGTCGGCCCCGCCAATCGGGAGCGTCATGAGGAGCCCGAAGCCGAGAGCGAGAATAAAGAAGAGCGGGAGAGACGCGTTTACGGAAAGCAGCCTCGATGACGGCTGAAGGATGACGAACACACCGGAAACGATGGCGAGGACCAGGACTGCCATGTTGACGATCTGCTGGCCCGTGAAGGTAACCGGCCGCGATGGCATCCAGCCCTGCAGCTTCAGGAACGCGATGAGGCTGCCTGAAAACGAGACAGCCCCGATCAAGCCGCCAACGACCGCAAGCGAGCTGGTGGGAGTGGTCGGGCCAAGGAGCACGACTGCCGAGATCCCGGCTGCCGCGCCTCCCCCCATCCCGTTGAAGAATGCAACCATCTGGGGCATGTTGGTCATCGCCACGCGCTTGGCCGATATATAGCCGAAGCCGCCACCGATCACGATCGCGATCGCGATCAGGCCGATGTTGGTGAGATTTGGGGTAAAGAACGTGACGAGCGTTGCGATCAGCATCGCGGCGCCGGCCCAAACGATCCCGCTCCGAGCCGTGAGCGGGTTGCTCATCCGCTGCAGCCCGACGATGAAGAAGAAGATCGTCGCAATGTATACGGGTTCGATGGCAAAGGAGAAGTCAGCCACGTCACGCCCCCTTGCCGGGCTTCTTTCCGCTACGGTCGAACATCTGGAGGATCCGTTCCGTGACTACATAACCGCCAGTCACGTTCGCTGCCCCGAGAACAACTGCCATGAACCCGATCACCTGCTCTGTAGGCGTATTGGCAAGGCCGAGCGCTACCATCGCCCCAACGAGCACGATCCCGTGGATAAAGTTCGAGCCGCTCATCAGAGGTGTGTGTAGGATGGCGGGGATACGGCTAATGACAACGTAGCCGGTGAATGCCGCCAGCATTGCGATGTAGATAGCGATCCAGAACGCAGTGATCTCGGTCACAGCCTCCCTCCGCTGATGAGGTCAAGCGTTGGTTGATGCCGCACTTCGCCTGCGTTCACCAGGAGGCTTGCTGCCAGAATCTCGTCAGTGAACTCACGGGTGAACGCCCCGTCCTCATTAACAAGGAGCGAGAGGAACGACTGGAGGTTCCTTGCGTACATCTGGCTTGCGTGAAACGCGACCCGGGCCGGGAGGTTCTGCGGGCCCACGATAGTGACATCGTGCTCCTTTACCGTCTTTCCACATTGTGTCAGCTCGCAGTTGCCGCCTGATTCAGCAGCAAGGTCGACGATGACGGCGCCCGGATGCATCGTTGCGAGGGTCTCTTTCGTTATCAGGATCGGCGCCCTCCGGCCGGGGATGCTGGCAGTCGTGATAACGATGTCAGCCCGCGCCACCGCGGCAGAGACCATCTGCTGTTCCTTCACCTTCTCTTCCGGCGTGAGCTCTCGGGCATAGCCTCCCTCGCTTTCCGCATTGATCTCAAGCTCGAGGAATTTCGCGCCGAGGCTCCGGACCTGTTCGCCTGCGGCACGCCGGACATCGTATGCCTCGACCATGGCGCCAAGGCGCTTGGCTGTGGCGATCGCCGTGAGGCCGGCAACGCCCGCGCCAAGGATCAGCACCGTTGCCGGCCGGATCGTGCCCGCAGCCGTTGTCAGCATCGGGAGGAACTTGGGGCAGTTGTATGCGCCGAGAATCGCTGCTGCGTACCCGCCGGCCGTTGCCTGGGAACTGAGTGCGTCCATGCTCTGGGCGCGGGTGATCCGCGGGACAAGCTCGAGGGCAAAGGCGGTGACCTTGCGGTCACGCATCCGTGCAACGGTTGAAAGGTTGTTTGCCGCGTTCATGAACCCTATGACGATCGTGCTCGCTGCGAGCATCTCGACATCGGCTATGGCTGGGGGCTGTACGCACAACACGATTGTTGCACCGTCTAGCAGTTCGGCCCGACCGGGCGCGATCTTCGCACCGGCGGCAACATAGAGGTCGTCTGGGTAGAAAGCTCCCGCTCCCGCATCATGCTCGACCCGGACCTCGTACCCCGACTTCGTGAGTTTCTGGACCACCTCGGGCACGGTCGCAACGCGCTGCTCATGCGGGGCCTGTTCCTTTACAACGGCGATCACGATACCCTTTGTTTTCTGTGCAACGGTTTGGGTGTTCATAATTCTCCCCCTTTCTGTCCGGCGTTTTCGATACGGAACAACCTTTTCACTCCATGGATATTCTGCAATGTATCCTACTAGTTGAACCTATAGTCTTTTTACCTTACGCACCAGGACGGCCACTCCGTGCGCAGATCGCATCATCTCGCCCCCGGGCATTGCAGCTCTTCTCGTAGTCATCGCCCCGGGACCGGAAACGAGAACCTCGTCTGCGTCGCGGATTAACGAATCGGCTGCGGTCACGCTAGGCGCGAGGACATCGCCTTCCGGCGCGAAGGCATCGATTATCACGCGGCAGCCTTCTGGAATCAAAGACCAGCCATCGAATTTCGGGCGCAGCACGGCGCAGGCCGTATCAATCGAGAAGTGCGGCGTTCTGTCTCTGCCGCAGAAGATCTTGGGATAGGCCCCGCGCCGAAAGCGATCAGTGGGTTTACTTCCATGTGCGCACGTCCTTAGTACGAGCTGCGCGCGTCGTCAATGGCGCTTTTCACGATGTTCGGGTCGAAGACACCCACGAAGGTCGCCGCAGATCCGTCCTTGCGTAAAACAATGGTTGTCGGGGTCGTGGTCGCCGTCACGCCATACGCTTTGGCGACGTCCTGGGACGTCCTGTTGGCGCTGATGTTAACGTTCACAAACGTCACGTTCATGCCACTGTACTGCGATTGAAGATTCGCTATCAGCGGTCGTGCCTGCTCGCAATCAGGACAGTTGTTGTGCGTGATGAACAGGACGACCGTTCTGTTCTGCATCAAGTTGCTAACCACTGCTGGTGGTGTTATCCCGCTTTTAAACTCGTAACCCGACTGATTGATGTTGAGGCACCCGCTCATCGCGACGCTCAGCAAGCATAGTTCTTTTGTAACAAAAAGCTTGCAATGACACATGCCGTGCTCTTTGAGCTCTTCTTCGTGGTAAACGCACGGACAGATTATCTTTCGATCCTCATCGGCGTCTCCCGTAATAATGCGACACTGGCAGTAACGCTTTCCGAACTTTTCCTGCCTGAGGGCAAGACCTTTGGCTACCTCATCGACTCGTACGACCACAAATTGACCCGCTCTTGCTTTTTTGGCGACTAGCGGTGCATCTATCTTAACGCGAACGTGGAAGGCGCTATCTCTTTCTTTTGCACAATCCAATGCATACTGCTGTGGCCTCGTTCACAAAAAGACGTTTTAAAACTGAGTAAGCGTTGCGAGGTACGGCCAAACCAGATAAACGCCTACCACGATGAGCATTAAGCCCGCGACGCGCTTAATCCAGATAGTCTTGGACGATTTGCCGACAAGTGATGACGACATCTTTGTCGAATACGCGATCGCCAGCATGGGAACGGCGAAGCCGAGCGAGTAAACGATGAGCAGCAGGCCGCCCGTCATGACGTCGCCCTTCGCGGCGACCCACGTGAGTATCGTGCCGAGCACCGGTCCCGTGCACGGAAGCCACACAATGCCGAGTGCAAGTCCCAACAGCAGCCCGCTCGCAATGCCTTCGGTCGGAATGTCATACGTTTTCTTTGAGACCCGATCGATGAGACCTAGCCGCGGCGCACTGTAGGGTAGGTGGAGATCGAAGAGCATCCAGAATCCCATTGCGATAATGAAGAATATCGCCGCTGCGAAGAGATAATAACTATACGCCGTAAAAACGGCGCCAAAAGCCGATGCGACGAGTCCCATGCTCGTAAAGGATATGCTTAGGCCCAGGACGATGGCGAGAGGCCGGTATCTGCCGCGATCCGTTGATGAGGCGACGATGGCCGGTAGCAAGGGTAACACGCAGGGAGAAAAAATGCTAATCAGGCCTGCTCCGAAAGCGATCAGTGGGTTTACTTCCATGTGCGCGCGTCCTTAGTAAGTGCTGCGTGCGTCGTCAATGGCGCTTTTCACCGTGCTCGGGTCGAAGACACCCACGAAGATCGCGGCGGACCCGTCCTTGCGTAACACAACGGTTGTCGGGGTTGCGGTCACGCCATAGGCTTTGGCGACATTCTGTGACGTAGTGTTGTTGTCGATGTTGAAGTTAACAAATGTTACGTTCGTGCCATTGTACTGCGATTGAAGACTCGCTATCAGTGGTCGTGCCTGCTCGCAATCAGGGCAGTTGTTCTGCGTGATGAACAGGATGACCGTTTTGTTCTGCATCAAGTTGCCAACCACTGTAGGGGGCGTTATTCCGCTTTTAAACTCGTAGCCGCCTGATGAGATGCTCGCGCAACCGCTCATCCCAACGCACGTTCTTTTGTAACAAAAAGCTTGCAATGACACATGCCGTGCTCTTTGAGCTCTTCTTCGTGGTAAACGCACGGACAGATTATCTTTCGATCCTCATCGGCGTCTCCCGTAATAATGCGACACGGGCAGTAACGCTTTCCGAACTTTTCCTGCCTGGCAGCGAGACCCTTTGCGACCTCATCGACTCGCTCTTCGTCAGGATTGAGCTGAATTCCTCGTCTCTCGGCATGCTTTCTGGCCCAACTCTTAATCTTATTGGCCTGTTCGTCAACGTCCATGAGGTCACCGTACCTTACTCACGCTCCCGAAGCGCAAAACTACTCGTACGTTATGTTATATTATTATTCCTCTTTGATGAGCGCACCGAACTTTTTCGCATCTCATATTGCGCTCTAAATCAGAAAAAATGCTTACAGGTCGTTTTATTATTTGCGACGACCTTGTGCGACGACCTTTCCTTAGGAACGTTGATCCGTGCGGCGCCCTAACGATCGCACAGACGCGGATTGCGCATCTACGCAAAAAAAGTGACCATTACGAGGGTTGAGTTCAAACGCGCACCCCCTAACTCTTGGCGCTTAAGCTATCAATCATTCCATCGAAACCTTCTCAAGCTGACTTGCTACGTTCCAAATGAGCGTTCGCGTGTGGAGTGGCATGTTCGGATCGTTGCTTATGTCGTCGAGTATCGAAATCGCGTACGCTGCGCGAACAGCTTCGGACTCCTCTCGATCGAGCAGCCTCGTTTTGGCCTCGTCGGCAGCGCGGCGGATATTTCTCGGCACCGAATCATCCCCAACGATACGGGCGAGAATATCAACGCTCTTTTTTATGATATCCTGTTTGTCCGGCATCGCGTTCACCCCGACGTCCAGCGCTGTTTTTGTGCGCGTCGTGCAAGCCTTAGTCCACACCCCTCTGATGATCCGCACAATATATAACGTTTTATCAATTGCCCGTTTAGAAGCAGAAATAACCGTTGATTGGCCGTCTACGAGTTTTTTTGTGGCGGTGATACGACCCCCCTTCGGGGGTTGATTGCCTCTTTTTGGTGTGCAGACGCCACAGTGTCGCTAGCGTTATTAACGCTGTAGCGCTGCCTGTCTGGGGCAACCGTGAAATTATCAGACCTAGCTTACTTGAGCTCTCTCCACCCGGTATCTTCGCCTGCATCGGTGAATTGAATGTCTGCCTCGTTTTCGTCGTTCGGAGCCCCGCGATCTTGATCGCCCATGAAAAAGAAATAAAACAAGGCTCCGATGACAAAAAGAAGCGGAATTAGAGCGATGATGAGGTAGGGCGAAATGCTGCCGATAACCTTGCCGAGGTCGATACCATTCCCGGCGCTGGTCGGTGCCGTGCCGTTGGTGCTGTTCGTTGAGGCCGTGGCCGGCTGCGGCGTCGGGCTAACGGTAGGAAGCGATGGCTCAGCAGACGGAATCGTCGAGGGGACTAAAACATTAGGTATCTCGCTCTGAGCAACTGGAACGTCTACCGCAAGCGCGTATACCATCGCCGGGCTGCGTGCCGCGCCAGTGCCCTGTTCAGAAAGCCACGTCTGGGAAAAGCCTTGGTCGCGCGTCGCGTTCACCGGCGCAAACGAAGTAACGCTTGTCAGAGCGTGAGTTGCTAGTGCCGTGGGCTGCAAAATCAGAAACACAATCGCTCCGATACCACAGATGCGCTTGGCTTGGGTCATATGGCGGCCACCATAGCCTTCTCGCCTTCTAATTCTTTGCGAGAGTATAAGAGTTTGCGCACGCATTGCCAGCTATTTGCGAGGCCAAGCAACAAAGAGCCGTCAGCTGCAGACGGTCAAATGGGGAAGCTAAGCGGCGACGGGATTCGTGAAACTCCGCTCAGCGTTCGTTGATCATTGTGGGCCACAGTCACGCATCTGCACTAAAAACCGGGGCCAGTCAAGCACGCCGTCACTTGAGCCACGTCATCATCGCGCGGAGCTTTGCGCCCACCGTTTCTATTGGATGCTCCCTCTCTCGTTGCGTGAGTGCGTTAAACACCGGGCGGTTAGCTTGATTCTCGAGTATCCATTCGCGTGCGAACTCCCCTGTTTGAATGTCCTTGAGCAGCCCCCTCATGGTGTCGCGTGTCGCATTGGTAATAATGCACTCCCCTCTGGTGAGATCGCCGTATTCTGCCGTGTCACTGATTGAATGGCGCATCCACGAGAGCCCGCCTTCGTGGATAAGGTCGACGATGAGCTTCAATTCGTGCAGGCACTCGAAATACGCGATTTCAGGCTTGTAGCCTGCTTCGACCAGCGTTTCAAAGCCGGCTTTGATGAGCGCGGTGGTTCCGCCACAGAGAACAGCTTGTTCCCCGAACAGATCGGTCTCTGTTTCCTCCTTAAACGACGTCTCTAGCACGCCCGCTCGCGTGGCGCCGATGCCCTTAGCATACGCGAGCGCCGTCTGGAACGCGTTACCCGTGTAATCTTGGTACACGGCCACCAGTGCTGGGACGCCCTCCCCTTGGGTATAGATGCGCCGTACGAGGTGGCCCGGACCTTTGGGCGCAACCATAACTACGTCCACGTGTGCCGGGGGAACGATCTGGTTATAATGAATGTTGAAGCCGTGCGAAAACGATAGCACGTTCCCCTCTTGGAGCTGCGGTTCAATTTCAGCCTTATACACAGCCGCCTGGCGTTCGTCGGGCAGAAGCACTTGCACGACGTCCCCGCGATTTGCCGCCTCTGCGACGCTGAGCACTTCAAAATCGTCTTTTAGCGCCTGATCCCACGATCTCCCCTTGCGCAGACCGATGAGAACATCTAGTCCCGAGTCCTTGAGGTTCTGTGCTTGGGCGTGCCCTTGGCTGCCATAACCGATGATTGCGATTGTCTTGCCGCTTAGATGTTTCAAGTCAGCGTCTTCGTTATAAAAGATTTGAACCATGTTAACCCTCCATTTTCCATCAATCGTCTCTTAGTTTATGAGCCGTATAAAAAAGCTTGTGGCGCGAGCGTGTGCCGCCCGCATTGAGACATATCCCGGCAAGCCATCCCTCGCCCTCGATCGGGGGGTGATGTCCCGCTGCGCTTTAGTGATTTTCGTTGCTCGGCGTCTCTTAGTCACAGCGCTCTAGTCTTTGCCGCTTTGTATCACCTTGGGTCCTCGCCCTAGAGCTAGCGTGCCCGTCCTTACGATCTCCTTGATGCCGAATTGCTTGAGCATACCAATAAGCGCGTCCAGTTTTCCCTCATCACCGGTCACCTCGATGATGAGGCTCTTGGGTGCCACGTCGACGATTCGCGCCCGGAAGATGTTGACGATCTGCATAATCTCCGCTCGATTTGAGCTGTCGGCGGTGACCTTTATGAGCACGAGCTCTCGGTTCACGTACGACTCCTTGGTGAGATCACTCACCTTGATGACCTCGATGAGCTTGTTGAGCTGCTTGGTGACTTGTTCGACCACGGTATCGTCGCCGGTCACAACGATGGTCATACGTGAAACGGCTTCGTTTTCGGTAACGCCGACTGTTAGGCTCTCTATGTTATAGCCCCGTCTGCTGAAAAGGCCAGCGGTTCGCGCCAGTACGCCGGGCTTATTTTGAACGAGGACAGATACGGTGTGTTTCATCCGCTACACCCTCCCGTTCTTTGCGTCGATTATTTCGTTAAGCGCCGCTCCTGCTGGAACCATGGGGAACACGCACTCCTCGGGTTCGATTCTGAAGTCGATGATAACGGGCTTTGGCACCACAAGCGCCTCTTCGATGGCGGGCGCTACTTCGCTCGGCGAGTCCACGCGTATTCCGTGAGCGCCGAACGCGCCGGCGAGCTTCACGAAGTTGATCTCGGAGAGCTTCGTCTGGGAGTACCGACGGTCGTAGAAGAGCTCTTGCCATTGCCTCACCATGCCCAGGTAGCCGTTATTGAAGATCGCGACCTTGACCTGAACGTCGTAAGCGACTGCTGTGGCAAGCTCTTGGCAGTTCATGGTGAAGCTCCCGTCTCCGGCAAGGTCAAAAACGGTCTCTTCGGGCCGACCGATCTTCGCTCCGATGGACGCGGGGAACCCGTACCCCATCGTCCCCAAGCCTCCCGAAGAGATGAAGTTTCGCGGGTGGCGGTGGCTAAAGTATTGCGCAGCCCACATCTGATGTTGCCCGACTTCGGTGCACACGACGGCGTCTGGGCACAGTCTGCTTATCTCTCGCACGATGTACTGTGGCTTTAAGCCTGTCTCGCCGAATTCAAGCGGGTACTCGCGCTTCCACGTCTGCACCTTTTCCATCCACTCTTTTGTGCGCGTGTCCTTGAGAAGTGGGATCAGTTTTTGGAGCACTCGCTTCACATCGCCGACGATCGGTATGTCGACTCTGACGTTCTTGCCGATCTCGGCCGGATCGATGTCGATGTGAATGATCTTCGCGTTGGGGGCGAAGCTCGCGATTTTACCCGTTACGCGGTCGTCGAAGCGCGCTCCGATCGCGATGATGAGATCTGATTCGGTAACGGCGTAGTTCGCGTACTTTGTCCCGTGCATGCCGAGCATCCCTAGCGAAAGTGGATGTTCAGCGGGCAACGTTCCCATGCCCATAAGCGTCATCGTCACCGGCGCCACAATAGTTTCGGCGAGTGCACGGACTTCTTCGGAAGCTCCGCTGATCTTGGCGCCGCCTCCGACGTAGATTACGGGTCGGTGCGCCTCATTAATGGCCTTCGCCGCGCGCTTAATCTGACCTGGGTGTCCTTCGTAGGTCGGCTGATATCCGGGCAAGTGCACCTTTTTCGGATATTCAAACCGGGCACTCGTCGTCTGCACGTCCTTTGGGATATCGATCAAGACGGGACCTGGTCGACCGGTGGATGCGATGTGAAACGCCTCCTTTATCGTCTGTGGAATCTCGCTCGCTTCGTGAATCAAGTAACTGTGCTTCGTGATCGGGAGTGTGATGCCCGTTATGTTGGCCTCTTGAAAGGCGTCGTTGCCGATGAGATCCGTGGTCACCTGACCCGTAAGCGCGACGAGGGGCACGCTATCCATGTAGGCGGTCGCGATCCCTGTGACGAGGTTCGTTGCTCCGGGACCTGAGGTGGCCATGCACACGCCTACTTTCCCGGTTGCTCGCGCGTAGCCATCCGCTGCGTGCGCGGCTGCTTGTTCGTGGCGCACGAGGTAGTGCGTAATGGCATCTTGGTTAAAGAGTTCGTCGTAGATGGGTATGACGACGCCTCCAGGGATGCCGAAAATCGTATCCACGTGTTCGTATTCGAGACTTTTCAAAAGTGCCTTGGCACCGCTCAGGTTCATTGCATCTCACCTATCATTTCAACGTTAGTAGCCTGTTTACGCCCTCAACGACCGCTTCAACCGACGCTATGATGATGTCAGCGCGCGCGCCGCGCGCTGTGATGACGTGACCGTCTCGGCTTAGCTTCACCCACACCTCGACCAGTGCGTCGGTGCCGCCGGTGATGGCATCAACGTGGTACTCTTCGAGCGTTATGTCCGCAAGCTTTCCTATCGCCTTTCTAAGCGCGTTTATCGCGGCGTCAACCGGCCCGAGACCGATGCCCGCTTCGACGACCTCTTGGTTATCGACTGAGAGTTTGATTGACGACGTCGGGGTAACGATGTTTCCCGACACGACTGTCAGCTCTTGCAGCTTTATACGCGCCTCGCGATTGATCTCGAGCACAGCATCGGCAATGGCTTGTAGGTCGGCGTCGGTGACGCGTTTTCCCTTGTCGCCCAGCTCCTTGATGCGTTTCAGTATGTCGCTCAGTTGCTCATCGTCCGCGTCGAGACCGAGCTCTTGTAGCGCGAGTCGCACCGACGCGCTGCCCGCGTGTTTTCCGAGCACAATCCGTCGCTCTCGACCCACCATCTCAGGGGTTATCGGCTCGTACGTCCGTGTGTCTGCCAGCAGTCCGTGGGTATGGATGCCTGACTCGTGCGTGAACGCGTTCTCTCCGACAATGGGTTTGTTCTGGGCAACGGGCACGCCCGTAAGCCTGCTCACGAGCCTCGAAATAGGGTAGAGCTCGGTCGTATTGATGCGCGTCGTGTAGCCAAACAGTGACTCGAGCGTCATCACGAGCTCTTCGAGCGACGCGTTTCCCGCACGCTCACCCAGACCGTTCACCGTCACGTGTACCTGCGTCGCGCCCGCGCCAAGGGCCGCGATGGAATTCGCCGTCGCGAGGCCGAAATCGTCGTGGCAATGGATGCTTAGGGGTGCTATCGTCGCGAGGTCAGCCAACTCAGCGGCCGCGCGATCGGGGATGAGCACGCCAACGGTGTCGCAGTAGCAGAGCCGTTTGGCGCCGGCAGCGACGCCTTGACGATAGAAAACGCGCAGAAAATCGCCGTCCGCTCGTGACGCGTCTTCGGCGCTAAGCTCCACTATGAGGCCGTGCTCGGTGGCGTATTCCGTCGTGTCCACGGCCATGCGCAGCACGGCGTCTCGATCCTTGCGCAACTTTTTTTCGATGTGCAAATCCGACACGGGCACGACGAGGTGCACTGAGTCCACGTCGCATTCGAGGCAGTAGTCGATATCCCCCCGAAGGGCGCGCGCGAAGCTGCATATCTCGGAGCGCAATCCTTCGTGGGCGACCGCTTTGATGGCGGTCCGCTCGCCTTCCGACGTGACCGCGGATCCCGCTTCGATAACGTCCACGCCGAGTTTGTCTAGGGCCTTAGCAATCCACAGTTTCTTCTCGGCAGTGAGCGACACACCAGGGGTTTGCTCTCCATCGCGCAGCGTCGTGTCGAAAAACTTGATGTCGTTAAATAAAGCGATCCCTCACGGTAGTCACTTCCTTGCTGTAGAAGGAAGCCGTAACTATATAAAAGCTCTCACGCGCGCGAGTTTTGGCCCCGTTGAACGCGTTGGAAGGTTAAAAGTAGTCCGCGACGGTCTCGAGCATGCGGGCGACGAGTTCGGCGGCGTCGTCGAGATCTTCGAGGTTGAGCACCTCGACGGGGGTATGGAGGTACCGCGTGACGACGCTGACGACGCCCGCGGGGACCCCCGCCCGCGTGAGGTTGATCGCCGTGGCGTCTGTGGTGCCGCCCGAGCTGACGTCGCGCTGGTATGCGATCCGCGCCTTCTGAGCCGTCCCTTCGATCCAGCGAAGCACCGAGTCCGGGGTGATGAGGCCGCGCCCCGCCCCGTCGACGACGGTGACCGAGGGGCCCTTGCCGAGCTCCAAGTGCGCCATCTTCTTTTCGATGCCTGGGTGGTCCCCCGCTATGTTGGTCTCCGTGGCGATGGCAACGTTGGGATTCAGCCCAAATGACGCCGTTTTGGCACCCTTCAAGCCGACCTCCTCCTGCGTCGAACCGACCGCGAACACGGTGGTCGTCGCCTTGGTGCGTTTCATGGCCTCGATCATCATCGCGCATCCGGCTCGATCATCCAGCGCCTTTCCCGTAACGAAGTTGCTCGAAAGTGGGGTAAACTGGCGATCGATCGTGATGGGTGTGCCGATTTGAACGCCGAGGCCTTCGACGTCCTCGGCACTTGCGGCACCGATGTCGATAAACATGTCCTTCATCGGGATCGGTTTTTTCTTTTCCTCCTCCTCGAGAATATGTGGGGGCTTAGAACCTATCACTCCAGGAATATCGCCTTTGGTTCCGTGGAGGCGCACGCGCTGGTTTAGCAGCGTTTGGTCGAACCAACCGCCGATACCGATGAAGTAGATAAACCCGTTTTCGTCAATGTACTTGGCGGAAAGGCCCACCTCATCCATGTGCGCAGAGAGCATTACGGAAGGTCCTTTCCCTGATTTTGTGGCGATCAGATTGCCGAACGCGTCAATCCTGATCTCATCGACGTAGGGCGTGAGTTCGTGCGTGAGTATGTCGCGGGAGCTCCCTTCGTGCCCGGAAACGCCGTGGGCATTTGATAGCCGCTCAAGCAAATTCCGCAAACCGTCTAGCTTGTCTGACATCACTCTACAAGAGCGCATCCTAACATTAATAGGTTTCTTACGAAAAAGGAGCTTTAGCCAGCCTTCGTTGGGATGACTCTGCGCGAGGTACGCGTTCAGCCCTGCCGGCTGAAGCGTGGCTGCGTGGGAAGTGCTATAAAGGTGCTGAGCAAGATCGTGACTGCGGATCTCGGGGAGCGATGAGCATTTGGTAACAAAACAGCAGCGAGTAGGTGATGCGGGTCGGTGGGCCAAATATCGTGCGTCACGCGGCGCGGCCACGCAAGCGTCGTACGGCAGTCTCTTTGAGCCAAGGCGAGAGGACGACCTGCGGCGAACGCTCGCGTCAAAGGTGACAGGGGGGCTTAACGCGCCAGAGGCACTCGCCAGCGAACGCGTACTTGGCATCGTTGATCAGATCATCACGGAACGTGAAGGGGGGTGGCACTTTTCGTTGTCGCCCGAACGACTGCTCGACGATCTTCGCGCGAACGATCATTCGTCGCGACACTTGTGCGCTGACTGTTCGCTGCCGGGGTGTTGCTACTTCGATATCATCAGGCTGACGTCTGATGACGTGGAGCGCTTGCGCGCGCACCTTGAACTGTCGCTCGACGAGTTTGTTGCGCAGCACTGCGTATCGTACGCCGATAATCACGACCGCCGTTACACGTACGCGCTAAAAAAAGCTCAGCCGTGCGCGTTTCTCGAAGAGGGCGGCCGATGCCGGGTCTATGCCGATCGACCTGCAGTCTGCGTGGAGTTCCCGTTCGTCGTCGATCGTAAAACGCGCGACATAACGGAGATTCGACTATTCCCCTTCTGCAACGTCCCGTTCAACGTGCTGAGGCTTGAAGTGAGGCGTCGCGCCCTCGAAGGCATTCGACAGAGCAACGGCTTGGAGAAGCGAGAGTAGCTTCGCGTGACGAGCTCTGACGTCAAAGTCGGGCGCGGTCAGGCCGCGCATAGCGCAAAAATCACTGCAGCCGCGAGCAAGAGCGGGCCTGCCGGGATTTGAACCCGGGTTTGAGGCTCCGGAGGCCGCTGTGCTATCCAGACTATACTACAGGCCCGTGCACTACTAGTTGCGCTGGCAGGTATATAACTGATCTGATAGCCGTGCACGAGAAAAAAAGGTTTAAATGGGTAGTTGCGCATTGGAGAACACACCAAACCTAATGCCGACGATTGTGAGCTGCAAAAGGAGTCGTGGATGAGTCGCAAAGTTATGATGAACGGGGCGTATGTAGCGTGGGACCACGCAACGGTGCACATTAGCACGCACGCCCTCCACTACGGTACTGCTGTTTTTGAGGGCATAAGGGCCTACTACAACGACGGGAAGGGGCAGAGCTTCATCGTTCGACTGACGGAGCACGTCGAGCGGCTGTATCGCAACATGCGCGTGCTCAGGCTCACGTTGCCGCTCGCCAAGCAGGAGTTCGCAGACGCCATCATTGACGTCGTGCGTGAAAATGCCCTCAAAGAGGACGTGTACATACGACCGATCGTGTACTGGGGGGCCGGCACCGTCGGCCTCTACCCGTGCGGCAGGGCAAACGACTACGCGATCTATGTCGAACCGATGGGCAAGTACTTCGACGACATCGATGCGGGCCTCAAAGTGTGTGTGAGCTCGTGGGCGCGGGTCTCAGACAACGCGCTGCCCCCGACGGGCAAGTTCGCCGGCGCCTACGTCAACAGCGTGCTCGCAAAGGTCGAGGCGGTTCAAGACGGGTACGATGAGGCGATACTGCTCACCAAAGACGGCTTCGTGTCGGAAGGAAGCGGCGAGAACGTGTTTCTCGTGCGCAACGGCACCGTTCTCACGCCACCTGTTTCGGATGACATTCTCGAGGGTATTACGCGAGACGCGATCATCACGCTCTGTGCGGATCGCAGTTACGATGTCCGTGAGCGGAGGATTGGCCGCACAGAGCTCTATGCCGCGGACGAACTCTTCTTTACCGGCACCGCGGGGGAAGTGGCCCCCATAACGAGCGTCGACGGGATCATCATCGGTGACGGTGGGGCCGGCGCGATAACGCAGGAGCTCAAAGAGGCGTATTTCAACGCGGCACGCGGCAACGATCCGCGCTACACGCGGTGGCTCACGCCTGTCTTTTAGCCGCTTCTTGAAACATTCGTTTTTTGTGGGGAGCAGCGTGCTCTCTTGAAACGATTATCCACGTTCGACGGCGATGCGACTCTTGCCGTAGCTGAGCCGCACGCCAATTGAGCGCAGGTACGCGCACGAGTCCCCGGGGCAGTGGACGAGCACCTCGGCTAGATCTTCGGGCTTGTCTATGTCGGTGCTCATGTAAAACGAATCGAGGATCTTTAACGGGAGCCCGCGCTGCTTGGCGATGGCTACGTGCTTCAGGAAGCTCACTTCGTAAAAATCGACCTTGAAGCGCGAGGGGTCGCGCATGAAGATCGCGTTGGTGCCACCTCCGCGCCCCGGGACGAGCGTGACGCCCTCCGAGTACATCTCGCGCACGTGCCACTCTTGGATGAGTGGGATGTCGGACATCACGATGAGAGTCGGTTCGCGCACGTGCCTGATGTAGGCGTTTATAGCCGTGTTCAGGTCGCGGCGGTTGAGCTCGACGTGCGCCCAGTCGCACTCGGGATCGAAGTCCTCGGTCGCCAGAATCGTCACGTCGATGCCCTTCAAGCCGCGCAGCACGTCGCGCAGCATCGCCTTTGAAAAGGCCATGCGTTCTTCGGGGGAAAGAAATGGCGCGAGCCGCGTCTTCGCTCCGCGCGTCTTAAACGGCACTACAGCTTTTGCCGCGTTCATCGTCGCCTCACCGGTGGCGTAAGCGTCCCCGTTATTTATATATTACCGCGGCCATGTAGTGGTAAAAACGGCCTCGCTTTTTATGTCGCTTGAACACCTGAGCACCGCAGATATCATTAGTGCGCCTTTGGAGACGCTCTCGCGTGCCCTTCCGGCACGCGTCACGTTCTCGCGCAACGTCTTTGTGCCCGTGACCAACATCTGTCGCAACGCGTGCGGCTACTGTGGCTTCAGGCGGGACATCGGCGACGCTGAGGCACAGCTGATGGCGCCTGTAGAGGTGGAGATCGTGCTGCGGCAGGCCAAGGAAGCGGATTGCACCGAGGCGCTGCTCACCTTTGGCGAACGTCCGTATGAGGTCGACGGCTTTGTCGAAAAGCTCCGTAGGCTCGGCTATGAGAGCTTTCTTGACTATCTCTATGACCTCTGCACGATGGCAATTCGCGTCGGACTGCTCCCGCACAGCAATCCGGGCATTCTCACCTTTGACGAGTTAGAGCGGCTAAAACCCGTGAATGCGAGCATGGGACTCATGCTCGAGACGACGGCCTCCGTTGACGCGCACCAGGGCTGTGCTGGCAAAGAGCCCGAACTGCGGCTCTGGACCATCGAGGATGCGGGCAAGCTCCACATTCCGTTTACCACAGGTCTCCTCATCGGCATAGGAGAAAACTGGGACGATCGCATCCGCTCGCTCGAACTCCTCACGGAGCTGCAGCACAAATACCGACACCTTCAGGAGGTCATCATCCAGCCGTTCATGCCGAAGCCGGGCACGCGGATGGCCGACGTTTCCAGCCCGAGTCGCGAGGCGCTCCTCCGCACGGTCGCGCTGGCGCGTCATCTCCTCCCCGATGACGTCGCGGTTCAAGTGCCGCCTAACCTCACCGAGGTGGCCCCGCTTCTCGGCGTGGGGGCGTCCGACCTCGGCGGGATTTCGACCGTGACGGTCGATTACATTAATCCGGAGCGCGCCTGGCCGGATCTGGCGGACCTCGGCATTGCGCTGACCGAGCGGTTGCCGATCTACCCGCAGTATGTGCGTGCCGGATGGTACAGCGAGGCGCTCGCTCCGCTCATCGGGGCGCTGGCGGACGAGCGCGGGCTCCGACGAAAAACGAAAGACGAGACAAGGGACGGGTGACGCCATGGATATCGTTCACATTGGTAAAGCAAAAACCGTGTACCGCACCGAGGACGCCGAGGAGTACATCATCGAGTTTCGCGATGACATCACGGCCTTCAACGGGAAACGGAAACGGACCGTGCCACAGAAGGGCTACTTCAACGCGCGAATTTCCGCGCGGCTCTTTCAGCTTTTGGAGCAGCGAGGGATCGCGACGCACTACAAAGGGATGGTGGATGATACACGGATGCTCGTCAAGGCGGTGGACATTATACCGCTCGAAATCATCGCTCGAAACATCGCCGCGGGATCACTCGTGCGCAGGTATCCCTTTAAGGAAGGGAAGAAGTTTATCCCGCCCCTACTCGTTATCGACTTCAAGTCTGATGCGTATGGCGATCCGATGCTCAACGACGACCTCATACGCGCGTTACGCCTCGCTACTGAAAAGGAGCTCGCGACCATTCGTGAGCTGACGCTACGCGTGAACACGATCTTGAAGGACCACTTAAATCGGCGAGGGCTGCTGCTTCCCGACTTTAAGTTGGAGTTTGGAAAGGGAAGCGACGGGAAGATCATTGTTGCCGACGAGATAAGCTGCGATACCTGTCGCCTGTGGCTGAAGGACTCGGGCGAGTCGGTTGATAAGGACGTTTTCCGCTACGAGCGCGGCGATTTGATAACGGCGTACGAAGAAGCGGCCAAGCGGATACTAAGTTAACACCTCGCGGACGCGACCTGCAACCGCATCATTAATAACTCCCTTCAACGCGTGGTAATAGCGACAGGCTCCGAGAGGAGCTTCGACGTGACAAAATAGGTGCAAATAGTGCTTATCTCAACGCGCAAAGCGCGACTCGTCTTCGCGGTGCTCTTTCTTGTGTTTGTAATTACCGTTGGTTTTGTACCAGCGCACGACCCCCTACAGGGCGGAGTACACCTTGTTGACGCCCAAGCATTAGCGGCGTCCAGCAGCGTGACGAATAATGTCACGGTTAGCTCAAACAGCATCTCGCTCGGCAGTGTTCTGGAAGCACACGGACAGGTGAGCGCCGATGGTAAGCCGCTTCCGAACGCGACGGTAGTACTCCACATGGGCGATGTGACAGTCGCTTCTGCTCAGACCGATAAACTTGGGCGATACGCCTTTTCGGCTCCGGTCGGCGCGTACTACTTTCCTACGGCATTTTCGAACGGCGCGATGGTGTACACGGTCGTGGAGCCCAGTAATTCCTCTTTTATCAGCACGACGAGCGCGGCAACAAGCGTTCCAGTCGATCCAGCGCCACTGTATGTGCTCATCGCGCTTATCACCGCAGTCGTGGTCGTTCTATGCTATTTGTTCGTGCGGTGGTTCCGCGGAAAAGGCTCTCCCGCTGCGGCAATTGTTCATCCTGTAGACCCTGACCGCACGCCCCAGGTCATTAAACAAAAGCAGACGGTAACGCCATCAACGCAAGCCCAGACGCCCGTCGTGGCATCAGAGACAACGGCGGAAGAGCCGCCGCAGGAGGTGCGCGGCTCGGCGCCACAGATCGAAGGAGTGCAGCCCATCGCAAGCGAGTCAACCGAAGAACAAGCGCCGCCCGTCTCTGCATCAGAACCAGCTGTTTTGGAAGACGCAGGCGATGCGACCGCGCTCAACCAGGCGCGCGAGCTATTGGAACAAGGAAACGACCGGCAGGCGATCGCGGCACTGTACGATGAGGCGTTGGCATCGCTCGCGTCGCGTGCCGGCGTGACGCTCGCCCCCCACATGACGCACTGGGAGCACTACGCCGTGATCGAGGCTGCGGTTCCGGAGATACGTGAGCCCTTGCGCACGCTGACGATCGCATTTGAACGCACCCACTATGGGGGCAAATCGCTCACGGACGAACAGCGCGCGACCGCTATTGCCGCGTTTGAATCGATTCGTGCCTTCGAAGAGGGCGTAGAGCCGAGCACGTGAGACTTTTTTGCGCGTCAAGCGCACACGAAGCGGCTCGCCTTGGCAGTCAGTGAGCTGCGCGCTTAAGCAGGAGGCCCACGCGCCATAGCGCGGTGAATTGCGCGAGGATTGCGACAAGGAGCACCGCTGGTTCAGCCAATCCAACGAGCAGCCCTATGGCGAGGATGATGAGCCGTTCGCTTCGTTCGGCGACCCCAGCCGTGCAATGAAATCCCATTCCTTCACCTTTCGCGCGAACGTAGCTCACGAGGAGAGAGCCCATAAGGGCGGCGCCGACGTAGATCCAGTTGACGCCAGCGATGCCAAGACCGAGTAACACAATGCAATCGACGTAGCGATCAGATATCGAGTCGAAGGTGGCGCCGAAGGTCGTTGCGGCGCGCCGGTTGCGCGCCACGGCGCCGTCGAGCATATCGATAAAACCGGTTACGAGGATCAGAACGCCGCCTGCGGTGAAGAATCTGAGAGCAAGAATGATGCCAGCGACGACGCCAATCGCAAGGCCGGCGAGGGTAAGCATGTTGGGGGTGACGCCGAGACCGACGAGGAGATTCGCCGGTCGCGAGAGGAGCCGATCAACTGAGTCTTTGAGTCTGCTCAACACGGGTGTCTCTCCTGTGGCGTACAACGACCTGCTTACAGGAAATGGCGCGTTCCCGTAATATAGTTGACGAATTGGCGCGACGCCGGCGCCGCCGCTGGTTCAGGGATGGCGGAGCCGCAACGCTGTTCCGAAAAAAGCGCGCTCGGAAGCATCGTGTGCATGGCGGCGCGTGCCGCCTCTATCTGTGGGCGTGAAACTCCGCCCCCTGAGGTGTGGAGCGGGGGAACGTGCAAACGGGTGACCCACGCAGCGCCCGACAGCAGTTTCGGTCCACCTAAATTTTATATATTAGGTTAGC
Source organism: Methanomicrobia archaeon (assembly GCA_015661395.1). Taxonomy (GTDB): domain Archaea; phylum Halobacteriota; class Bog-38; order Methanoflorentales; family Methanoflorentaceae; genus Methanoflorens. Next base: position 14,679 of record JACWML010000001.1, on the reverse strand, counting down.
CTAAATATTATACAGAGAAACATGTCGCAGAAGCACGAACTGAGCTCCGCAGAAGAGGAGTATCTCGAAGCCATTTACACGAAGCAGGAAGGGAAGGCGAGCGTCGCGACCACGCGAGATTTGGCGGGCTGCCTCGGCGTGAGAGATGCGAGCGTCACCGAGATGCTCAAGAAATTGAGCGAAAAGGGGCTCGTAGACTATACACCCTACCGCGGGGCAACGCTCACCGAGGCCGGCTGCGCGATCGCTACAAAGGTAAAGCGCAAGCATCGGCTGCTTGAGCGCTTTTTGGTGGATATCTGTGGAATCGACACGCACGAGTCGCACAAGCAGGCGTGCGAGATCGAGCACGTCATCTCAGATAAGGCAATCGATAACCTCTCCGCCCAGTTGGGCCACCCTTCGACGTGCCCTGGCGGAAGCGCCATACCTGAGAGCGACAGCGAGGGCGAGACAGAGGTTTCAAAGCTGTCTGACGTGGGAAAAGGCGCGTACACGATACGGTTTTTGACCTCCCGTGAGCCGGAGACGATCAGCCGGCTGTGCTCGCTCGGTCTCATCCCCGGGCTCACCGTGCGCGTACTACGCACGATCGCAAAGGGCCCCCTGATCATCGAGACGAAGGATACGCAAATCGCGCTCGGCAGGGACGTCGCAGAGTCCCTCATCGTAAGCCCGGAAGGGACGGAAGCGGAAGGGCGACGAAAGCGAAGACGGAGAGGCGCACCCTCTACGGCGACCCCGGGCTAGTCCGCATCCCTGATGCACGACGCAGACTTGCTGTAAAAGGAGCGGAGCGGATAGCTTACCACGCACATGCCTGAAACGACTTCAAAAAAGAAGGACACCGCACCAAAGAGTATCGCGCTGATGGGAAACCCCTCGGCGGGAAAAAGCGCGATGTTCAGCCAGATGACGGGAGTCAACGTCATCGTTTCCAACATCCCGCAATCAACGGTGATGGTGCAGAAGGGGCTGTCGCACCTTGACGAGCACACCGTCATGGTGTATGATCTGCCCGGGGTCTATTCCGTCACCGCTGTTACCGAAGACGAAGCGGCGACAAAGGACTTCCTCCTGAGCACCCCCTTGGAAGCCGTCATTGATATCGTTGACGCCACGCGGCTCGAACGAAACCTGTATCTGACGTTGCAGCTCCTCGAACTCGGCCTCCCAGTCGTCGTGGCCCTTAACCAGGTCGACTTGTTAAAGACGCTTGACCTTGACATCGACGTCGCTGACCTCGAAAGAGAGCTTGGGGTGCAAGTCGTGCCGACCGTCGCGACCCAGGGAGAGGGGGTGCACGAGGTGCTGGAAACGGCGTTTCACTACGCCGACAAGCCCTCTAAAAGGGCGCATCGGCAGGTGAGCTATGACGACCACGTCGAACGCGCTTTAGCAGCGATTATCCCCCTGCTTCCCGAAACGAACATCCCAAAACGGGGGTTTGCGGTGCGGCTCCTTGGGGGGGACAAGGACTTTGAGTCGCGCGTGGATGAGCACACGCTCGCGCGCGTCATAGCGTTCAGGGAGGACGTAGAGCGGGCCCACGGTGAAGACGTCGCCGTTACCATCGCCCGAGGACAACACTCGACGGCCGACCTCATCGCGAGTGCCGTGCTCGTCAGGAAAGTCCACAAACCAACGCTCGGCGAGAGGTTTGGCGAGATTTCGACGCGTCCGCGCACGGGGTACCCCCTGCTCATCGCGCTCGTCGGTGGCATGCTGGCGCTTATCTTCTACGTGGGCGGCTATCTTAGCACCCTAATCACCACGTTCTTCGAGGGAACCGTGTTCCCGCCGCTCTACGGGGCTGTGAACGCGCAGGTTGCCAATCCGTTCATCACATCAGCCTTGCACTCCACGCTGCTCGCCCTGGCGGCGGCACTCGCTATCGCCGTTCCATACATCCTGATCTTCTTCATCTTTTTGGCGGTCCTTGAGGATGTCGGCTACCTCCCGCGCGTGGCGCTGCTGCTCGACAGGCAAGCGCACGTTATCGGCCTGCACGGCCGATCCATCATCCCTATGTTGTTTGGCTTCGGCTGCAGCGTGCCCGCGATTATGGCGACTCGGGCCCTTCCCACGAGAAAGGAGCGGATCATCACCACCGCGCTCATCACGCTCATTCCGTGCTCAGCACGCACTGCGATAATCCTAGGCGTGGCGGCGACCTACGCGGGAGTTCAGTACGCGCTCGCTATTTACCTCATCTCATTCGTGCTCATCATCGCGTCAGGGAGGCTGCTGAGAGCAACGGTGCCGGGAAGGACGGCGGGGCTCGTACTCGAAATTCCGCTCATCAGGAGGCCCGCGCTCGTCCCGATCCTGAAGAAGACGTGGCTGCGGATGAAGGAGTTTCTTTACATCGCCGTGCCCCTGCTTATCGTAGGGAGTATTGTGTTCGGATGGCTGGATCTAACCGGCCTCAGTCGATTCATCGAGGCGCCGATGGCGCCGATCACCGTCGGTATTCTGGGACTCCCCTCCTTCACGGCCATCTGCCTCATCTACGGGGTGCTGAGAAAGGAGATGGCCGTGGAAATGCTTGCCATCGCGTCAGGAACGTTCATTTTTAGCACCGCGATGACACCGGTCCAAATATTCGTGTTCTGTCTCGTCGTCACCCTCTACGTTCCGTGCATTGCGACGTTTGGCGTCATAGCACGGGAGATCGGCGCGCGGTGGGCTGTGGGCATCTCGATCTTCACCATCGTTTTAGCGCTCATCGCTGGCGGGATTGCGTTTCGGGTGCTCACGTTCGCGCATTAGTGGCGGCCAGCTGAGCATTCCGGCACGTTTTTTGCTGTGGCGGGTAACGTAGAGCTGTGAAGCCTACGTTCGATGATCTCCTCAAGTGGTGGGGCGCCATCGCTTTGGTGCTTATTGTGCTCAGAATATACGGACTGCTCTAAGATTCCCGATGATCGATTAACGGCGCCAAGCGTGTTAAGATCGATCAGAGTCAAACTCGTAAGCATCCATAGCTAAGTCGCCCCAGTACCAGCTGTGATGTAGGGCCGTGCCGCGCGCGTCGTCTCCTGCCGCCCCCAACGCCACAAGAAGCGGCATGAAGTGGTCGGGGTACGGTTGAGCACGTTCAGCATACGGGCCTCGCTCCCGATACTTCAGAAGGCTGACGCGGTCGCCCCGGGTCACCGCGTCGGTCAGCCACCCGCTGAATTCGTAGGCCCAATCATCGGTGGCGGCACCTTCGCCCAGCGATGCCGCTGCGTAGCCAAGCGGGTGGACGGCGCCACCGCTGCCAAGGATAAGAACGCCATCAGCCCGCAGCGATGCAATAGCTGCACCAAGCGCTACGTGCTGCGCGGGATCGAAGTGGCGCTGGATCGAGAGTTGCACGACGGGGACGTCCGCGTTGGGAAACATGAGCATCAGCGGCACCCACGCACCGTGGTCAAGGCCACGATGGCGGTCAAGGTCGCAGCTTAAGCCAGCGCCGTGAACAAGATCAGCCACTCGCCCGGCAAGGTTAGGTGAACCGCGTGCGTCATACCGCAGCCGGTAGAGTTCAGAGGGGAACCCGTAAAAATCATGGATCGTTTCGGGCGTTTCTACGGCGTTAACCGCAGGTCGTGACGTATTCCAGTGGGCAGATACGCATAGAATCGCGTGCACGTTCAGGTATCGGTTGCCGAGCGTGGCCAAGAACTGTCGCGCCGGAACGTCCTCGAGAGGCAGTGTGGGGGCACCGTGTGACACAAATAGCGTTGGCAGTGTAGACATGCCTTTTTCTCAAGGATCCATACGCTTGCTTGAGGACTTAATAAAGGTATCCTGCTAAGACGTCGCTAACTGGCCCTACTCCTTGTAAGTGATGAGGGGAGCATTCTCTAGATTTTGAAATTCAGTGCAGTCACATTAAGCCGATCTGTCGCATTAGCCCTACCAAATCGTAGAAGAGCTTCTCTTGGACGATCTCACCGTTCTCATTCCAGTGGGCAACCGTGCAAAACTCGATCTCAAACTTCTTGTTCGTTGGTTGAATCGTCGTTCCGTCAGGGCCGGGCATAGGGCCGGTCATCGTGCCGGTGAAATTAGCAATCGAACACGTCCAGTCGCCCTCACCAAAGAGCACCAGATATGGGCGGTTCCCCACACGGTTGTCGGGAAAGGTCTTGAAGAATTGCTCAGCCTCTTCTTGGTGCGCTTTAAGTCCTCTCGTTGGCTCGGGCTGACCCGGCCAGTACACGGCGACTTCTTCGTGGTGCCGTTTGTTGAACGTGTCCCAGTCCTGGGTGTTCCAAGAATCATCCAACGTTATCATTAATTGCTTGTTTTCCTCAACGCTCATTTATGCCTCCCTCCAACGTGAGTTGTTTTGAGCATGAGGAGGAGCAGCGTCGTAGCCCATAAGCGTTTCCACCTCTTTGGGCGAACGCGCCGTCTATGGGGAAACAGCGGACGTCTCACGCGTAGCTTCTAAAGTGCTCAGTGATGTGATGCAACCGGTTGACAACGGCAATCGTTCAATCGACCTCTTGGGCCCTAGCGTCTGATTACTGCGAAGAAGGTAGTTCCAGAAGTGCGGCCGCGAAGCGCTTTGCCTTCTCGACGTACGCCGCGCTTTCCACGTCGTTAGCCGCAACGTCAAGCATGCCCGCCGACTTTTTTCCGGAAAGGGTTTCCATGCTTTCGAGCATCTTTGCACTGCCCTCGCTGCCCGGCTGTCCGTGCGTGCAAAAGAAGGCGACGCTGGTGAACTCGTCTTTGTTTTGTGCAAGATACGTTCGTATCGGGCTGGACATTTTGCCCGCCCACACAGGACTGCCGACGACTACCAGATCATAGGACGCGGGGTCGTTCGTCGTTTGTGCGATTTTTGCGTGGACCCGCAGGAATGCCTGCATCGCCAACCTGCCCATGCCCTTGTCTTTCGTGTCGGACACGATCGCTTCAATATCGGCGTTGAGGGTTTCAGCAAGCGCCTCGGCGACCCTTTTCGTGTTTCCCGTTCGCGAGTAATAGGCTACGAGTGTTTTCATCGCTGTGCATTACGCCCCAACCGCTTAATAGCGTGACGGGTCACCTGCGAGGCACGACCGGGTCCACTGGGCGAACGCCATCATTTCGACGTCTCATCGTGCATCGCGCGGCGCGGCGGGAGTGCAAACCCCCTTCCTGTGTCAGCATTGGGGGATATCCTGCCACTCCCCCTGCATATCCGATTGTCATACTCGCAGGACTGCGAAGGAGGGCTGTGAAATGTGGGTAGTCACTCGATGCGTTGACGGATTTGACGCGTTACAAGGGCGAAGTTAAAATAGTAGATCCGAGAACTCAGTATGAAGTTCCGAGAACACAGTATGACGTCAGACACGCAGGCGATTGAAGTCTCTCATCTGGTCAAGCAATTCGGGGCCTTCACCGCCGTCAACGATATCAGTTTCTCGGTGGCGGTCGGGGAGACCTTCGGGTTTTTAGGTCCAAACGGTGCCGGCAAGACGACCACGATCCGCATGCTTACCGGGATCTCGCCTCCGACTTCGGGAATGGCGACCATATTCGGCCACGATATCGTGCGCGACACCGTCGCGGCACGGCAATCCATGGGTATCGTCTCTGAGACCTCCAACGTATACACTGACCTGACCGGGTGGCAGAATATGATGCTCGCCGCGCAGCTTTATCGCGTAGGCAGAACCGAGCGGGATAGGAAGGCGACCGAACTTCTGCAGCGCTTTGAGCTGTATGAACGGCGGGGCGACCGCGTTCACGGGTACTCCAAGGGAATGATGCGGCGGCTGACCATCGCCATGGGCCTGGTCAATAGCCCGCGCCTGCTCTTCCTTGATGAACCCACCTCCGGGCTCGATGTCGAGAGCAACCTCATCATCCGCGACATGATCAGCGACCTCATCCGGGGAGGGGTCACCGTTTTCTTGACGACACACAACATCGAGGAGGCAAATGTCCTCTGCGACCGGGTGGCGATCATCGACAAGGGACTCATCGCTGCCATCGACGCACCAGAACGGCTGAAAAAGACGATTCAGAGCGTCCAGTCAATCGAGGTCTCCTTTGACCGCAGCTCTCCCACGCGGCTTGACGAGCTCCGTCAGGTCCCGATGGTGAACCACGCACGCAAGGAAGGCGACAAGTTCAAGCTTTTCACCGAGGACCCGACTGAGGTCATCGACGGCGTGATGGCATACGCTCATACGCACAACACACGGGTGACGAGCATCACGACCCTCGGTCCGAGCCTTGAAGACGTCTTTGTGAAGTTGACCGGGCTGCAGCGCTCAGGTGGTGGGGTTACTGCCATCGATTAACCTTATGGGGTTCCAAGACCGGCTTTCGCGCGAGCTCGTTGCCGCGTGGGCGATTGCGAAAAAAGATGTCGCTATCTATTACCTCAGGCCAGGGACTATCGTCGGCGGCGTGCTTTTCCCTCTTTTCATGTTCCTCGCGTTTACGGCAGGAAAACTTGGGACCGCCATGGCTCTGATCCCGGGGCTCATTGGTATCACGACCCTCTTCTCAGCATCATCTATCGAACCGGTATCGATCCCGATCGAACGGAGGACGAATACGTTTGACCGGCTTCTCTCCGCACCCATCTCCCTGAACGCGCTGGTGTTGGGCGAGAGCCTCAGCGGTCTTCTCTATAGTGTTGTTATCGCGCTTGTGGTGTTTGTCGCGGCGCTGCTTATCTTGGCAACGCCCATCGCAAACATACTCCTCATTGTGGTGGGGATCCTTCTCAGTTCACTCTGCTTTGCGACGATGGGGACCCTTTTCGCGGCATATCCGACCGAGAGTCCAGGGGACATCATCTCGATGGTGAACGTCGTCAGGTTCCCTCTCATCTTTATATCGGGCGTCTTCATCCCTATCGCGACGCTCCCTGCGGTCGGGCAGATGATCGCCTACGTTTCACCGCTCACGTACGCGAACGACCTCATCCAGGGCGGATACAACGGTAAAATGACGTTCCATCCGATTGTTGACGTCGCGATGCTCATCGTCTTCATCCTGATCTTCCAGTTAATTGCGAACTACCTGTACAAGCGATTCAGCGATTGAGCGGGTCGAGCGGAGAAGAGGACCGCACATGGAGATCCGGATTAGGGTCTTTCTTCCTCCGCCGAATAATCGTGCCCAGAAGCTGACTTTAGGCGTAGGGGATCGCAGGGTCACGAGTTCAAGCCTTTTGAGTAGCTCCTTATCGGGACGCAGCTCCGAGGAAGTCCCTGCTTGAAAACAAAAAGCGTTGTAGTAAACGCGAAGGAGTGCGCCGCGCTGCAGCAACGAAACGGATATATAGAGCGCTCCGCACTTCTTAACCCGTCGTTGGCCGCGAGGCGGGCAGTGCAATGGTTGAACGGAAATTCGTCTGGGCTACGCTCTCCATCGCCTCTCTCGCTAGCTTCATCATCGTTATCGACTCTTTTTTCCTGAACGTCGCCATCACGACACTAGTGCGCGACCTGCACACCACCGTGGAGGTCATCCAAGGCATCATCGCGGCGTACGCGCTCACCATGGCGTGTCTCATGCTGCTCGGCGCAAAGCTTCAGAACGTCGTGGGCAGGAAGAAGACCTTTCTCTACGGCGCGCTCATCTATGGCGTGGGCACCACGATTGCCGCGTTGAGCCTCAACGCCCCCATGCTGCTTTTTGGATGGTCACTGCTTGAGGGGGTCGGGGCGGCGCTCATGTTGCCGGCGACGGCGGCCTTCATCTCCGGTACGTACGAGGGCGATGAGCGCGCGTTCGCATTCGGCATCTGGGTGGCAATCGGCTCGGTCGCGGCAACCGTCGGCCCTCTCTTAGGCGGCTTTCTTACGACGTTTCTGAGCTGGCGTGTCGGCTTCGGGCTCGAGGCCGTCATCGTCGTGGTGATATTCGCGTACTCTGGCCGACTCACCGAATCGGCTCCGACCATCGGCTGGCGCGACCTCGACGTCGTGGGGTTCGCGCTCTCTGCGGCAGGCTTCTTCTTGATCGTCGCCGGGATGTTGCTGCTCAACAACCTGAGCGCGTGGGGTATTGTGCCAATCCTCGTCGGTGCGGGGCTCCTCCTTCTCGCCTTCTTTGCGCTGTGGCAGCGGCGCCGGATGCGTCACGGGCAAGCCCCGCTCACCGACATCTCGCTCTTCAGGAAGAGCACGTACAGCGCGGGGAACATGGCGAACCTCATCCTGCGACTCGGCCTCGCGGGGACGCTCTTCATCCTTCCGGTCTTTTTGCAGGCCGTTGCCGGTTTGAGCGCCTTTATGACGGGCGTCGCGTTTGTCCCGCTCACCGTTGCGTTGCTCGTCTTTTCACTCAGCTCGGCGCGGCTTTCGGCTCGCATAGCGCCGCGCTACCTTGTCCCCATCGGATTTCTCGTGGCCCTCTCAGGCTCAATTCTGCTTCGAGGTGTGTTCAGCCTTAACACCCAGATCGTTGACATCTTCCCCGGGACGATATTGATCGGCGTCGGGCTCGGGCTGTCACTAGGCCCGCTCAACAACCTCATCCTGTCATCGGCCTCGGATGCGCAACAGGCAGATGCGTCTGGCGTCGTGAATACGACAACCAACCTTGGGAACTCGTTAGGCACGGCCGTCGTCGGCGTGCTGCTCTTGGTCAGCATCTACGCCGCGCTCGGCCCTGCCGTCCAAAAGGCCTACCCCGGCCAGGTGACGGCGCAGGACATCAAGGCGCAGCTCCCCGCATGGGTGCACACGCTCAAAACGACGAACTTGCAGGTCGCCAAGGCGCAACAGAACACCGCCACGCAGATCGTTAACGACACGATCAGTGCTGCCATGCAACACGCCGTAGACGGCATCTCGCTTTTTCTGTTTGCCGGATTTCTCGTCTCGCTTTTTATCGGTCGTGGAAGGCGCGCTACCCAGACCCATTGAGTTCGACTCAACTAGCCGGTAAGCTCGTTCACACCGGCGTTCACGAAAATAGGCGCTCGGCGCTGACACCGAGGAGATTGTCTCAAGCGCGAGCAAGAAAGCGCGAGGCAGACTCGCGATACAGGGTTGCACTCTTTTGCGTCTTTCGCAGGAAGTCGAGGACCAGGCTTGAGGATATAGAGTCGCTCTGCGGAGCAAAACCTGTTGCCGTGCTCGACGTTACGACGGACGCTGTGCAGGCGTTGAGGCGGCACACTGATTTATGACGAACTTTAACGGAACCCAGTTGCTGTGACGGGTGCACTGGGTTAGCGTTCAGAAGCTTCGTAATCCGTTAGAGTTATGGCCGAGTACCCGCAAACACTCGATCGTCGACAGTACGAAGTGCAGCCTGTTGCATTCTCTGTTCGTGGAAATTCGGCAGCACGAACTGCTGGTGATTCTGTGGAAGGCCACAGCGTGAAGCAAAAAGTCATCGAATTGAACGACGTCACATGCATTCTCGGGAAGACCAACGTCGGTCTGTACGAAAGTCACCTGATCGACACGGCAGTTATTGACGCCCCGCTCGATCTTGACGCGATTCTCATCACGCACGGACACGCCGATCATTTTGGGTGGGCGAGCACGCTCCAGAAACGCACGGGGGCGATCGTGGTGGCTCCGAAAGAGGACGCGTTTCTGATCGAAATTCCGGAGGTGAACGTTCGGGGCATGTTCAGCTGGGCGCGTCCACCGGTCGAGATGACGACGCGATTCTTCCTCGGAGAGGCGTGTACGGTCGATCGCTACACTGAAGACTATCCCTTCGAAGGAAAGATTGCCCCGTTGCTCTTGCCGGGTCACACGATGGGACACACGGGCTATTTGTGCGACGGGGTGCTCTTTGCGGGAGACGCGTTGTATACGCAAGCGGTCTGGGAACGGCACAAGCTCCCTTACTCAATAGACGTCGAGCTCACGCGCCGTTCGCTCAAAACGATCAAGAACACGGCGTTTGACTGGCTTGTTCCGAGTCACGGCGAGGTCATGTCAAAGGACGAGAGTGCGGGCCAGATCGCGCTTCACTTAGAGCGGCTTGCCGAGATTGACAGGATGATACTGCGACTTTTGGAGCGTCCCCGATCAACGGAAGATCTCATCTACGCCGTGCTCAAAGAGCTCAACGTGCAGGACAACCTGGCCCAGTATTGGCTTTCCGTGACGACCATAAAAGGTCACTTGAGTGGACTCGTCAGTACCTACAAAGTTGCTTACGACATTTCCGATCATCGGGTGTACTGGAAGGCGAAAGAATGAGTGCCCTTGTCCAGAGGTCGTATCCTGCCACTGCGCGAATCGACGCGATGCGAAACCGGTGCCTGAATGACGGATGGCAGCTGAGCGGTACCGCTGGCCGCGCGCGCGAAAGCAGACGGCCTGCTGGCTGTTTCCGAAACAGTAACCAAACGAATCGAATGGTGATGATATGGCGAACTTTAACGACTGCGTGCGCTTTGCTAACCAGCACATGATCTGTTCAGTTGCCACGTGTGATCGCGAGCAGCCACGCGTGCGGATGCTCGGGATGTGGTTTGCGGATACACGGGGCTTCTATTTCTCTACGGTGAAGACGAAAAAGATATTTCGAGAGCTTACAGCAAATCGGAAGGCTGAGGTGTGCTTTTATGCCCCGCCAAAAGGCCCGCTTGGTCACGAGGGTTCAACGGACATCGGAACGATGATGCGAGCGTCAGGCGACGTGGTTTTTCTTGATGACGTGAACCTTAAAAAGCGCCTTCTTAAAGAGCGGCCGTTCTTGCGTCCACACGCCGACGATCAGGTCATATTCCGGATCCAAAACGGCGAAGCGACGTTCTGGACTTCTGGAGACAGCGGGCGCGAACCGGCCCTTGAGCGAATCCGCTTCTGAAACGCGAGCTACAGTCTCCTGCCCCCCGCTCACGCTCTTACGACACTTGGTACGGTAAGCTGCTCCTGCTCTCTACGTCGCTTTGAACGGAGCTTAGTTGGGCATCGATAGCATGGAGGTTCCACGCCGATCGTTGCGAAGTTTCGCCTCGGCGAACGGCTATTTCTCGCCTTTGACTTCCTTGCCCTTATAGTACTCTTCCTTCTTTTTTTCCGCCTTGCCCTTTACTTCCTTGCCCTTATAGTACTCTTCCTTTTTCTCTTCTTGTGCGTCCATAGGACACCCCTGTTGGGTAGGTCAATCTGAGCATATAAAAAACCATAGCCTGTCCGTGAACTGTCCGGTAAATGCAGTGCGTCCACTCTTCCTTAGCGATGATTGGAATTCGATTGGAGTCGGGCCCGTTATACGTGGCGCACGGGCAGTGGCTGCGATAGTGGTCGCTGAATTTGCACTCCGACGATTAGGCGACTGATGAGCCGGTGGGCATCAGCAACCGCCTACGCTAAGAGGATGGCGCCCAGCCGTTTCGCTATGCACCGTGCGTGGTGATGTGAGCGTCGCGTCAGTGCGGGTTGCGGCGATTCTGCCGTTTTGGGAGGTGACTTAGGTGTGCTGCGAGCCGCGTATCAATTCGCCCGCAACGTGAGACGCTACACACCGGCTTTCGAGGACTGAACCCATAATGCATCGCGTTAAAAAAGAGGCGCACAAAACTGCAGGCTGCTCGAGCGGGGAACATCCAAGCGAGTTTATTGGCCATCGTTTGCCATAGTGGCGCTGACAACTCGGATGCTCAAACAATCAATAAAGCGTTTTATAGGAGGCGATGCCACATACGATCGATGAAAGCCGTTGACATCATTAAACTGATCGTCTCCGTCGCGGTGCCTGTGTTAGCGGGTTTGGGGTCGTCAGTGTTTACCCTAACCTCCATCTCAACGTGGTACGCCGCGCTGAACAAGCCATGGTTCAATCCGCCGAATGCGGCTTTCGGGCCCGTTTGGACGATTCTCTATATCTTGATGGGTCTGGCGTTGTTCCTCATATGGCGATCGCCTCGAACTCACACACGAGACATCGGGATCGCTCTCTTCGCAGCACAGCTCACCGTCAACGTTGTCTGGACGCTAGCCTTTTTTGGGCTGCAGAACATATTATACGGCCTGCTCGCCATCGTGCCGCTGTGGATACTGATCGCCGCCACCATCTATCAGTTCTACAAGGTGGACCGGCGGGCGTCGTACCTGCTCGTGCCCTACATCGTGTGGGTGACCATCGCCGCCGCCTTGAACGCGTCGGTCTACCTGCTCAACCGGTAACGACGACGCTTCAGACGTGAAAACTAACCGCATTCTCATCGCGGTTGAGCGAAGGGCACAGCGTTATCGCAAGCCAGCGCTGTCGCGCTCCATGACGTTATATAGCGTTTTTACCTCTGATCGCAAGTCGTCCAAACGATGCTCGAGCTTGTCGATGCGCTCTCCTATCTTGCCCTTGCAGGCGCGGAAGTCTGCACAACACGTCTCGAGCTCGTCTATGCGCTTCTTTAGGTCATTCATTTCCTTTTCATAGTCCATCTCTATCTCGCCTCCTTTCGATACGGATGAGTCCTCGATCGCGGCTATCTAATAGAAGATGGACGTAGGCGATATAAAGCCACTATCCTGAAAATGCCGATGAAGAACACTCGGCGACCATCGGACCTCATTAGCACTGAGCGGAGTAGATGAAAAGAATGAGAAGAAGCTCGACGTTCTAGAGCCGGATTTTGCATCCTATGATCAAAAGCGGTCGCTATGGGCACTACTCGATCGTTGCTTCGGTTGGCAGGGGGTTACTGTGAAGCCCCGCGCTTAGGTGGGGGCCCCTTACGTCGAGGTCGGTCGTCTTCGCGCCTTGCCGCGGTAGGCCTGGCAGGCGTCGCAGGTGCTTGCGGTCTGACCTCTGCCTGTGTTCTGTCCTCTGGACGGACAGGCTTGGCAGTGCGCGCGTCTAATACCATGGCACGTTCAGGTCGCGCCGCCTCGCGCCTATCGGCAGCCGCCAGACCCGCCCTTCGCAGTGCCCATATGACGAGGAAAAATACGCTTACCAGGCCGATGCTGAAGATCAGCGAGTACGCGGTGAGGCCGCCGGTTGCGGCGACGAGGGTTGGGGAATAGCCGAGCAGCAGCCCTAGGGCGATTACGATGGTGAGACTTAGCCCGATCGACAGCGCGAGTCGCTCAGTGATCTCGAGCTGGTTGAACCGGGGGAATGCTGCAAGCGACATGGCAAATCCCGGCACGACGAGCACGTAGATGAATGCGAAGGTGAGTTGGAGTATGTCTGTCACGAGTTTGTTCCCGACGGTCGGTTGTATAGCGTCGCAGCGAAAAGTGCGACGTTCTCAAACCGATTCTGTAAGCGAGAGACTTAAGCCTTTCTAGGCGTGAAATTTAGAGCGTATCGTGCCGGGATCAAAAAAGCCTCAATCCCGCGCACATACGCTCCTGCCGCAAACAGCGTCGCGGCTTCCATCGCGCGGAATCCCGCCTTAGCCGGTTCACAGACCGCCCTATGCCTGCTTTTCAAGAATCAGAAGGACAATCACGACAAGCATCAAAACGATGCCGGCACTCTGAAGGTAACTGAACCCGTGCGCTACTTGATAGTACGCGCTGAATATCATTGAAATGAGCAGCAGTATGATCGCGACCAACTTGGTAAGCATTTTCATCTCTCACACCTCCCGCCGTTGCCCATCGCCGTCGCAACGAGCGCACTGACAAGGCATAGTTGGCGCCTGTGGTATAAAACCTTACGAAACGAGAACGAGCTGAAGCGGCTATCTTAGGCGTGATACCGCGTGTTACGTCCTTTTTTTGGGTAGCGCGTGAACTGATGTGTGAACGTTTGAGACAAGATCCGCCCACACGAACGTTTGCTACCCGCTGTGCAACGTCGTGGCGAGCATGACCACTTTTTTCGCCAGACCCCTACACTCCTGGGAGGCCTGATCGTCAGGCGCTCCGGTAGCGACGGCGCCAAAGTGCCCCCCCGAGGAGAGGGGGTCGCCGCACACGACCATGCCGTGCACGATGAATGCCTGCAGGAGCGCCATAATGGTGGTTTCCCTGCCTCCTGCACGGTGCCCTGAGCTGACGAAGGCAGCGCCAACCTTATTTTCCAGTTGCCTCCTGATACTGATCGAGTCTTCGATAAACTTTTTGATCTCGCTTGCCGGCAGGCCGAAGTACACGGGTGAGCCGATTACGATGCCGTCGGCCCAAATAAGGTCATCATTTGACGCATCGGCGACCTCTTTGAGTCTGACCACAGCGCCTTCTTCGTGCGCCGCGTCGGCTATTGTTTCTGCCATCGTTTTGGTATTTCCGGTGCGCGAATAGTAGACCACTAACACATTAACCATGGTGCCATCCTCAAGGCAATGGCGAGGCGATGGCTATTTAATCTTGCGGCGCTTTCGGCACGTTCTAGCCTCTTTAGACGATCTTCGGAATGGCTGCTCCGCACGTCAGCACCGCGCTTTGCTTGCAGGTATCTCGGCACACTTTGCGCATCGAGCGATGAACAACGATCGCGGTTGCGCTGCGGCAAAAAGCCAAAGGGCAACGGTTAAATCGTTTCACAATTCTCACGTACGCAGTTGAGCACGTGCTCTTCAGTTGTGAGTCATGCAAAACGAACTACGAGGAGGTGAGAGAGATGAGTCCGCTTAGGATCATAGAATATATATTACTGCTTATCTTAGTGGTTGGCTTCGGGTATCTGACCTACCATGCGTTTTCCTGGAGCCGCGCAGCTGGCGTCGTTATTCCATTGATAGTCATAGTCCTTCTATTCATCGAAGACCGAAAACGCTAGCGGCGAATGGCTTCGTGT
>JACWML010000081.1 GCA_015661395.1 Methanomicrobia archaeon | reverse complement strand
CCCGTTGCCCCTACTGGGTGCCCGCATGCCTTCAGCCCCCCGCTTGTGTTTATAGGGATTTTGCCGCCGATTGCGGTCTCGCCTGCAAGCGTCGCGGGCCCTCCTCGGCCTTTTTCAAAGAAAGCAAGATCTTCAATCGCCATTATCTCAGCGATTGTAAAGCAGTCATGCACCTCAGCGACATCGATGTTTGACCGTTGTAGCCGCGCGGTTTTGAAGGCTCGATCTGCGGCAATTCTGGTCGCATCAATGCTCGTTAGACTTCGTCGATCGTGCAAAGAGATCGTATCGCTGGCTTGGGCAGCCGCTTTGACGTAGATCGGAGTATCTGTGAATTCTCGCGCCCTTTCGGCAGGAACTAAAATAACTGCAGCCGCCCCATCCGTTATTGGACTGCAATCAAAAAGTCGAAGAGGATCTGCGACGAGGGGTGAGCTGATAACCGCGTCAATTGTGATTCTATTCCGGAACTGTGCTTTGGGATTCATTGAACCGTGGTAGTGATTCTTAACGGCAACTTGGGCGAGTTGCTCACGTGTGGTCCCAAACTCGTGCATATGTGCTCGGGCCATCATAGCGTAGAGTCCCGGAAACGTGGCACCAACTGCAGCCTCCCATTCCCGATCAGCGGCAGCAGCGAGTGCGTCCATCGCCTTCTCGGGGCCAACGTCGGTCATCTTTTCGATGCCTGCGGAGATGACGATGTCGTGATATTCAGAAGCGACCGCAATGATGCCACTTCGCAGCGCGAGGCCACCTGAGGCGCATGCGGCTTCTACTCGGGTGCTTGGCACGCTGTTGGAAGTTAGGCCGGAGTAATCGGCGATAAGCGCTCCGACGTGCTCTTGCTCGATGAATATTCCTGAGCTCATGTTGCCACCGTAAAGTGCCTCCACTTGTGCTCCGCTCATCCCAGCATCCTCAAGGGCCATTAAGCCCGCTTCGATGAAAAGGTCGCGGAAGCTTCTGTGCCACATCTCGCCGAACTTTGTGCATCCTATGCCAACGATGGCTACTTCTCTCATTGTGAATCGCCGTCTTGCGGCGTTTTGCCTCCCTTAGAGTACGATCTTGTTTTTATGTTTAGCGTAAAGTGCATAATCTAGATAAATCGGTGCAGCAAGCAGTTCAGCAACAGTTGGGGCCTGACTTTGTATATTGCCGATCTCTTCTGTCACACGAAATGTAAACGAATCGCTGCCTGCGCCTGACCCAAAGGAGGTCATAAAGATGCGGCTGCCAGGTTCCGCAACATCTAGCACCGATGCTAGTCCTATAAGCGATGACCCGGAGTACGCATTGCCTAGTTTTTCGACCACAAGACCTTGTTTAACCTGTTGCTGTGAAAAACCAAGTGTGGAAGCAACTTTGCGCGGAAATTTGCCATTCGGTTGATGAAATACAGCGAAGTCGAAGTCTTCAGGCTTGCTGTGCGTCTTATGAAGCAATCCTCGCGCCCCAGCTAAGACGTGCTTGAAATATCCTGGCTCTCCTGTGAATCTACCCCCGTGCTTCGGGTATTGCTCGCCTTGTCGCCTCCAAAAGTCGAAGGTATCAGTCGTGAATGAATATGTGTCCTCAATTTCAGCGATGACGTGGTTCTTCCCCACGACGTAAGCCGCGCCGCCGGCTGCTGCAGTGTATTCCAGAGCGTCTGCGGGAGCTCCCTGTGCGGTGTCAGCACCTATCGCCATGCCATATTTGATGTAATCAGCAGCGACCAGTCCCAGGCACGTCTGCAAAGCGGCGGTCCCCGCCTTGCACGCAAACTCATAGTCAGCGGCCATCAGTTCCGGCGTTGCCCTGACCGCTTCAGCAACAATCGTCGCTGTCGGTTTGACCGCATAAGGATGAGATTCGCTGCCGACGTATATAGCTCCAATGTCGGCTCCTGCTAAGCCAGATCGCTGAAGTGCGGAGCGAGCAGCTTCGACTGCGATCGTAGCCGTGTCTTCATCTCGGTCCGGAACTGATTTTTCAAGAACGCGCAGTCCTTTTTTGATATCGATGGGGTCATCTCCCCACACTCGTGCGATTTCTTCGACTCTGATCCTATATCGGGGTATGTATACGCCGTACGTTGTAATCCCAATGGACACGTTATTTGCTCCTAAACAGAGAGTCTATGATTCAATGAATTAGCAAAATATGTTGCGTCTGGAATGCTCAATCTAAATCGGGAGCACCTTTTAAATGCACATAAAAAGCTACTGGCATTCTCTAAATTATACTATATATCCATATGTTGCGCGCGTCATTTATTAGCTTTTGTAAAGGTGTCACCTTATTTAGGTGGCAAACGAGATTTAACCAGTGGGGCCACCGAGATTTGAACTCGGGTCTGAGGACCCCCAGTCCCCAAGGATATCCAGGCTACCCTATGGCCCCTTCATATTGAGTATGCTCTAACCCTATATTACTTCTATTCAATGCGACTTGCTATCGCTTAGCTTTCTGTAACTGCAACGGCTCTGCTTTTCACAAAGCTCTCTGGATTAGTCAAGCTCCGTCGATCTTGGCCCAGCGGTAACCTCACGGTGCAAGCAAACTCGCAGAATACAGATGCTGCTATAGCTTGATATTCTGCACTGGCGTGCTGAGCAAAAATTCACCTTGCTCGATCTTCTTTTTGAGCTCTCGCGTCAGCTTGTCTGCATTTGATCGATCGGATTGTCTAAGCGTTACTGGAATCGGTAGCCCATCTAGGTCAATAGCACCCAGATCACCTCTTAGAGCGCCATACGGACAAGAGGATAAGCAGGCGCCGCACCGCACGCATTCTTTGCGATCAATTCCTTTGTTCGGTTTGAATGCCGCGGTTGGACAATTCTCGGCGACTTGACACTCTTCACAACTCACACACTCGTTGCTTGAGAAACGTATCCGCCCATATTCGCTCTGCCAGACGTCGCTGTATCGTGCATGCCCAAGCAACTTGCGTCCGTTCACATCAACAATTGGCAGCGGAATCTGATCATCTGTGCGGCTTACGTTCTCAAGTATAGACGTATTAAGAATCGGAATAGGGATTGCCCACGAACAGAACACGTCAGGACCCGCGGACGTGTTAAAGCCACCCACATATCGAGGGTTCATGCCCTTCAGAGGTGCATATCCTGAAAGGTTCGGCTTCTGAGCAGAGCTACGTGTTCCCGTCCCTGTCACGAAGCCTATAGCACCATTGAACAGGGCTTTCGTGCCAACTCCGATAGTTTCGAGCTGAGGGTCTTTCTCCAGAGGATTGAGCTCTCCACATCCAGAGAAGCTAGCTTCCTTATACGGTCCTTCGAGACACGTAACAGAAAAAATGGACTTGACGCAACCGTCGTTAGGGTTGACAAACGCATTATAGTTCTTAAATACGTTGCGAGTAGCTGAGAGCCTTGCAAATTGCATATCTTGAAGGTTAGTTCGTCCCTTTATGTGTTGCCCCATCGTTGTTAGCACTTCAAAGTCGATATCGTTCCCTTTCACAATATCTCGAAAAAGATGGCCCCCTCCATATTTGGTGTCGCTCCGGCTAACCGAAGTCCCGTAGACAATCAAATCAAGCAATCCAAGCCTTTCGTTGGGACACGGTCCAACGAAAGCGTGGACATCATTGAGCCACGCCATTTGGGCCGTCTCGAAAACATTTGGAGCCGTGGCGCGAAAGGATAGAGTGGCATATGTTCCGCTCATGATGCCCTTCGTGCCGCAGGTAACAACGTCTACTTCATTGACGTCTTCGTGAGCCCGTACCATATTGCAAAACTCAGAAGCAGTGCAAACTGTGACTTCTCCTACTGTTATCTTGGCGTTAATCTCTTCTATGCTTCTTATGGGCACGTTTGATTGTGGCATAAGATTTTATGGCTTCGGCTTAAGGCGCTGCGAGCTCCTCTTCCATCTCTCCAGTTTCTTTGATCTTGTCATCAAACTGCATAAGACGCTTGTGCAAGCCCACAAAGTGCGGGATGTAAACGCGATAAATCTTTAGTCGCGCGGGATCAATCCCACGCTGTACAACTTTCTTGCTCAAATCGTTGAGCCGCGTTTCGACACTTTCGAAGTTTTCACCGCAACTCTCGGCTTCGAACCCTTGTCCGAT
>JACWML010000080.1 GCA_015661395.1 Methanomicrobia archaeon | reverse complement strand
TACATAGACGGTAATTGGGTAGTTGGACACGTGGCGATGCGACCTGAGCTCTTTGCTCGTTTAGGTCTCCCTATAACGAAGTTCGGGGAAGACGCGATAGGCTCGACGTTTACATTAATTCCAGGGACGGTTGAGCGCTTTGAGTCCCTCAGCTTGAAGTTCGGAATCGCAATGAACGCCCTCATGTGGTTAGCTCCCGCGGCGATGGAACGATCTAGTATTTACATTACAAATTTAGTACCACAGGGAAGGAAGATCATCGAGGAGGCCGGCGGGCTCGAAGCATATGATATGAAGGCGCGGGAGCGGAGGCTCGCCCCCCCGATCATAGAGGCCAAGGACCACGAAGCACTCGTGTTTGAGGACTGATGGGTTTTTTGATTCATGAAAGAGTGCGATCATACGGATTAAGCGCTGCTCGAACGCTGTCCTGTCTGCAACCGGCATGGTCCTCTCCTTGAGCCAGAGATTCGCCGTGCCAAAGGGCTAAAGTGCTCGAGTCAAAGGAGCCTTATCTCAGCTGCAGCGGTTGTGTAACAAACTCTCGTGAGGCCGAAGTTGTTGCGCTCCGGATCGCAAAACGGTCGCAATTGTGCTCGGCTACAATCACCAAGGCGATATAAGCTCATTGAGCCTTGCCGTGCTGATAGGCATGATCGGCGGAATGGCCTCCATCTCTCTGGCATTGTTGATTGCATCATTCGCTAAAAATGATTTACAAGCGATACTCTTGGGGGCGATGCTCCCGGTGCCGCTAGGCTTCATGGCCGGGGCGTTTCTCCCGCTGCCGCGGCAAGTCCCCGGTGAAGTTGTGGGACGAACCTACGTTTTAGGATATTCTCCCGTGGACACATGCAGTCAATGCGCTGCGATCGGTGCTCACGTACGGAAGAGGACTGAGTGGAGACGTGATCTTTGAGATGTACTGGCTGATCATCTTGACGGCGATCCTGTTTGCAGTGGGCGTTTTCACCTACTCGTTCTTATGGCTAAAGGCTGAAAAGTAAGAGAAACAGAGGGGCGACGCCATGGCAGGAGAAGAACCTTCGGGTCCAATGGCAGCACAGATTGGTACGAAGGAATACAACGTGCACTTGTCGAGCGACGACAGAAGGGGGGCCGGTAAGTCGGCGTCCTGCCTCCTGTAGCGCGAGATGCAAAGTGCAGCTGAGAAGACGGGATGCTCGACCGTAGTCGGATCGTTAAGTGTTAAAAAGGCGCGGTTTTGGCACTTATTCATTTGAGCTCTATGACAGTGGCGGTTGAGCAAAGGCAACGTGATAATTGTTGTGAAGAGACTGGGGCAAATAAGTACCTATATAAAAGATAGTTGGACAGAACTACAAAGATCTTGCTTAAGGGCGGCACGCGTTCCGTTTCATGCGCAAGGTGTGCCGAAATATTATGAGCTTGCTTTATCGCTTTAAGCCACTAAAGGACAGTTACCTAAGTTCAATCACCGCGCAACTCGACGGTGCCAGCTTTACCGCAAACGAGGTGACCGCACTTGGACTGTGCCTTGCACTCGGCGCTGGGCTCTTGGCTTATTACGGCCACCTTTACGCAGGCCTGGCCCTCTTTGCCGCTAGTGCCTGTGCGATGCACTCGATGATTCCCTTGCACGAGCATCCAAAACGGGAACGGAATTTGGACTGTACTTTGATGGCGTAGCTGATCGATTTTCAGAGCTCTTCTTCGTCGTTGGTGCCGTGCTGGGGGCACATGTACCTTCCTCCGCATTCGTCGTTGTAGGGGGTGGTTTCGCTCTGTTGCTCGCACGGTCTAAGGCTATGCACATCACTGGGGTGCCGTGTCCACTACTTTTGGGAGGCCTGAGCGGTTGGCCCTTCTCGTGGCTGGGGTGTTCTGTCCTGCTCTAATTAACGCATTGCTCTTTATCGTTGCTGGCCTGTTCTGGGTTTTCTCATCCGTTCAAATCCTCGCCCGAGGGATTACTGTCCAAAATGAACGACGTAAAGGAGAGTTTCAAAGGGGCTCCTGATTAAAAAAGTACCCTTTTTGTAATTAGTTTAACGTATCGGACGAGAACCGTTTAATGCATCTCAGCGTCATTCGCACCCAGTGCGTCTAAGATGTAGGTTTTTGCGGGGATCTTATGGTATTTAGGCCCCCGCCCATCGACAGAATCCCGATATAGCCTGCCCCCAGTAACTCGTGGAGCGCTTCTTGGACTTCAAACTTTGTTCCTGTGACCTTCTTCTGGACCTGCCACAAGCGAAGGCCTTCGCCGCTTGCTTCATTAATGCTTTTGAAAAACCGCTTTTTTGTGGATCGTTCATCAAAGCTACTTCAGCAGGGCCGTCGTGCAAGAGCAGGTTTAGCATAAGTCCTCACGATTTGTTAACGATCAGTAATCGCAATGAGCGTCTTTTCATATATAGCTCTCAGTTGCGCGATACAGCACGGGGCTGAGGGCTGACGAGTTTTTCCAATTGTCTAGCTCGCTCAGCTGAGCGCAGAGCGTACATGATTTCTATGCAAAACTGTAATAAGGAGGGCTAGATAGAAGACTTTTTGATGTGGCGCTTGAAGACGTAACAGGTCTATTAGATCCAAAACAGGGAGAAAAGCATGAAACAATCGCGTTTGGGCGGGGTGATGGTTATCATCGTCGCAGTCGCCGTTCTAATCGCTGGATGTACGGCGATCCCCGCACAGAATAATACAGCTCAGCAACTCCCGATTGCTCACGCAGGCGGTGATCAGAAGGTCAAAGCCGGCAGCGTGGTCACGCTTAACGGAAGCGCGAGTAGCGCTCCTCGTGGCGCTGCGCTCACCTACGACTGGTCGTTGAGCTCAGTTCCCAAGGGGAGTGCTGCGCACCTTGTCAACCAAACGTCGGATCGTCCGGCCTTCACGCCCGATAAGATCGGCATCTACGTCGTGAGTCTTGTGGTCTCAGATAGCGCGGGGACGAAGAGCACGCCTGATGCTACCAACATTACCGTGATACCAGCAGAACGATCCAATACGACGCTTACTGCTAATGTATCCAAGACCGACTTCAATATCGGAGATACCATAGTGATCAGCGGAAGATTGATTGATGCTGACGGTAATGGCATTCCCAATCAGGCCATCAGCTTCAATTTAGAAGCGCACGTGCTTGGGGGCACGTACGATGTTCCTGTAAATAGCACAACGACTGGTAGCACAGGCGCCTTTACGCAGTCCGTGCCAGCAGAAGAAAGTCAGAATGTCCCGTCCTTTATCACTACGGTAAATCTTGAGGGATGGGCGGTTTATGCGGGAAATGAAGCGTATAAACCGTCTACAACCGAGCACGTAAATATGGTTCTCCACCTTTAGTGAACCGGTTTGAAACCTATAGCACAGCGGCTGCTTTCACACAAAAACCGTAACCTTTATGATATCACTGACTCGTTCTTGGTGTCAAAGGACTTTTGCGAGGGACTTGCGAGGGAGCCATTATGCGGTCAGCCACACTTTTTTCCATTATCACAGCGATACTCCTCCTCACCGTCGGCTTCGCCGGATGCGCCACGAATACCTACCCGATCCAGCCGTCCCCCACAGCTGCAGTGACGCACGACACACTCCTCGAAATGTTTGTTGCTGCTGACCACAACTACACTGCACGCAACGTAACTATCAACGTGTGGGAGACGAGATGGCTCAATGACACCACCGTCAATGTCGTAGCAACGGGCACATTAAAAGCGAATAACACCACAATTCATTCCAATCAGACGTTGGTCCGTTTTTCTTCAATTGATGCGGCAACAACATACGTCGGCAGGCAAAATCTCACTGGCTATGTCGCGGCACCGACTGCAAACGACAGCGCTAAGGTGTACGAGCTCGCGACAGGGAATCCCCCAACCGTATTTAAAGCGTACCGGAGCACCTCACAGAGTGCAGGCAACGTAACTACGGCTGAGGTGACGCAATGCGACGATATCGCCATTACAGGCGTCACAACGTTGACTGCCGCAAATGTGCTTGCGACCCCTCAGCCCTCAAGCAGCCCTACGCCTTCCCCCTCGCCAAGTCCAAGCCCATCACCGACGGCGACACCCACCCCCTCACCCACTTCCACTCTCACCCCCACACCCAC
>JACWML010000079.1 GCA_015661395.1 Methanomicrobia archaeon | reverse complement strand
CTGGGGCATCATCTTACTCGAGCTCGCGATTCTCGGTTTTCTGGTACCGCTCACACAGAGCGGGGTATGGGGATGGTCCTCGCCCTACACGCTCGCCCTCCTCACGCTCGGCGTGGCCGCGACGATCGCATTTGTCTATGCGGAGCTTCACGTCCGTAATCCGCTCGTCGGCCTTAAGCTGCCGGGTGCCCGCTACATTCTTGAAATTAACTTCGTGATGTTTATCGCAGGCTTTTCTATGTTCTTGGCCGACGTGGCGATCGTCTATTTTGCACAGACCCCCCCGCCTGTCGGCTTCGGTTTGAACACGTTTCAGACCGCGCTCGTGTACGTGCCTTCCGGGATTGCTGTCCTCGTGGCTAGCCCGCTGTTTGGAGTGCTCGTTACGCGCCGGGGAGCGAAGAACACGCTCGTGTTCGCTTCGTTCATCGTCGCCGCAAGCTTTGTGTTCTTCGCGTTGGCGGGCAGCTCGATTGTTGGGATCATCATCGGTACTATCATACTGTTTTCGGGCGTCGGCGGTGTCTTCGTTGCGGCGATCAACCTCCTCTTTTTGTACGTGCCTGCAAGTAGAACCGGCGCAGAAACTGCCCTCAACATGGTCTTCCGGTACATAGGGGGTGCCGTTGGTACGACCGTTACTGGGGCATTATTGACGCTCTATGCAGCCCCGATTGTTGTTGCGATTCCCGGAGGGACCACTATCGTGCTCGCCCCCACAACGCAGGCGTTTACGTATGTAGTCGTCGTCGCACTTGTTTTAGGTCTCCTTGGACTCGTGGTTGCATACGCGCTCAAGAGAGCGCCAGATATCCAGATACTTGAGGGTAGCGACGGACAGGTGCCCGTGGGCTAGGGGAACATGCGGCTGCGTTCGAAAACAGCAGAAAACAATTCGTTGGTCGCCTTGCTCGACTGGTGTTAGTAGCAGCGAAACTAAACTAAGCCCTGCTCATCTTTTTCATTTCAGCACCTGCTCTTACGCCTGTATGCTTAGCGCAAGCGCGGTATTCACTATGGAGGAAACCGCAGGAAGCTCGTACCGTCTTCCCGATCTGCGGTATTCTCGTTTCGCTGCAGACACTGGGGGCCTCCAATAGGCTTCGGCTGAGATGATTAGTGTGGAAAGAGGTAAGCAAGGCAGCGTCACCTCGTAAGTTATTTACGTAAATATACAGCAGTAACGCCACATGAAACCATTCTGGATGCTGAGCATCGTTGTTATTATTGTTGTAATACTTGCCAGCGTTGGGTACGTCACCTCGACCACCCAGGGCGCGTCGACCACCCAGACGATCGGCGGGATCACGATTCCCACCACGACCGGTCCGCCGACACCGGCAGAAGCACGACAGATCGCGGCGGCGGCGTACGTCTTCGGCTATCCTCTCGTCTTTGTGGACGTCTTGAAGGAGCACCAAACGGCAGTACCGGCGCCAAATGCAACGCTTGGTGTGGCACCGATCAACCAGCTCATCAGAGTGTACCAAGCGCAACCAACAACAGCGTCGCCAAATGTACCACGGGTTCCGTACCCAAACGTTGATGCGAGCCAGATTCCAGCATGGCTTAACCTGACGAAAGAACCGATGGTGCTCAGCGTTCCTGCGGCGAACGGTCGGTACTACGTGGTCCAGATGGAAGATGCGTGGATGAACGACTTCTCATCACTGGGGTCGCGCACAACTGGGAACGGATCGGGCGCCTTCGCCTTCGTCGGTCCCGGCTGGAACGGCACCCTCCCATCAAACGTGACAAAGATACAAGCGCCGACAAACACCGTTGAATTTAATGCGCGGTTACAGCAGAATGGTCCTGCCGACCTTCCCGCGGCGGCAGCTATTCTGGACAACTTCACACTGACCCCCCTCAGCGCGTGGGGTACGAACTACACGCCGCCGGCCACCGTGCCGGTGATGTCTAACGTGAGCGCAGACCCCAGGCCTTTCACTAGCTACGCTGAGATCGCGAATATGACCCCTGACGTATACTATGGCCGCATGGCAACCATTATGGGCGGCAACCCCCCGTACACTGCGGATAAGCCCGTCGTTGACCAGATCGCACGCATCGGTATTATCCCTGGCACACCCTTTAACTGGAACCGCCTGAACGCCACGATGCAGGAGGCGATCGGCCAGGGCTATCAGAACGGCATTGCTCAAGTCAATGCCGCGGCTGCTCACTGGCCAGGTGTTGTCGTTGAAAACGGCTGGAACACAAGTTATAACATGGGCACCTATGGGACAAACTACACGCTTCGTGCCGGGCAGTCAATGGGGTGGGCTTTCTTTAACCTCCCGCAGGACGCGCTGTACTCGCTCTCATACACCAATGCAACGGGCGTCCCGTACTCCGGCGCGAACAACTACGTGTTACACTTTGCGAATAATAGTACCCACCCTCTACGACAGCCAGGGCAATTTCGTACCCAATCCACTTAACCGATATGCGATCTCACCGCACCTTGGCAACCTGACGCACAACCCAGATGGATCGCTCGACATCTATATCCAAAACGCGTCTCCCGGCCCCGGCAAGGAATCCAACTGGCTCCCCGCTCCGTCAGGCGGATTTATGCTTATATTGCGCCAATACTGGCCGCAAGAAGCCGCGCTGAACGGCTCGTGGGTGCCGCCGGCGGTTCAGACGGTGGGTTCAGCCTCAACGACGACAAATGCGACGATGTTTGCCGAGTTAGTTCCGGCATTTGCCAACCAACCGCACGGCTAGCCGCTCTGTGAAGGGTCTGCCGCGCGCTGGGGCCGTAGGCCGCTCGTACGAGTAGTAAAACCATAACTGGGGGCGCTTTTAAATGAGGCGGCAGGCCGTAGCTGGTCTGTTCTACTGCCCAATGCGCTAGCTCAGCACTCTAAATTGGCTACATTAGGTACGACAAAAAAACGCATGATCCGTTTTTGCTTCATAAATCGTTAAAATAACCAACAATACCCTTCAAAATCTGAGGCAAGCGAATGCTTGGATAAGAGTGGGTGGGGTTGGAAGATAAAAGTGATATTTTCGTAGTGAATATCTTCTTCGCAACAGACGACAGATCGGTCACCTAATTGATGTGCTTATTGAGAAGTTCGCGTGAATCAAAGGAGACGCTCAGCGATGTGCGAGAATTAGGGAAGCTCCTTGATTATTTCTAACCCTTCTTTTTCCGGAAACGCCTTTAAGGTCTCTACGCTCACCGTTCCGAAGCTGCCGAGCATAAGCAACGCTTTGCCCATTGCCTCGTCACTGGGAGCTTCAGCAACCACTACTTTGTCGTAGCTTCCGAAGGTAAAGTAGAGAGCTTTCAGGTCTCCGTTAACGGACGTTAATATGTTTCGAAGACGTTCTATTCGTTGGGCATCGTCCTTTATCTGCTGTATTCCCGCTTGTGTCCATTTCATAAGCATAATGTAGCTAGGCATAGTTGTGTTACCTCCTTTTCGTTACAAGGTGGCAAAAGGCGCCACCACTTTGAAGTATACAACATTATGGACTCTTGTAATAAAACAGGCACGAAGTGAGTGCTTACAACCCTGTGCCTGAACATCAAAAGAACAGTGACTGTAGTTATTACGCGTCACGATGCAGCAATGGTTACAGGTATTGCTCCCTACGGCTACCGATTTGTGTTGAGATCAGTCCAGGACGTCCTTTAATCAACATAGACGGCACGCGCTCACAAAATCACGGAATTTCTGACTCACTACCATCTTCTCTCGCGTTATAGGCCAGCATAGGGTGTCTCGGTATGCAAAGAGCGTCGCATCTGGAACCGGTTTGTCGGTGTGCTCGTCAATAGCTTCTGGCATTGGCAAAAGTCAGTCGCATGCCGCAAATCACACCAATTAAGTTTCTGATACCCATTCTCCACCCTTAAGCTAATTGCTGATTTTGATTCAAACAACGTCGTTGGATTTATACAGCCCAAAGTGGGCCTTTTAGAGACTCATCGCAGCAAAATTTCTCTCCATCGCGCAAAAGCAGGTTACGACTACCCTACAATTCGGCTGCCTCACACATTGTCCGTGCTTGCAGGATTGCCAACCAAAATCTATCAGACAGTCCACGAAGGAGCTTTGGCCTTTCTCGTAGTTATTTCACCTGCAGCAAAAGCCCCAGAAAGTCCCAAATCCCCCGCCTTCACACGGCGGAGGTCGCCGGTTCGAATCCGGCCGAGCTCATCCTTTTCTGTTTTCGTGTAAGCAATCGCTTTCGTTTAAAAGAAAAAGTAATTTAGACTCGGAGATTTGGTATTCGAGAGCTGAGAGGCATTTTTCGATATATGTTGTGGTATAAAGAGGGCTGCGACTGTTAAGCAATATCTGCCAAAAAATGCTACATCTCAAAAATGTGGAAATAAACTTGTAAAAGTGACAGACACTCCTAGGCCGTTTAATGAGACAGCTCACACATCGCCACGCATGATGACGAAGGCATAATCAGCAATCTTTTCGTGCACGTCAGCCAGTTTCTCAAAGATAACTTGAACCTGTCTTTTTAACTCATTCCGCTTCATTATGTGGAAGCGATTTTGCGTTTTGAATTGCGAATTCAACATATCAAGCGTGTCGAGCAAATCGTCGTATTCAGTGTACAATTCCCCGAGCTGTGCCGTCGGCGTTCCCGGTCTTCTCATATTCCTGTCTTCGTTCGATTCTAAAATCGGTATGAAGCTGTAGTAATCGACATAGCTTTGAATTTCAATCCTCTGATTTTGATTTGTCACGCCGTTTCAGCAAAAATTGTTAACTGCTTCCGCCTATCCACGATCCGTTCATACGCATCGATTATGCATATGCCGCACACCTTCGCGTCCGGCACCTCAAGCCCCTTGTCACACCTCAAGTGAATATTATAGCAGCAGCGGTCGCTCTCTGTATCGCTTAGCACCACATGCAACACATTAATTCACCTCCCTTTTGCCGTTTGCAAGTGTCAAAAAAAATGGTCTTGCAGATATAGCTGCCAAAAACTTCTTAGAGCACACTATTCTCCTCATTCGATAAAAACGACTAGGTTTTAGTGATGTCCGCCATATTCGCGTTAGGGTGGCTACAAAAGGGGTGAATAAGTCCTCTGTAAGACCAACGCAAACCACGCGTTATCACCATTTGCATGAATCCAATCTATTTGTGCTGCAGTGAGCGTGCCCTCAAAGTGGACCCATCCGCTGTTCTTAACTGTTGAATGGGCAATAGCAATGCGATGCAAGATCGTCTCATTTTTTGCTGCGGCTAGAGTCACCTGTTCATCTGCCAATCCTTTGCCTGCGTTAGCGTTGGCGACAAATTTCGCGGTCTCCATATTGACCTTCAGTTCACCGTATTTGTAATTCCCTACCGCCACGTCAAACCGCTGAATGGCTGACTGCGCCAACGGCGCTGCTGCGTGGCTGTTCTTGGCGATATCGTTTCCCACTGCGTGCATCACGTTCACCTCCCTCATGTTGTTTACAGTGAGCAGCAACATGTGCGGAGCACCTTTCCCATTGCTTACGATACCACCTACGATCAGCGAGTATGTTAATGCGCGTGATGCATTTTTGTAGTCACACATTAAAACGCGTTGTAAAGACAACAGAGACAAGCTGCAATCTTCGATAGGTAATGTTATGACGCTTGAGTTGGTGCAGTGCGACCTATTGTGTAGAGGTTCAGGTCCACTGCAATGAACCACGCTGCGAATACTATCTCAATTAAAACACAGTTTAGGGATCGACCGCACACCAGTTTAGTTGCTTTGCTCTATCTGCTCTGAGTCCTCCCACAGTTTGTCGAAGACTTGCGGGCGCATCAAATATTGGGCGATCGAAGCATTCGATACCCACATCGCAATGGCGGTGTCCAAGTCAGGTACCTTTTCATCGGCCCTCGTAAGCGCCAGCAGAATCTCCCGGCGATCGATAATCACCCACCTTGCAAATCCAGAACGGTCGCCATATCGGTCGTCAAGTTTCTTAGGGTCCTCGAGTTGGTGGACAAGTAGCCTGACATCGTTTTTTATCGGCCGGAAAGCCTTGATGATGTCGGTTTCGCTCTCTTTCGAACGCGATGTGATGACGAGGATACGCACGGTAACGTCCTTCTTTTTCGCCTTTATGATCTTCTTGTTGAGCTGTTCGATTTCAACCGGCGACACGAACGTTCCCATGATCATGACGCTTCGCCGTGTCCGATCCATCATCTCCATCATCTTCGCCGAAATGCTATCGAAGCCCCGTATCAGGAGCGCATTGAGAGACTCATTTTCGATCTGTCGATCGTACAACGAGGTCAACTCGTTCGACATCTGGTCGAGCTCGGAACAGAAGAGCGTCTTTCGCTGCTCGACGACTTCCCTCGGATATCGGGGAATGTAGGTGCTGGGCTTACCTTTCGACACGGTGATCCACTTTTCCTCCTCCAGTCTCTGCAATGCCCCGTAAATCTTCGGCCTAGGAACTTCTGATTCAATAGAGAGTTCAGTCGCGGTCGCAGGGCCTAGCGCCACGAGGGCCGTGTATGCCTTTGCCTCGTAGGAGGTAAGCCCCAGTTTTT
>JACWML010000027.1 GCA_015661395.1 Methanomicrobia archaeon | reverse complement strand
GGCGCACGCTGCTGCCGAGCACGATTAATTCAATTTTCAACCCTATTTGAGCCGTCCACTACCGTCACCATTTTTCGACGCTTGGGAGTCGCCTGGCCGACACCTACCAGCGTTCGCGAGCAAGCAACCATAAAATTAAAAGCTGGTATTCGCGTAACCTGATCCGAGGAAAAACTGTGAAGCCACTAGTGGTGTTTTATTCGAGAACCGGGACCACCAAGAAAGTGGGAGAAGCTTTAGCAGACCTGCTGCAGTGCGATAGTGAAGAACTCATCGACACCAAGAAACGCGCAGGACCACTAGGCTAAGGTCTGGGCGAGACGCAGCTAGAAACAAGCTGACGGTGCTAAAAACCCTTATTCACGATCCAACGTTGTACGATGTGGTCGCGCTTGGTACGCCCGGCTGGAACGGCTTGATGTCAAGTCCGATGCGGACCTATATCACCATCAACAAGTCGAAATTCAACCGCGTCGCATTCTTTTGCACGCAGGGGGGCAACGAGAATAAAAAGTTGTTTAGCGATATGCAAGCTCTATGCGGGAGACACCCCGCCAGCGTGCTTGCGCTTCGTGCGGCGGTGGTCAAAAATGAGGAGTACAACGAGAGACTGCGGCAATTTGCAGGCGCCCTGCAGATGCAGAGCGACGCCAATGCGGCCACAACTTCGGAAGATCGGTAGCTCCCAGAATCTCGGCCAGGCCTTCCTTAAGCGTTTATTCTACAGCTTGGCGTGTCGAATCAAGCCGTCGCAGTGGAATGACGGAACGTTCTGCGGGTTGTAGCAAAGATTGTACCCACTCACGCTCAGTCCACAACGCGCAGCCGCCCTCCATCTCGCTGAGTGTCTCGTGACGTTGGCGAATTGCCTGCAAAAGTCTCGATTGCAGCGCCTCTTTGAGCGAGAGCTGCCGCACATTTGTATCGGAGTAGGGGGAAACCGGGCACGGCTCAAGATCTCCATCGGGGCTCACGTGAACGAATCCACGCCCTGCAGCCAGACACCCGCCATACTGTTCCTCGTCTCCAGGAATTTCAATGAAGATTGCAGGAAATTGTGTGCGAAATCGCTCTGTTTTGTGCGCCAGCGTGCTCCGCTGCTCATCCGTCAAGATCCAGTCTTCAGTGCCTGCCTCCACTGAAACATACTCTAGAAGGAGGATGAGCTTAGTCCCTGCGTGGATGAGGCTTTCCATGAACCGGTCATCGGTGATCGTCGAAAAGTTAGACCGTGTTATCGTTAGAGAGCAACCAAAAAAGATTCCTTTGGCGCGCATCTCTTCCATTGCTTTCTGCAGGCGCTCATGCATCCCGACGCCTCGACGCTCATCAGTGTCGCGTTCATCGCCCTCGATACTAACGACGGGGATAACGTTTCTCTGGTTTCGAAACTGGTCAAGCGTGCCCTCATCGATGAGCGTTCCGTTCGTAACTATCGGGAATATAACGGAAGGAAAATCTTTGGTAATGGTCAGGAGATCCTTGCGCATCAGTGGTTCCCCTCCCGCGAATAGAATTGCCGAGATGCCAAGCTCGTTTGCCTCAGCGACCAGAGCACGAAGCCGAGCGTCACTCAACTCCGGCGCTCTTGATTTGCCATTGTCATGCGCAAAGGCGTAGCATCCTTTGCAGCGAAGGTTGCACTTGCTCGTTACGCTCACGATGAGAAGGGCCGGCACGTGCAGGCCACTACTCTGCCATTTCCGCCGCACGCGGGCCGCTTTCTTCTGCCACAAAACAGTCCGGAGAAAGAAGAGGGATTTCGCGGGTTCCCTTAGGGTGATGCGGACGGCATCCTTGAAATAGCCTGCAATGGCGTCGTTAAGAGCGGGAATGTAGCTGTAGTCGTCCCCCGGCGTCTCTGCATCGTCCACTGTTGCCGCAGCCGCGGGTTTTAGCGGTTTATGTCGTCGGGATTTCGACGTTTCTAGAGTCATTTTTGTTTCTAGGCTTCTGCTTACCAGGCTTTGTGGATTCGATCTTTTGCCCCCTCTCTATATCTTAGGACTACTCGACGCACGTGCTCACGAGTCGTACTTGCTACTGCATATTTAAAATGACTCGTAGGTTAGTTAAAAAACCGCTATGTAAAACACGTAGGTCAGTTACAAGCCGTTGCATAGTGTAATGCAGTTTAGGAACGAACTTGATGAGCGGACCTATGGCGGGGCCAGCGATGATTGGTTCAACCAACTCGTCGTAACGTCCGACGGCTACGCGCTCGTCGGAAACACCTATTCGTTCGGCGCCGGGTCCATAGACCTCTGGCTCGTGAAGGTGGCAACGAACGAGGACTCCCACTGTAACATTTGCGAGTTACAAGCCTTTAAGTTTCGATGTGTGGACTCCCTTGTGACCTTTTTCAGAAAGGATTCACATGCGACTAAAAACAACGCTAATTGCACTCATCTTCGCTGTTATCGTGATTGGATCGACGGCAGTGGTTAGCGCGGCACCGAAGAAGAACGCTGACGAGGTGACCTTTACGGTCACCGATGAGCAGGGCAACGTGCTGCAGCAGACCCACCCGGTGAGGACGGATGCGAACGTCCAGCCGGTGCACCACGAGATGGCGCTGACCGCGGCCGGGAAGGCGAGCAGCGCCGCGGCGCAGGTGTCGGGACGATCGCCCGTACTGGTCGGCGCAGCGCCCGCCGTGCAGTGGAGCAAGTCGTACGGGGGGGTTAGCGAGATCCAGCAGACCAACGACGGCGGGTACATCCTCGTGGGATCGAGGACTTCCCAAGGCAGGGGCAGCCAGCTCTACCTCAAGAAGGTCAATGCCACCGGTCAGACGAACGCTTCACAGAAGACGTGGGGCGCATATTATGGCGGTCCTGGAGACGAGTACGGCTACTCAGTGCAGCAGACGTCCGATGGCGGGTACATCGCCGTGGGCTCTACATCCTCGCTTTCCACGCGCCACGGCACTGAGGTCTTCCTCCTTAAGGTCGACGCGACGGGCAGCGCGCAGTGGGGGCGGACGTACGGGAGGGCCGGAGATGACGGCGACTACTGTGTCAGGCAGACCGCTGACGGCGGGTATGTTATCTGCGGGTATGGTAACTCATGGACGAGCCATGGTAACCATGACGCCTACCTCATCAAGACGGACAAAAATGGCAACATTATGTACCCCAGCACGTGGCAAATGTCGACCGACACAAACACACCGCTGGTGGCGATAACCCCGACAACGCAGCTGACAGCCCTGTACGCCGAGTATGACGGCTTGCTCGACACGCTTGAACTAGTGCAACGAAAGTTGGCATCAACAAGCCGCCTCAACCCGTTGACACGCTACAAGTTGCGAAGGCAAAGAAACGACCTCTGTGAAGCACTCGCTGACGTGCACGAGAAGATCGCCGATTTTGACTTTGTGCTAATGTGATGCGGCGTTAGCGTGATTTCTATTACGCGTTCACCAATCTCACATGCTTTTTTTCTTCGTTCGCACCGTGGTCACGTGAAAAATCCGCTTCTGGCGCCTCCACGCGTGAGTTACTGGGTGCCTCGAGCAATAAACTTAGATAGTCAAGAAAGAGGGACAGCTCGAGGCCCTGAAGCACTGGTGTGCTGGCCGCAAGCTGACGAGTTCAGCGCTGCTGCGCGGATCCGGCAAAAATCGCCAAATCAACAGTCGCGTTCTAAAGGGGCCTGTCAACGCCTCCGCTTTGCGACGGGAAACCGTACCTCAGTCAGTAAGTCGCTTTCTGCAACTTCCATTGGGTTTGTCAAGTATAGCTCCATCGGCGCTCCAGTGACCTCGTAGTCGTTTTGCGCAGCGTGTTCCATCAACGCCGCATAAACGGGCGCTATTTGGTTATACGGTCCTTTATGAATCGCTGACAGGACTTCGTGCTCAGGGAAGG
Source organism: Methanomicrobia archaeon (assembly GCA_015661395.1). Classification (GTDB taxonomy): domain Archaea; phylum Halobacteriota; class Bog-38; order Methanoflorentales; family Methanoflorentaceae; genus Methanoflorens. Next base: position 16,964 of record JACWML010000027.1, on the reverse strand, counting down.
TTTTGATCTGTATTTTACCCTCGCCTTGGGCCTCTCCGGTGAAGGGGATTCCCACGTCAAATTGCATTTCGCCTCGCGCCATATCTTCCGGGCTGCTATAATAGACCGCGAATGGAGGCCCTGCCATCTGCAAGCCCCCCTTCATCACCCATTCGATGACTTCACCGAGTAGCCGCCCCATGTCGTCTCCTATCGCAGTAACCGCGCCTGTGTGGAATATACACGCTGCTCGCATTTCGTCAGCCATTTTTGCTTCTATTTTTGCCATCAGTATCCCCTATCAATTCTGGCCTGCTTCATACGAAATACTTTGCCATTTGCGCTGCTTGGAGAAAGAATCGAAATAGCCTTTCAGTTACCTTTGTGCCCTTAGACGCGCGCGCGAGCAACCACAGCCGCTCATTTCTCCGTTACCCTTCGGATCGATCCAAATAGCACCGCACGAGTTCCGCTCGCCCCTCCGGGGCTTTACCGGTCAGATTTACGCCCTTTGTCCGCGCGCTATTCCGTGCCGCCGCCTGCCTGAGTGCGCAAATTTCACGTCCGCTTGTGAAATCCCTTATGCTATTCTGCGAGCTGCGATAGCTTTATTCCGCCCGCAATCGCACCCGCGAATATGAGATCACACCGACGATAAAGAGGATCGCGGTGAGAACGATCGCAAATCCTACGTAGATCGCCACGTCGCTGAAGCTACTCCCGAAGACAAGAACTTGACGAATCGCGTCTGCGACCTGTGTCCAGGGGAGCAGATCGTAGACCTGGAATGTCGTTCCAAAAGCGGTTCCGAGGGGTTCACTGGGGAGCGGAAAGAACGCCCCCGTGAGGAATGATACCGGCACAGCAATAAGGACCCCTAATTGTGCCGCCTGCCGCTCGTTTCGGGCAAACGCCGCGAGCAGTAAGCCGAGCGAAATCGAGGCTATCCCGCCTATGATACCAATAAACACGGCAAGCTCGATGGAATTCGCACCGCCCGACCACTGAAAACCAAGCGCTACGGCGACACCGAAAAGCAGCAAGATTTGCACCACGGCGATGATGATCCACGTCAGCAGCGTGCCGAAAAGCAGGTCGAATGACCGCATGTTGGAGAGTTTGAGCCTTGTCAGCGTTCCGCTGTCCGTTTCTCTAGCAAGGTCTTGTGCAACGCTGCTCACTTGCAGGAGTAGGGCGAACACAATCAATCCCGGCGCCTGATAGTCGAAATACGTGAATGAGCGCGCGCCGGTCAGGGGCTCGACGGCCGCTGAAATGTAGTTGCCGTTCAGCTGGCTCTGATTTTGCCCCAGCGTCGCATCAACCTGCCGACTGGCTGTGGCCTGTATCTGGCTCTCGTATTGTTGAAGAACGTTGAAGATTAGGCCTTGCGCGGCGCCAAATGCGGCACTGCCTGTATCACCTTCGACGGTGACTTGTGCCGTGACGTTGCTCGGTCTGGGGAGCGTCGCATTTGTTGGCAGCTGGGCGCTCAGCGCGGCAGCTTGAGCGCTGCTTGCGTTGATCACCTGCAGGCCGATGTCTGAAGTCGCTTCAGTCCGCGCGGAGGCATTGCTTAATGAAACGACCGCCTGTGAAAAATTTTCCGGGATGGTAATCGCCGCATCAAGGCCGCGACTCTTAAGCAAAGTCTGGGCCTGATCTGCGCTGGCGTTAGTGAGAGTGAACATGTGCGTATTGGTTCCCTCGTACGTGACATTTTCGAGGAGCGCGGTGAAATTCGCGCCAGCGTTGATGTGCAGGTCGGTATTGTTGATGGACGCTGTTGCCCCTCGGTCGAGATTGATCACCGCAATCTTGTGAGGCGTCGTCCCGGTGCCAAGCGAGCTCGGACTGCCGAAAGCGAAGGCAAAAATGATCATGAATACGACCGGGAATAGCAGAAGGAAGAAAAGGGAGCGGCGATCTCGAAGTGCTTGCTTGAGCCCTTTTACCGCCAATGATAGGAACTTGACGGTCACTCCCGCAACCCCCGTCCGGTAAGATAGATGAAGACGTCCTCGAGCGTATTTTCCCGAATCGCAATGTCTGAGACGCGGGCGTGCATCGCGTCGACACGTTCGAGTATCTCCGGGAGTAAGCTAACCGCATTCAATGCTCGTACGTTTATTTTTCCGCCCACGTCTTTGATTTCTTGGATGCCTTTGACGGATTTGAGGCCAGCTATCACGGTCTCGTTCCGTTCGGGTTCGGCGAGTTGGATTTCTATGATATCACCGGAACCGATGGTCCTTTTCAGGTTCTGAGGAGTGTCGAGTTGAAGGAGCTTGCCGTGGTCGATAATGGCAACGCGGTCACTCAACGCATCGGCCTCTTCCATGGCGTGGGTCGTGAGGATGGTAGTTTTTCCCTTGCCTTTGAGCGAGCGGATGAAGTCCCACAGCAACAAGCGGGACTGCGGGTCTAGGCCAGAAGAGGGTTCGTCCAGCACCACGATGTCAGGATCGTGTACAACGGCGAGGGCGACGTTGAGTCGGCGCTTCATGCCTCCAGATAGCTGCGACACGCGCGCCTTCGCCTTTTCAGAAAGCGCGAGATCAGCGAGCAATGAGCGCACGCGTTCATTCGTGACCACCCGTGGAAGGTCGTACATGTCGCCTATGAGGGTGAGATTCTCTACGCACGTCAGCTCCTCCCACAACACAAGCTCTTGCGGACAGACGCCTACACTCCTTTTCGGCACTCGCGCCCGGTCTTGTCCGTTGATGAGTACCGCACCGCCTGTCGGGCTCAGGAGTCCCACCATCATGTTGATGGCGGTGGTCTTTCCGGCTCCGTTGGGTCCTAAAAATCCGAATATCTCTTCCTTCTTGATCTGCAAAGAGAGATCGTCAACGGCGACCAGGTCACCATATCGCTTTGTCAGGCCTTGCACCTGTAATGCGTAGGCATCCGTTGTATGATCGGACAATTGCTCAGTCATGCTCCGCACGTCGCTAACATTGCCCCTCTTCGTTCTTCATCGTTGCGCTTCGATGAGGCCGTGGGACTAAAGTGAGTGCGCGAGGGAACAGCGTATCACCACCCCCCTCGCGAGCGCCAGGCGACGCAAATGATCTTCGATGCGGTTTTCAGGATTGCCTTTGGAATTTCGTATATGGTCGTACAGGTTCCTCATCAGCGCGAGATTCTGTTGGCACGTCAGATCGGACCAGACGACGATATCTTGCGGACAAATCGCGAGCAGGCCTCGTTCGCTGACTTGAGCAGTTGCCCGAACGGTATTTCACCGCTTGTTGACCGCGTCGTGCGTATCAGCCTAGTCATGGACATGCTCTTGCCTGCGCCGTTTGGGCGAGGAGACCGAACACCTATGCTGTGCAGCCCGGAGATTGAGGTCATCGACCGCTTGCAGTGTGCTAAATCTCTTAGCTAAGTTGAGGGCTTCCAGCATGATGGAATTTGCCCTCTTATTTCCTTCGCGCACAGCGCTCTGCTAGTTCGCTGCCAGACTACCGGTTTTCTTCCTCACAACCTTCGATTTGTGGTCAATACAGCGTTCGCAAATCAGCGCCGTGATAATCGGGCGAGCTTTTAATATTCAAGACATCATATAATAAGCCAGCCTAGATAGAAAGGTGATCGTTTGACTAAATGGAAATATAGCGGAAAAGAGATTTCCTTTGACCAAGTAGATGACGCTCTCAAAGCTTTGGATAATGCCTGCCTCCACTGCGGCCCCGATAAGCACTCGCCAGAGTGCCCGATTGGTAAAGCAAAGGCAGAACTGTACGACATCAAGTGCTCAGACAAGCGCCATATTCCTGACGCGCAGTTGTAACCGTTCGCGAGGTTCAGTATGCCATCAAAGCATCGTAGAAATCTCTGATAGCATCTTCAGGATCTTTTCCTCCGAAATACGATCGCACCGTCTCTTTCTTTTCCATTACTCCGTTGAAAGCGACTTCGACTTCTCGCTGAGTACAAACAGACGTCATATCCTCAATTATGTGGTTCGCCACAGACTCGTGATTTGCGTTGTAGAAACTACCTAAGATGAAGAATTGCATAATCGAGAACAGAGCCTGCGCGTTCCGTTCCTTCTCCTTTGCGTATGATACCAAATCGGTGAAAAGGTGAGACACTGACAACAACAGCTGGGAATGGACGATCCCTCTCGAGCGATCGAGAGCGAGGATGCCGACCTCTCTCAGGTATCTGAAACCCCCAAGATATTTACTATCTTCTTCGATGGTAGCTACACACACGGCTCGAATGGAGTCAACGACCTCGATCTCTGTGCTCGTATCGTCGATCCTGATCGCCGTCCGGGCAATATCGAACAGCTGTTCCAGCACCTCTTCGTTCAACCCCTCTCTGCGATTTTTGAAATTATAGACTGACACATCTTCCAGCGCTGTCAAAGCGTCGCTTGCGACGTCAACATTCCCCTGCAGGGTCTCTTTCCTAATGATATCCCCCAGGATCTTAATGAGGTTCGTGTTTTCGCGCGGCCCGTTCTCCCTTAGAGCCGCGGCCTTAACGTCTCCAATAACGTCTTCAGGATTAAAGAACCGCGGAATGCGGCGGAATAGATTTAAGATCAACAAGAAGCTACACGCCGTGAGAGCTACACTGAGTGATGCGAACACTCTAATATTGTTGGGGACCGTGACCCCGCTTACGTGGGCAAGTGTGAGGAAGTTGACAAACATCGCCGCGAAAAAAAACACGATGATGCCTAAGATTTGAAAATCTTTGAAGATAGATGCGAGGAGGAAGTGCAACACTTTCGGCGTATACTTCGATGCAGAAAACTCAATTGCGATGATCAAGACAGAGAAGGTGATAGCAAACAGCGCGGCAAGGCTTTGGGTGAGCGTGCTAAGCAAGAAACTCGCAGAACTCGCATCGCCGTTGAACAGAATTCGGGTGCCAGTTAGGTCAAGAACAAAAAGCAGAAAGATTACGCTGCCTGCCGCCAAGAAAATGAGGTCAATGCGATTTAGTTTGACGTCGTGCAAAGCCATGTTTTTCAGGTAATGTAACACGCTCTTAAATTGAGTTTTTCTTGGCGCGGAACCACTTTTTACTAGATTAGCCAAAAAGAGAGGACGTAAGGATAAAACAGTTGCGCTTGCGAACGGACCTTTTTTCGAGAGAGCAGGCATTGTGCCAACCCTTTTGGCGCGCAAGTCAACGACCTAGCGCTGACGCTTGTGGTGGCTGGATCGACAGAAGGCGGTTACGATCCTGTGGAGCTTGCGCTTCGACTTGAACAGCATCTACTCGGTCCGATTGTCCCCGGCTGGGCAAACGACGACATTCTGAAGGTCCTCGTCGACTCGCACGATATTAAGCTGGTTCGCACTCCGGACGCCGCTAAACCGAAGATGTTGGCGTAAAGGACTGTCGTGAGCACGCGCACGTTGAACCCGAATCGGAGCATGACCGGTGCGCGTCCGAAACGTTTTCGTGGCGCAGCGCCTACCTAAGTGCGACTCACGTAGTCAGAATAGTGGAGGAACGGAAGTGAGCGAGATAGAAACGTACAGAGGGAAAGCACTCGATGTGAAGGCACTGATCGATTACTCGACCGATTCTGTAGTTAGCAAGACCCTGATCGATACGAAAGCGGGCACGATTACGTTGTTTTCTTTCGATGTGGGGCAAGGCTTGAGCGAACACACCGCACCATATGATGCAGTCGTGCAGATCGTCGACGGCGAAGCAGAGATCACGATTGGGGGGAACGCCGTCCACGCACGTGAAGGGACCATGGTCGTGATGCCCGCAAACGTCCCGCACGCGCTTCAGGCTGCAAAGCGGTTCAAGATGCTACTCACGATGATTCGTGCCTCGCGGACTTCGGAATGAGTCACACGGGAGTTGAGAATGACACAAGAAAACGAAGAAGGTAATTACACGGGCGATGAAGCCCCCGAAAGTCAGGAATTGATGGACAAAGTGCGGGACCTAAGCTCAGGGGCTCAAAGCGTCTTGTACGCAATGCTCATCGAAGAGGGAGAGGAGGAACCGGAAAAACGTGAAGGGTTCACCTCCGCTGAGATACATCAAGCGTGTGCTGCCTGTAGCTTGGATGACGCAGCTACACCGCAAACCCTGATTGATGCTGGCATTTCTGAGCTCAAAGAGCGGAGGTTCATCGAAGAACGAAACGATCGGTTATACCTCATCACGCGCCCCGAGCATATGCGTACCTTTGAAAAGTCCGTAGAAAGCAGTATGTACGTGGTTCGCAGGTGAGGGTTATTTTGCCTGCTTGCTGAGTTTTTCACCTACGTTCGGAGGAAAAAATGGCTGTCTATGGCAAACGAAAAAAACAGATTCAAGAGCTTATGAGAGCAAAGGGCGTCGATGCGATGCTCATTGCAGGGGCTGAGAACTACTACTACATCACAGGAGATTATCGGCGGCAGGCTCGAATGTTGTTCTATCGAGACGCTGACCCTACCATTATCGTTTTCCAGCCCGAGGTGGAACAGGTTCGTGCGAGCACGTGGGTGAACGACGTCCGCGGCTGGACCAGTGCCAACGAGCTTATGCAGCACTTCTTTACCGCGATGAAGGCCCACGACCTTCGCAAAGCTACCGTCGGGTTCGATACGCACACCGCTCCCGGATTCGAAGTATTTCGTTTCAGAAAGCTCAATCCCGACATCACCATGGTCGAGAACGACGATATCATGAGCGAGCTACGCATGGTGAAGTCAGCCGATGAAATCGCCCGTATGAAAAAGACCGCTCACGTCGCAGAGCTCGGGATGATGGCTGCGGCGGATGCGCTCATCGCCGGCGCAACCGAGAACGACGTTGCCGCAGAGGCCGAATACGCCATGCGAAAGGCAGGTTCAGAGCGTTTGGGGTTTCTTACCTTCGTTAACTCAGGCGAGCGCTCGCTCGGCTTGCACGGATTTGTCTCACGCCGGGTTATCAGCGGCGGAGATCCCGTCATCGTAGATCTACACCCCGTCGCAGATCTGTATGCGTGCGACATGGCTCGTACCTTCGTGTGCAGCCAATCAGCTGGTGGCATAGCAGCACAAGCGGTCGGCACGGAGTTCATCAAGCTTGCGGCAGCCTACGATGAGGCGCAACAAGGGGTCATTGACGCGGTCAAGCCGGGCTGGAAAGTCAAGCAAGTCACCCAGTTCATGGCGGAGTCCATTACCAAGACCGAGTTCGGCAAGTACGTCGTTCCCGGCTACATCCACGGCGTCGGCCTCGAGGCCGAGGAGTACCCCCACCCGAGCCACTATCCGCAGCACGGTGAGATCGTCCTTAAGCCTAACATGACTGTGAGCATCGGCCACGCCGTGCTCGCCGTTCCCGGCATCGGAGGATATCGAAGAGAGGATGTCGTTCGAATCACCGAGAGCGGATGCGAGGTTTTAACTCGAGGAGGGGGACTCCCTGGGATTATCTGACTTCGATATTCGCAGGTCCACGGGTGGCTGAAGCAGCGCCACACATCGTGGGACTCGCGTAGCTTTTGGGGTTGGAACATACGCGAAACTGCGCCCCACGTCTCACGTCCGACGACGGCGCACACGCCTTACGCTGCGTTTGCAAGTGTTAGCTCACAGATACTACGTAGGGCATACTCCCCAGGCAACACGCGTAGGGGGCTTGAGGCTGCATCGCAGCTAAACGAACGTGTTACGCTTTTTTACAGCGCGCGCTATTTATGCTATTATGGCTTATGACCGCGTATGCTCAAGGAATCTATGCTTGCGGTCGAAAACGAGCGCTTGAAAGCTGCGAACGAAAGGTTACAGCTGAAGCATTCGGAAGAGTTTAACCGCGTGCGCGCCGAAGTTCAACGCCTGAAGAAGGAGAACGACAAATTAAAGACAGAGAACAAAGATTTGGAGCGCAAATACCTCCGGATATTGAAGCAACTTGAGAAACACACTAAGAGAGATGCCAGCGTTTAGGCAAGTCTTCACACGGCGAAGAATGTCGCGAGACCATCAGCTTTGAATCTGCAACAAACGCGCAGCAAGACGGCTTCTGCCCTGCGAATAGGTAATCGAGAGGGAATATGTTTGGCTCAAGGCGCCGAAGCGTACGGTGCAGAAACCGCGCAAAACACGTGCACGCGTGGACACTAGAAACGAGAGAAGTTCACCCACCCGTGCTCTAGCGCTTGGTGCAGAGCTGAAAAAAAGATAACGGGCCCTTTCGCGGGCCGGTCGCTCTAAGACTACTTTATCGCTACCTTCACTCCTTCGAAACTTTCTACTAGAGGTACGGTGACCTTTAGAAGTCCATTGGAGAATGTAGCGTTCGCCTTTTCAGGCTCAATGGCATGGGCGAGTATCCAGCATCCTACGTACTCAATGTCTTCTCTCGGTGCGACAAGACAAAAGCCATTCTCAGAGGCTTCAAGTTCTATGTCCTTTTTATGTACGCCGGGCAGCTCTATTTCGATCGTGTAGGTATCCTTGTCGTGATACAACGACGCGTCCGGGACGACGCCGATTCGTTCTTTTTCATCCATTGATTCATCCATTGATAAACCACCGCAGAAATGTTCCATTCAAATCCTTAAATAACTTTTCCGAGCATTAGAGCTTTGATCTACGACGCGCTCGAGCTGGAGATGTTAGTTAGCCACGCACGACGCTCAGATGACGCGTTTGGATTGAATACAAGAACGTCTCGAATTTAGCCAAACCGATCAAGCAGCTCTAGCAGGTTTTTGCGGTTTTGATAAGTATAAAAAGAAGCTCCGCTGAAAATGTCTTTTTTGGTTCTTCATTGCACTTTTTCTGCTATTTTTTGGCTATGAGGCGCAGTAGTTATATGCAAAAATATAAAGCTTAGTAACACCTTGTATTGGTTTACCCTCTATGGGTGATGTGGAGGAGAAAACACCAACTGCCAACGATTGAGCAAGTTAAAATCTGCTCTAGCGTTTCTAGAACAAAGGTACCTGAACTTTAAACGCGCCGCTGACAAGAGTTTTTCTCGCCCCACATGCCCCATAGAGCCAGACAATTTTTTAGATATCTATTGTAAGTGAGCCGCGGCAAAGCGTTGCCTCATTAAGGCGGCGAATCCGTAATTCCCCCCTCGCGACTCAATGACTCTGCAAAACACGTCCGAGTAACACAGAAGTTGAGGCGTTGGTTTCAAGCGGATGCCAGTGCTGACTCTGTATGTCACGAAGCTCGAGCTGGCTCGAGATCGAAGACGTCGTAAACCCACTGGGTGCGCTTTTGCCAGTCGTGCCACAGCGCCTGTTTGGATATGCTGTACTTGGCGGAGAGCTTATCAAGAATCTCCGTCATGTTCAATTTTTGAATATGAAGACGATACATCTCTCGCCTTCTCGCATAGAGCTGCGCTTTATTCTTCATAGTCACACTCTCTTCCATCTGGCGGAATGAACGTCCGCCTTGTTATGAATGACGGACGAGCAGTGCGAAAGTGATTGATCCTCGCCGTACAGGTATTAATTGGTATCCTCCTTTTTTTCCTGACTCACAGCTCGAAGTGCGGAGCGTATCCCGCACCTTTCTAAGTTACCGTCGCGACTGACTCGTCTAAAAATGGACCAAAGCTACCTGACGGCAAGTATGACAAGCCCAGAGGCAGGCCAAATGCTTAACTCCGCTTGTCCAAAAAACGCTTCTAATTGTCAACTCGCACGCTTCACGACGTGCGCCCCCGCAGCTCCTGGCAGCACGCATATATAGCTAAAAAGTGAACAATCGCCAAGAAATGGACACGAAGACGTCGGGAAATACGGGTATCAGCTACGAATGGATTGCTCTCTCAGTGACCACGATAGGCGCGCTGATGGCTGCGATTGATGGTTCGGCCGTGCTCATCGCGCTCCCCACTATCATGGCCACTCTACAGGCAAGCTTCATAACGGTCATGTGGGTGCTGCTGGGGTACATGCTTATCCTTGCAGCGGTGGTCCCGGTCGTCGGCCGGCTGGCCGACATGCTGGGGCGCAAGAACCTCTACAACCTAGGCTTTGTCGTCTTCACCGTCGGGTCGCTGCTCTGCGCACTGGCACAGCCGCAGTATCACGGCTTGGATCTAGTGGTCTACCGCATGGTGCAGGCCGTGGGCGGCGCGCTCCTCATCACCAACAGTGCGGCGATCGTGACCGATGCATTCCGCCGGGGAAATGTCGGCTTGGGCTTAGGCGTGAATGGGATCGCGTTTTCCGCGGGGTTCCTCCTCGGCCCGGTCGTCGGAGGAGTGCTCACGGCTATTTCGTGGCGATTGGTGTTTCTCATAAACGTCCCAATTGGTATTGTCGGCACGATATGGGGAATACTCCAGCTCAGAGAGCCAGTGACGCTTCCTACAGGACAGCACTTTGACTGGGCCGGAAGCCTGACCTTCACCCTGGGACTGGGGGCACTCCTTCTCGGCGTGTCACTTTATGCCTTTCCCGTAATCGCCATGTGGGTCGTGTACGTGCTCTTTGTCGTGGCCGCGGTGAGTCTCGCGCTGTTTGTTGTTGCCGAGCGACGCGATCCAGAACCGATGCTCAACCTGCACCTGTTCGAGAATCGAAGCTTTGCCTTCGCCTCGGCTGCTAACGGGCTTAACGGACTTGCCAGAGGCGCAGTGCTCTTCGTGCTTATATTCTTCCTGCAAGGACCATACGGCTACGGCCCTCTGATGGCAGGCATTCTCTTGGCCCCTTTCGGTCTTGCCTTTTTGGTCGTCGGACCGATTTCAGGGCACCTCTCCGACCGGTACGGTGCGCGCTACCTCGCAACGGCCGGATTGCTCGTGTCCGCCGGAGCGTTGCTCGGGCTAGCCACGGTGGTGAGTACGACGCCGTATTCGGTCCTCGCCGTGTACATGGCGCTCATGGGCGGTGGCTCAGGCCTATTCGCGTCACCGAACATGAACGCGATCATGAGTGCGGTTAAGCCGAGCGAGCGCGGGAGCGCATCCGGCATACGCACTATGCTGATGAACACCGGCCAGATGCTCTCCATCGCTATTGCTTTCCCGCTTATCCTCAGCCATATTCCTGAGGTCGTCATGTTCGACGTCTTTTTGTACGGGGGCGGACTCGGCGGTACGCCTCAAGTTTTGGCGGCCTTCGAGCTCGGCATGCACGAGGCGTTTCTTGTAGCCGCTGTAGTTACGGTGTTTGCGGCGATCATCTCGTTTAGTCGACCCTCAGGTGCACCGCGCGATTCTGTGGCTGCTTGAATGGCGCCCTCGCTCTGAGGCGTGCTGCCACCTGCACCCTGACACAAGCCGATACCTGTTTTACAGTCCTCGCTGAAGCGAGCGCAGCTTACCTTAACAGCGCTGTGGTCGGTAGCGGTTGAATGCGCTGCTTTGCCCCAAGCGTTTTTGTTCGTGTGGTCTAAGAACGTTGATCCCTAGGGAGACCTGCCACGCGACGGTATTACCACGTCTCGTGATGGATACACGAAGGATTGAATCGATCAACCGGAGCCGGAGTCTCCGCTGGGCGTCCTACAGGGATTATACACAGCGGAATAACGTTCGCGGGCAGATTGAGCAGCTCTTTAATACCTTTGACTCGCTCTTCAAAGGGGTAAACTGCGGTCCATACAGCCCCTAATCTTCGTTCGGTCGCTTCAAGCAGTATGTTTTCGGCGGCGGCTGAGCAGTCCAGGGCCCACAAGCCGGGAAACTTCTCCCGATTCTTATCTGCACAGACCGCAATTGCCAGCGGCGCATATTTGACCATCGGAGCCGTGGGACTAAGCCGTGAGATAGCTTCGAGGGTCTTTCGGTCTTGAATGATCACGAAATGCCACGGCTGTTCGTTCACCGCAGATGGCGCATGCATTGCAGCCGTGAGCAACGCCTCTATATCATCACCAGAGACGGGCTCCTCGGTGTATTTGCGGATACTTCTTCTTGACCGTATAGCTTTAGTAACGTCCATTGTTCACCTCAGTCGGCCACTTTCCTTGCCTATACTATCGAACAGCGCAGCGAGTTGAAAACTGTATTCCTCGTTTAGCACTAAGGCCTGCCAGAAGAAACGCTGTTATTGTGAAGCCGGGAGTGTCATTTCTTGTAAGCCCTCACTGGGTCCACGTAATGCCCGGATCGTCACCAGCGATGTGCTACCATTTCATATTTTCACGCCAGGACAGCAAATATCCGTCGGCGTCGCTGGCTCCCTGCACCTAGTGATGCACACGTTTCGGATCAGCTTAGCTCGCAGGATATAAAGGAAGGTTCTTTACCAATGCACACTAAATCTGGTCATGATGACTTTTTGCGAGAGCGCTATTTGTGAGTGACTAACGAATCAGCAGCGAAAAAAAAGCGGAGACGTGAGATGGCGAGAAAACGCACTCGGCCACCGGATCTAGAATCGAAACTAGTGCCAGTTCCAACTGTTTTTATCACCGAGTCTTTGCACTTTGAAACGGAGTATTTGGCCCTCCGACTGACCGATGCATTTCATGTGGTTGAGAAGAAAGAACAGCTGATTCGAAGCGCGATTCAGTGTCTTGACACGCTGATCACGAACGACGCTGAAATGGGGATGCTCAGAAGAGAGTGCTCGTTATATCAAATAAAAATCGATCCGGATAAAACGCAGGCACGCGCCGAGCTCCAGGAGCAACTTACCGAACTCGGCGAGCAGCATAAAACGCTCGAAGCCGTATTATCGGCGGTGGAAGAGGCCGCTAAATCGCCACGCACGATCACGCCAGAGTACGAGAAATTTGCAGCTGACTCACGGCGAGTCGTCCTGGCCTCGCTAAGCGGCAAAGTCGTCCGCTTTGAGAGCGTAGGTGACCCGCACCCGCTCGAACCGATCGAAACGTCAGACCCTCGCGTTGTTGCCGCACTGATACGCCATCACATAGGCCGCCCGACCGTCATTGAGTAACCTCTGGACGCGTTGATGCATTTCCAGCGTCTTCGGGGCATAATAAAAAGGCAGGTAAGGTTTTATGAATGTCATAGATGCTCTAAACTCTCGTTTTACGGTCCGTGCGTTTACGCCAGATCCTGTGCACAAGGGAACGATTCTTAAGATTCTGGATGCCGCGACGCGTGCTCCCTCATCGGGCAATACCCAGCCATGGGAACTCTTTGTTGCTGGCGGGGACGCGCTGGACCGGCTTCGTCACGCTTATGAAGAGCGCTTCAGCAAAGGGGTGCCGGGCAGCCCCGATCTACCGGCACCGCAGCAATGGCCCCCCACCCTACAAAAGCGCATGGACGAACTCAAGGCCGCACGCTTTGAATCCCTGGGCATAGAACGCAACCACGCGGCGGCGCGGCATGCCATGTTTGAGCGCGCCCACCAGTTCTTTGGAGCGCCGACGGTGGTGTACCTCTGCATGGACCGCACACTCACGGCGTGGTCGATATTTGATATGGGACTGCTTGCGCAGAGTATCATGCTCGCGGCACAGCAATACGGCGTTGATTCAGCTGCCGCGGCGCTTCTGATTTCCTACCCTGACCTCATTCGTGCAGAACTGGAAATTCCGGAAGACGTGTCGATACTAATGGGCGTCGCATTGGGGTACCGCGATCGCCAACATCCGCTAAATCAGTACCGAAGCCCCAGACGGCCGCTACAAGAAGTTGTGCGCTTGAAAGATCTCACGTAACTAGCCGTAGCAAGAAGGCCAACTCAACAGGTCTGGACTGATTTTCGATTGTCGACAAAGCTCACAGGGATAATTACTCGCGGCCTACAGACTTGCTTCGCTTGCTCTCTATGGACTTTGTTGAGATTATATAGGCTATAGAGGCACTGTTGATGACGAGCCAGAACGACTCACCCCACGAATTTAGTTCCTGCTGCACCCCGTTGTCACCAAGACTGATGGTGGTAAGACTGTTGAAGACGAGGGACCCGTCCTCGAGCCAGTCAGACAGAAAGCCGTGATACAAATAGCCATCCAAGCCTTTAAATTCGAGGTCATTTCCGACCCACTCATCGTAGTACTCCTCGCGCAACTCTTTGAGATCCATACCAATCACTACTCTCTGAATAATACTAAACCCTACGTATACCATTAACCCCGTTTAAGCGCGACGAGCACGCGCACATCTGCTGAGCTCAAATCCAAAGGAACGGCAGTTGCCACTGTGTTTACGGAGAGCGTAGGATTCGGGTAACCAACGTTCGCGAGCAAAAAGCCGTCAAGAGGACTTTGCACGATCTTATTGATCCGGCGCACGAGCTCACATATCAAACCAGCCGAGCAGGTTCAAATGCTCGCAACTCAATGCTGCCACCTGGCGGCTTGCCACACATAATTGGTTTACAACTCGTGAGCCATTTTCTGTGCTTAACGGCACGTCGCACTTGACAGCAAGCGTGCTGATAAAGCGTCAGCTCAAAAAAATAGTGAAAGAACTATCGTTCGAGCTTGCATTCCCAGTTGTGCGTTAGGATGTGGCCTGGTACGAAACAAGACGTTAAGTCTAGTTTTGATCCAAGCTTAAGCCCTAATGCGCCACTGAACTAAGCTAAGCGCCAGGAGGTAGAGAGAATGTTGTTTATTTTGTGGTTCAAATTCGACCCCGAGCATACCGAGCGGGTCCGTGAAATGTGGAAACAGTTCAAGTACCCGGAAGCCGTGAAGCTGATAGGCCGGTACGTGCTCATCGGCAGGCATATTTCCGTTGCAATCTTCGACGCACCCGATGAGGCAGCGCTGCTAAAGGTTACAGGACCGTTCAGCAGCCTCGGCGTGGCTCACGTCGCACCTGCGATGCCGCTTGAGGAAGCGATTCAAGTATCGTGGTAAGACAGAAAATTGGTCACGCGTCGTTTGATACGTTCACTGCGTTACAACAAGCAGAGATCGGGCTTGGCGTGGTTCATCACGGCAGGCCTTGAAGATATACGGAGCTAGCAGAGGCAAGTCGTTCAGCTGGTCCGCAATCAGCCCGTGTTACTTCGCGGACGGGTCTAACTCCATTACGCCAAAAACGTTCCCTTCTGTGTCCGTGCAGTAGGCGAGATACCCCTGGCCCGGAACCGCCCGCTTTGGCATCATAACGTTTCCGCCTGCGTCCACGATCTTTTTCGTGAAGTCATCGACAGACACGACGCTGATGGTGTTCGTCGTCACCTGCTCAGGCATCATGCGCGGTGTTATCGCACCGTTGATTCCCGGTTCGCCATCGGGTCCTGTGGCAACTAGCCAGTAATCCATGGGCCCTTCCCACTTTGTGATGGTCCAGCCAAACACCTTCTCGTAAAACGCTTTCGCCCGCTTTGGATCATCGGCAGGCAGCTCGAAATGTACTACTCTTGGCATTTTGTTCTCCTTGAAGTTTTTGAAAGCCTTTGTAACGCTAGTACTTACACCCTTTGATCGAGAACCGTGCACCAAACGCGCGAGTGCCGCGCTAAACACGGTGCAGGGCCGCTGGAGAACAAAGAAGCGCCCGGCACAAAAAAGTGATTTACAACAATCTATTGTGTGTTTAAGATGACACACCCCAGTTGAACGCATTCGGCGCTTTATGGGCACCGATACCTGAATGCGTTATCCTTATAATGATGCTCTCATGATGCATGCAAGGTTCTAGAATTACTGACAATCGGATCCGAAGTAGGTGTTGTGGACAGCTGAAGAGGTGTTGAGATGCACGAAGAAGATGATGCGGAAGTGCGCACGATATTGGAACGAGTGGCGAGTTACTGTGGCTTTGTTCCCCGAATCTATGAAGAGCTCCGGCACAACCCGGCAGCACTCAAAACCTTTTTCTATAAAAATGAGCAGCTGGCGACCGACAAGGCACTAACTGGGCTTGCTAAAGAGCTCATCGCGATCGGAGCTGCGGCTGCTCTCGGATCCGAACATTGTCTCAGTACGCACATTGAAGGAGCAAAGCGTCAGGGCGCCGTCGATGATCAGATCTTTCTCGCGATACTGCTTGGGGCATCCGTTGCCGAAACTACAGCGCTGTCTAAATCACTTCGGGTGTGGCAGCGCTAACGTGCGGCCTGCGGGCCATCGCCGTGGGATTATGTAACAGTCACCGTGTAAGTCACTTGGTCAGTCACGATTTGCGACGGACTGACATTGTTGAACGTGATTGTGGTCGTTCCTTTCGCGAGGCCTTGAAACGTAAAATTCTGCGATCCCGGCACGCCGACTAGATTGTGCGGGTTAGGGTCACTGATAAACACGCTGTCTACTAGTGACAGCGCTGTGCGGTCAAACTGAGGCTGCCAGCTATATCCCGTCGAAGGATTTGTCCGGAGCGTTATCGTAAAATTTTGCCCTTGCGTCGCGGTTATCGATTCTCCAGGCGTCACATTTGTACTGTTTGATGTCTTTGTCATTGGCACGCTCTCGCTCGTTCGCGTTGTCGCAGTTGAGGTGCTGTTGTTGCTCGTGCTCGACGTGCACCCGGCTACAACGACTGTGAAGGACAGCAGCGCGATCACCAGCCCGGCAATGACGACGCGCTTTTTTTCCATAATCTCGCATTTATGGTGTGTACTATATATGCTGATGGGGATGAAGCACGCGATGTCTGCACACGATCCCTTCGCGTGTGGTGAACGCAAAATTTCCCACCTTACACGTGGACGGCGGTTCTTGCAAGTGCCGCAGAGCGACGGGGGCGGCAAAAGGCACAACTTATAGAGGGGCTTTCTTTGACGATATAGCGGCAAACCACGTCTTTTATGGAGTCCGACAAGTATTTACCGACCGCTGCTCTCTTTATGTTATGCTCTCCCACAAAGTAGATCTCGAAAAACTCGAAGAGCCTGAGAAAGTCGTCGGGCCCGCGTACACCTCACGCTATTGCACATTGCCGGTGCCAAAGTACGAACTCTCTGAAACTGGCATGCGGCCTGATTGCGCGTATCAGCTCGTACACGATGAAATGAACTTGGATGGCAACCCCTCCCTCAATCTCGCGAGCTTTGTAACGACCTGGATGGAGCCGCAGGCAACGCAACTCATCGTCGAGAACATCCACAAGAACTTCGCCGATCAGTTCGAGTACCCGCAGACGGAGGTGATACACAAGCG
>JACWML010000078.1 GCA_015661395.1 Methanomicrobia archaeon | reverse complement strand
TCCTTTTGGATTTCCTCAAGGGTCTGCAGCACAGTCTTCAGTTGGGTCGGCTGGTTGACTTCCCAATCCTTTTGCGGCGCGAGACGGATGCGGGCCCCGTTCGCCCCGCCGCGTTTGTCGGAGCCGCGGAAGGTCGAGGCCGCCGCCCAGGCGGTCGAGACGAGTTCCGGGATCGACAGCCCCGAGGCAAGGATTTTTGCCTTGAGCTCCGCGATGTCGGCCGCGTCGATCAGGTCGTGATCGACTGCGGGGACGGGATCCTGCCAGATCAGCTCTTCCGCCGGGACCTCCGCGCCGAGATAGCGCGAGCGGGGACCCATATCGCGGTGCGTCAGCTTGAACCACGCGCGGGCGAAGGCATCCGCGAACTCTTCCGGGTTCTCGTGGAAGCGCCGCGCGATCGGCTCGTAGATTGGGTCCATCCGCATCGCTATGTCCGCGGTGGACATCATGGTCGGGACCCGTTTCGACGGATTGTGGGCGGATGGTGCGAGGTCCTTGTCAGCCACATCCTTTGGCCTCCACTGCCAGGCGCCGGCGGGGCTCTTTGTCAGTTCCCACTCGTAGCCGAACAGCATGTCGAAATAGCCCATGTCCCACTGGATCGGGTTCCGCGTCCAGGCACCTTCCAGGCCGCTGGTGATCGTGTCATCCCCCTTGCCGCTGCCGAAGCTGCTGATCCAGCCAAGGCCCTGCTCTTCGATGCTGGCGCCTTCCGGCTCGGGACCGACAAGGGCGGCATCGCCGGCACCGTGGCATTTGCCGAAAGTGTGCCCGCCCGCGACGAGTGCGACGGTCTCTTCGTCGTTCATCGCCATACGCGCGAAGGTTTCGCGGACGTCGCGGCCCTGCGCGATCGGATCCGGCTTGCCGTTCGGTCCTTCCGGGTTCACGTAAATCAGGCCCATCTGCACGGCGGCGAGGGGATTCTCGAGTTCTCGGTCACCAGAGTAGCGTTTGTCGCCAAGCCATTCGCTCTCGGTCCCCCAGTAGATGTCTTCTTTAGGCTCCCAGACGTCTTCGCGCCCGCCGCCGAAGCCGAAGGTTTTGAAGCCCATTGACTCCAGAGCGCAGTTGCCGGCGAGGATCATCAGGTCGGCCCAAGAGATTTTCTTGCCGTACTTCTGCTTGATCGACCAAAGCAAACGGCGCGCCTTGTCGAGGTTCGCATTGTCCGGCCAGCTGTTGAGGGGCGCAAAGCGTTGGGTGCCGGACCCTGCACCCCCGCGGCCGTCGCCGATGCGGTAGGTGCCCGCGCTGTGCCACGCCATCCGGATGAAGAGCCCGCCGTAGTGACCGTAGTCGGCTGGCCACCAGTCCTGTGAGTCCGTCATCAGCGCGTAGAGTTCCTTCTTCAGGGCCTCGAGGTCGAGCTTCTTGAATTCCTCAGCGTAGTTGAACGCCTCGCCCATGGGATTGGACAAGGAAGAGTTCTGGTGGAGGATCCTGAGGTTCAACTGGTTCGGCCACCAGTCCCGGTTCGATGTGCCTCTGCCGGCCGTGTGTTTGTGAGCACTGCCCGTTACCGGGCTCTTGCTATCTTCATTCATAATGTTTACTCCTTTCGTGGTGTGAATTGTTGAACAGCTCTGCTATGAATAATAGTGTTTCGCTGCTCATATAGCTAACATCTCCGTCTGCTTGCCGACTTCGGAGAAGAGCTTGGCCGTGGTGTAGCGGGTAAAAGGAGCACGCACATGCTTGAAATCGAAAAAAGAGGTAATTAGATGGCACCCAAATTTTGAAAGTCGCCTGCGCCTCTTTACCTGATTCGTAAACCACTTAGAAGTGTGTTCTAAAACGACAATACTTAAGCCGCAGCATCGCGTTCTTACGTTTTCGGTGCAATGGCCAAGAATCGGAGGCTAATACGGTGACGACAGGGTGGTGCGAGAAAATCAGTAGACAAACCGGCAATCCGCTTACCGCATGCGGCTAAAATAGACATACTGAAAATGTGCGGGCGCTCGCGCTTACGCTCTCGTACGTCCATCCAACACTTCCTCGAGCCATCCAAAGATGCGCTCCTGCGATATCATGGCTGCGCCAATCTGGCAGTGCTCTTCTGCGCCTTCTTCAGCCGTGAAGAGCATAAATTCCTTCGGACACGTGAGCGCGTCATAGAGCCTCTTCGCCTCGCCCGGGAAGGAATGCTCGGCCTCGGAGTCAACGACCAGTGTTGGGCACGTGATCTGTTCTGCCACACCGGTGAGCTCAAATTCAGATGCTTTTAGCAAGTATTCACTGGGGGTCGCGGCCTTGAAGGTGAACATGCCGTTTTGAATGCCCCACCGGACCACAGTGTTTGTCTCTGCCATTTTCCATATCTCCTTGTCGGCGACAGCTGCGTCCTGGCGAATAGACCCAAGGAGTTCCTGCCTCGACATCCCCGGCGGGACCTGGGGTGCCAAATAATCAAACACACCACCATTAGCTATGCACGCGGCCAGCCGGTGTTCGAACGCCGCCGCGCGTGGTGCGAGGTACCCGCCGAAACTGAGCCCCATGAGCGCGATCTTGGTCGGGTCGACGCCCGGCAGCGTCTCCACGTGGTCCACCACCGGCGTTACGACGTGCTCCCAGTCGGGCCTGAAGGGCAGTCCCTGTTCACGGATGACCCTGCCCTGCCCTGGTCCTTCGAACGTGAGACAGTTGATGCCTCGTCTCGCTGCGGCCATCGCCGTTCCGTGGAGCTCTTCAATAGTGCCATCGAATGCCGAGTGGAGGATAAGCGCCGGTCGGGGTGCCTGCGATTCGTTTACGCGGTAAAAGTGCGCCGGGAGCGTCGTGCCGTCGTATGGCACTTCCATCATCTCGATGGGGGGCACCTGGAGTTGGGCGACCTGACGAAAGCACGCCGCGCTCGCGCCCGAGAGCTCCTTGATGCGCGGATCGGTCGGATCACCGTGGAGGTAGAACTCTGCGGCGCGATAGTAGTTCGATGCCCGGTGGTACGCCTCACGCGCACTCACTCGGTGACCGGCGGAGAGGTTCGCATCAGCGACTGCGTGAATACGCCTTGCAGTTTTCACCCATTCGTCGTGCCAGCTCTCGAAATCTCCCTCCTTTATCCGATTCGCCGTGGACAGGCATTCGCCGATATCAGCGTCACCGTTCACTGAGTCTCCAAGGACCCTGAGCAACTGAAAAGAGAATTGATCGTCGTCAAAAATAATTTTCATAGAGACTTCCCCGTACTCATCGAGTATAGATCGGCTGAGCAACGACACCCGTGTTAATGAGATCGCGGATCTACACGATAGGCGTTGGGCCTACACTCGTGCATCTCTGCCCACATTTGGTATAAGAGTTGCTTTTCTTGGCCGACCTTCTTGAGCGCTGTAAGCAACTGCGGGCAACGTCTTGAACTTCGGCCTGGTAAAGTGGTGTTGCAATCGCCTACTTCTCCACACTTCTGAACTGATATAACGTCGCTCCTACAGTCACTGCAGCGAACACTGCTATAACTGCATACGCGGCCAGAATGGTGCTCCAAACAAATCCTGTGGACATCAATACCCTGACCGCGTTGACGACGTAACTAAACGGGTTGACATTCGAAAAGGCCTGCGCCCAGCGCGGAAGGAACTCGTATGGCACGAGCGCTGTGCTCACAAACATAAGAGGGAATGCAATCACAAGATCTAACCCTGCGACTGCTTGCGAACTCTTTGTTCTCACTCCGATTGCCATCGTCAGCCCTGACATAGCCAACCCAAAGAATGCGGCAGTGAAAAGAATCAGCAGAACTCCCGGGGCCCCTGTTATGACGGTTGCACCAAGAGCGTACGCGAGCACCAGCGTTATACCAACCGGGAGAAGCACCATGACCATATCGTGCAGTAACCGTCCGAGCAGAATGGCTGTCCTGTTCGCAGGCGTTACAAGCATCTTTGAAAGAAATCCTGAATTGATATCGTCAACCACGGCTTCTCCTGCGCCCCCTGAATCCATCAACGGGTTCATAACAACAACGCCAGCCTGGGTAAAAATTTGCGTGAAGAGAACCAGAAACAGCACTGGTAGGGCGAGCGCGCTGATGATGACGATAGGAGTCCGTATGGTCTTTTTCAAGGCCCTGACGAAGAGGTGCCACACGTCAAAGAGAAAGTCATAATCCATCTTCTATCGCCTCACACGTGGTTTTTCCACGTATCTACTTTCGACAGCTCTTCTGATCGTATCCGTCTTCCCGTGTGCTGCAGAAAGACGTCATCCAGCGAGGCAGATGCGACGTTGATTGACGTCAAGCGAATCTCATTCTCGTCAAACAGTCGTACGATATCGGGAACGAGAGCGCTCGCGTTCTTAGCATATGCCGCCAGTCCCGTTTCGATATCGAGGACTTTTGTAACGCCTTGAACGCCGCTGACAATCCGCTTTGACCTGTCTTTTACGCGACCGTCTCCGTTGGCGAATGACATCGTGATTGTATCACCGCCGAGTTGGTGCTTCAGCTCAACGGGTGAGCCGCTCACCACGATCTCTCCGTGATCGAGTATTGCGAGCCGCTGACAGAGCATATCGGCTTCTTCCATCTGCTGGGTTGTCAAAAAAATCGTAACACCCTCGTCTCTGTTGAGCGTTTCGAGGTACTCCCACATAGCGATGCGCGATTGCGGATCGAGCCCCGTGGTCGGCTCGTCGAGAAAGAGCACGCGTGGTTTGTGGACTAGTGTAGATGCGAGATCGAGCCGCTTTTTCATCCCTCCGGAGTAGTGTGCCGCCCTCTTGTCAGCGACGTCCGAGAGCTCAACGAGTGTGAGCAGTTCGTCCACACGTTTTTTGAGGGCGCTACCGTGCAACCTTTGGAGATGCCCCTGAAGGGTGAGGTTCTCCCGACCGGTCAGGTCTCCATCCAGAATAGTCTCTTGGCTTTGGACGCCGATCACTTTGCGTATCTCACGAGCGTCTTTGTCAATGTCGAAGCCTTCAATGGTCACCGAACCGGAGGTCTTCCGCAGCAGCGTCGTGAGAACCTTGATCGTCGTGCTCTTTCCCGCACCGTTCGGGCCGAGGAATCCGAAGAACTCCCCCTCCTCGATGTCGAGCGTTATGCCTTTGATCGCCTCGACGTCCTCATATCGCTTCACGAGATCCCGTGTTTCGACTGCGTTCACCATTTCTATAATCCCTAATCCATGGTTACTATAGCAGCTTATGAAGATTTTGTAACTATTTTACGGTAATTGGTAACTTTTATTAGGATGCACAGATAAAACCGCGCTCATGTTACTTGATACGAAAACGATCGGCACCCTGCAAAAACTGGGGCTTACCTCCTACGAGGCAAAGGCATACACGGCCCTCGTGGCGCTAGGCCCTGCGACCGCGACTGAACTCTCTATTGAATCAGAAGTTCCTAGGCCGAAGATTTACGGGGCA
>JACWML010000026.1 GCA_015661395.1 Methanomicrobia archaeon | reverse complement strand
CTATTTTAAACAACAAGGATTCACCGCTGTTGTTATGGTTGTTCCCAACAGTCAAACGTATCAGACTCAGCTCAACACGATCAAATCGCTCAATATGCTGCCAATTATTGATATCGAAATGCACATCTGGGACGGCGGACAGCTTCAGAGCACGCCGATAAGCCATTTTGCCAGCTATTTCCAATCACTCAAAAACGCCGGCTGGCAATACGTCGCCTCGGAAGGCGGCAGGACCGGCGATCTCGCTTACATGAAGAACTACTTCAAGGGCTATGTGAACTTCAACTGTGACCAGTGCGGCTTGTGGAAAAACGTATATAAAGACCCATTTACGGTCGCGAACAGCTGGGAGAGCTACTACACAGCGGAGTGGCCTCACATCCAAAATGGATCAAAGCAGGCCGCTGCGTTTCGCATCCAGAACGGCATCCTCGCTGGCGTGTGGGCTAATAAAGGCGGCGATAACCAGATACTTGCCAACTCACTTAGCGGCAGCAGCACGCCATCATATCTTTCAATGCTGAACTGGTCTTATGCTAATGGAATCGGCTTTACCAGCTTCCATGTCTGGTGTGGTGACAATCCCGCGGGGCTAAGCCAGTACAAGGCATTAGGATTTGACAAGGTCGTCGCAAACCTACAAACTTATTACCCACCGACTAGCTCAGCCAGCGGGTGGGGATGGTCAAAGATCGGTGGGCAACTTGCTTCAGCCACCGGACCTGCCGTGTGCGCGCAGAATGCAAACAGCCTCGACGTCTTTGTGCAGGGCACTGACCACGCGCTCTGGCACGAGCATTACCAATCAGCGTCAGGGTGGTCCAGCTGGCAAAACCTCGGCGGGAAACTGACGTCGTCACCCGCTGCGACGTCACCGGCTAGTGGTGTGATCGACGTCTTTGTCCGCGGCACCAACGGCGCCCTCTATGAGAAGACTACCACGAATGGAGGGACAACGTGGGCCTGGTCCAAGATCGGCGGGCAGATTGCTGCCGGCACAGGACCAGCGGCCTCCTCATGGGGCGCAGGCCGTCTCGACGTCTTTGTACAAGGTACGAACGGCGCCCTGTACCATAAATGGTATACCGGCACGTGGTCCGGCTGGCAAAACCTCGGCGGGAAACTGACCTCATCACCCGCTGCGACGTCACCGGCTAGTGGTGTGATCGACGTCTTTGTCCGCGGCGACGACGGCGCCCTCTGGGAAAATCCCTAAAGTGGGGGGTACGCCCGGACGTCCGTCAGCGTATCTGACGTCGCCACCGTCAAGGTGCATTAGTCGGGACGCTGCACAAATCTGTAAAGAGACAGTTAACGAGGATTATCGTCATTGTTATATACGGGCCGCGTATTATTGGGTTATTTAAGCAACAAGTGAGGAAAAGTCGTCTCTCCTTGTTAGTGGTCGCGACAGTGATCTCCACTATCTTGGTGGCTGGATGTACTTCGCCAACTCAAACTAGCCCACAAGTCGCGAGCACAAATACTTCGACCTCCTCAACGACTGCATCAACTACGACAACGGCGAGTTCGTCAGCGGTCAAAACGGTCCCAAGCGTCACGCCGTCAACCAGCGCTAGCGTATCGCCAACTCCGACGGCATCACCTCAACCGTCAGCGAAAATTGCCACCTCGATTGAGGGCACCCAATCCTTCAACTCAAACCCTACTATTACGCGGAACTCTCCGGTAAGCTGGGGGTTCGAGGTAGTGCCAACAGGATCGGCTCAACTGCTTTCTGTTCCGGTCCCCGTTAAGATCGACAACAAAGCAATTGGACAAGTGACACTGGTAAGCGGTGGCACTGAAACCGTGGCCTTCAGTCTTACCAGCGCTCAAACAAACAGTTTAGCGGCAGGCCAACACACGCTCGCGGTGAGCTTTTCGGGTGACGGCACGTATCAGCCTTCTGTATTCACCCAGCAGATTAC
This sequence comes from Methanomicrobia archaeon, assembly GCA_015661395.1. Lineage (GTDB taxonomy): Archaea > Halobacteriota > Bog-38 > Methanoflorentales > Methanoflorentaceae > Methanoflorens. Next base: position 35,076 of record JACWML010000026.1, on the reverse strand, counting down.
CGTGACGTAACGATATTCTCTGACTGACGAAGGCAGTTCAGACTCTGTTTCTCGGCAACTCCCATTCTGTATAAGCCGGACGGCTCGCTGTTGCGACGCTGAACGTTTTGAGCACAGTCGTGCGATTTATGCGATTTAGATACTATTATATATTGAGTCAGCTGCAAAAACAAGAGTTTGTTAAGCGCCGCACGTCCTTCAACTCGCCGAAATCGCTGAATTTTGGTTCTCGCCCGCAAATATGAAAGCGAAACAAGTGATACAGTTGGTTGCTGTGTGCATCATTTTGGCCGCGTACGCATCGACAGCGATCCCTCGGGCAACCGCCGCTGAGATTCGAGTAGGTGCGGGGGGACAGTATCGGACAATCTCGGAAGCCGTTAAATCTGCACAGCCAGGCGACACCATACTCGTTGGGCCTGGAACTTATGTCGAAAACATCGTAGTTGATAAGCCCATCACCGTTGTCTCCACGAATGGAGCCTCAGCTACGGTAGTCAAGGCTGCTGACACTAGCAAAGACGTTTTGCTGCTCAGCGGTAGCGACATTGCTATCCAGGGGTTCACCATAACCGCAGGGAAAATGGGGGTCACGTTTGGGCACACGTCGAACTGCGCACTTACCAAGTGTGTGGTGAATGGCAACGTTTTTGGCGTCTACTTAGCTGGCGCCACGGGCAATCTGGTAGGCAACAACAACCTGAATAGCAACGGTTTTGGGGTCTACTTGGATGGGTCATCGGGAAACAAACTGTCCGGTAATACCGCTTCATATGAAAAAGGCGGCGGCGGGAATGCATCGCTAAGCGACGGTATTTACATGTTTAACTCGAACGCCAACAACGTCACGAACTGTGAATTGAGCAACAACGACAACTTCGGGGTATCTCTATTCAACTCAAAGAATAACGCATTTTCAAACAACACGCTCAGTTCGAACGCGCAATTTGGGGTGCGTCTTCGCGATGGGGCTGACAATAACAATTTCTCGCGCAACACCCTCAAGGCAAACACTGAAAACGGTGTGCTGATCGGTGATTCACAAGCTAACACGTTTTATTTCAATAACTTCTTGGCCGAGAAAAGCAATTTCTACACGCAAGAGGGGAACAACATAAACTCCACAAGGAAGCTCAACTATACCTACAGCGGCAATGTTTTTAGCGGATTCGTCGGTAACTACTACTCAAATTATGTCGGATCCGATGCAGACCGGAACGGAATCGGAGACACCCCGTTTGGGGGAGATAAGTATCCTCTTGTAAAACCTGTCGAGAACTATGGCGCGGTTCAATCGACTCCGACGCCAACTGTATCCTCGTCTGCTGCGGCGTCCACGGCTTCAACCATATCAACGAATGCGACAGCGCCCACTGCCGGTCAGCGCGCTCCAGCAGTTGTGCCGGGATTCGAATCTGTTACAGCGATATTCGGGTTGCTGTTTGCGGCAGTAATCGCCGTGGTACTGAAGAGGCAAGTGCGGTGACTTGGGAGCTCCGACGGTATTGACGTTAAGCACTCCTGTAAGTGGCTCCAGATTGATATCTTCAGTTTCGATCGCGCTCTCGGCGGCCGACGATCACAGATCCTCCGCAGCTGTTTGCGCAAAACTCGTTGAAGGGAACGTCTCAGTGATCCGTATTAGCACCATCCCGTGACTAATGATATCGTACGTCCGCGACAGCAGCGGCACGTCATGGGGAACGCCAAACAAGTCGCTAAGCTCATCGTTCGAAATGACACCAACTCTTCTGATTTCCCGCCGTGATTCAATTCTTCGCTGCGTCAAGATTCGCCCTATCGGTACGTCAGCTTTCATTAGGTCGTGTCTGAACTCTTTTTGCACGCGTGCGATAGGCGTGTAGGACTCAGCGTAGATCAGTGGTCGGTCATCGTCGTCGTTTTTGAGAACAACGACGCGATAGTTTATGTTGTCGCCCTCCTCTACGTCCAACGCCGCTGCTCTCTCGGTGTCCGCTCTGACGACCTGCTGAAGCAACGTCTTCACGACGACAGGTTTCCCGGTTAGTACTTCGAGCAGAGTCGTAACTGAGCCGTCTGTCGTCAGTAACAGTCGCTGCCACTTCGACACAGGAACGTTCAGGTCTTTCATTTGAATCTTTTGCCCCCCTAGCATTCAGGAATCCGGAGCCTGTTGGCCAAACGAGATCTCGCGGACGTGCGCACCGCTGTTTTGCGCTTTTACCGCGTGAACTTCGCCTCCGATAGTCGCGTCCAAGTAACGCTGAACTGCCGTTTGCAGCCGCTTTCCGTCGGCTATCCCATATACGGCGGGGCCAAATGAGCTCATTCCTGCACCGAACGCCCCGTTCTCTCGCATGAATCGAACGAGGTGCGCACAAAATGGCTGCAGTTCAAGTTCTCGGCGCTTGAAACCTAGCATCTGAACTCGATCGATCGATCGGCCGAAACTTTCGATGTCTTGTTCCACGACTGCCGGAAGCATTTCCATTAAAATAACGTGACACAGCTCTTGGATCTCGGTGAGCGGCAGTGGGCAGTTTTGTTTAAATATAGAGATCTCGCGTTTGTCGCTCGCGCCACGTAGATTTGGTATGGCAAGAACGATCGTCCAATCCGGAAAATCGTGACTGACGATCATTGGCGCTGGGGCATATTCTCCAGAAGCCGACGATGGCAAGAACGCCGTCTTGCCTCTGTGCCCCCCATCAATGATGAAGCCACCTCGCTCGAACGCCGCGACGCCGATGCCTGAGGTGCCCCCCCTCCCTGTCAATCGTGCGATAGCCTTTGGCGTCAAGCGCAGGTCGTAGAGTTCGCTTATCGCCGTTCCGACTGCTAGCGCGACTTGGGTTCCCGAGCCTAGTCCAACGTGAGCCGGATATTCGTCAACGACCTCGATCGCTACGCCGCCGACGTCGTGCTGCGTCATGATCGCTGACGCTGCTCTCTTGATTCGGTCTTTGAATGTTGTGTTTCCCGAGACGGATAGCTGAGCATCTTCTCGCGCGTTGATTTTCACGGATGGAAAGTCGAGAGCCAGTCCGACGCTACCATCAATGCGTCCAAGGGAGCCGTTCAAATCAATAAGGGTGATATGAAGTCTCGATGGCGTTACTACTTCGATCATGTCTTTTTCACGTGGACGTCTCCGGTTCAATGTGAATAATGGCCTCCTTAACGTTTGACACGCGCGTTTTTATGTCTTTTTCCAGTTCGTTGGCGATGTTGTGAGCGTCTTCAAGACTAAGGTTCGGCCGGACATGGATGCTTACATCCACGAATATGCTGCTGCCGGCTTGCCGGGCCCGGAGACTATGGAAGGCAGTTATGTCGCGGTTATCCGTTATAACGTCTCTGATTTTTGACGTTATTTCCTTCGGTGGGGCGGCGTCGACGAGGACCCGAGTCGTTTTTCGCCCGAGCCGGATAGAAGTCGTAAGCATTATGATCGCGACGAAGATCGCGGCCAAAGGGTCGACGACGGCATAACCAAACTTGGCTGCCACCAAGCCGAGAAGCACAGCTGCCGAGCTATAGATGTCCGTTGAGAAGTGATAAGCGTCGGCCTCTAAGGCCGAACTTCCGTATTTTCGGGCGTTTTGAAACAGATACCTTGAAACGCTGAAATCTGCGATAATGGCAAAAACCATAATGGCGATGGCGTAATAAAGTGTATTGTCTATCTGGATAGCAAATCCTGTGAGAAGTCGCAGGCCCGCCTCATAGAAGATCCATATGCTTGTAACGCCAAGAAGTGCGGTCTGTACGAGGCTTGAAAAGTTTTCGAACTTCTCGTGCCCATAGGGATGTTCTTCATCGAGTGGCCTATTTGCGCTTCTGATGCCCGTGTAAGCAAAGCCCGAGGCAAGAAGGTCGAGCAGCGAATGGGCCGCTTCAGCCAGCATTCCTAGACTCCCACTTGCAACCCCCACGATAATTTTCATGGAGAGCAGGAGCACATTGACAAAAACTGAAAAAGTTGCAGCGTGGAGCTTTTGGGCTGCGCCGCTGGCGTCGTCCATTCTTGGCCGTTTATATAGGTTTTACCTTATTTAGGAGTATCGGAATCGCGTGACGCGAGCCGCAGCAGCGTCAGAAACCTTTAAGTAGCTTTGTTGCACTTTTAAAAACTACACGGGTCAGGCGTTATCACGCAGAATGTGCAAAGATGCACCCCAAGATACAGCTCGCAATCCCCTCGTCCTTGACCATCGAAACCGCCGATCAGAAAATAAAGACATACAAAGTCGGACAAGTCGCTCGGGCGGCGGCAATATTCAGGGTGCAACGCGTTACGATTTACCGTGACGCTGCGTACGATGACAGCCGATTCATCGCGTCGATATTGCAGTACATGGAGGCGCCGCAGTACCTTCGAAAGCTGCTTTTCCCGCGCTCAAATGAGTTGAGATCCGTCGGGGTGGTTCCCCCGTTGAAAACCCCTCATCACGCGCGGCCGCGTGATGACATTCGAGAAGGAATTGTGATAGACGTCGGAACTGACTGCGCTTGGGTTGAAATCGGTTTGGATTGCCCGGCCCTTTTGCGAACAGCCACGTTGCGCAAAGGGGAGCGCGTGACAGTTAAGATCTTTTCGCGAGATCCGCTTGAAGTCGAACTGATTGAGAAGCCGCCGCAGTATTGGGGGTATTCGGTCCGGGTGGTCGATAGCATCGCAGACGCGTTGGAGGGGTTGGTCATAGCCACCTCGAGGCACGGACAGGCAATAAGTCCCGCTATACACAATGAAATAGCAAGGAGAGGCGCAGAATCGATGACTTTCGTATTTGGGGCTCCCAACCGCGGAGTAGAAGCGTTATTCCAGGAAGCGGGGCTGTCGCTGGGGGATGCGTCAGACTTTGTCGTCAATACGATTCCGCAGCAAGGGACAGAGACGGTGCGCACAGAAGAAGCTATCGTGGCCACGTTGAGCGTGTTCAATATCGCGCTGCACGAATCAACATGAGGTAAACCAATGACAAAAAGACATCGTCCGAGACGCGGATCGCTCGCCTATAGCCCCCGAAAGAGGGCAAAGAGCGAAGTGCCGAGAATCCGCTCCTGGCCAGAGCAAGATGAGCCGCGAATACTGGGATTCGCGGGCTACAAAGCTGGGATGACGCACGTGATCTTAGTCGATGATTCCCCTAATAGCCCAACTGAAGGCTTAGAGATAAGCGTGCCTGCCACTGTCGTCGAAACTCCCGCAATGAAAGTAGCGGCAGTACGGACCTATCGTAAGACGCCCTATGGAAAGCGTATTGTGCTCGAAGCTTGGGCCGGAAATATCGGAGGCGAAGTTGCAAAGCGCAGGCCGCTTCCCAAGGAGGCAGCACCCCGTGAGGGGAGTTTCGACGGTGCAGACGAGATCCGCGTGCTGGTTTACACCTCGCCAGCGGCGGTGAGTGGCATTCCAAAGAAGGTGCCTGAACTGATGGAAGTGCCTGTTGGGGGGGGCGATGTAAGCGCTGCGTATACATACGCGGACGATATCCTAGGGAAAGAAATTGACGCTGTAGACGTCTTCAAAGAAGGTATGCTAGTCGACGTAATCGCAGTGACAAAGGGCAAAGGGGTTCAGGGGCCAGTCAAGAGGTGGGGCGTCACCATCCAGGATCGAAAAGCGTTCAGGGGTGGCAAGGGGCGCCACATCGGGAATCTTGGTCCGTGGAACCCAGCGCGTGTTAGGTGGACAGTCCCCCAACTCGGTCAGATGGGCTATCAACAAAGAACTGAGTACAATAAGCGAATTCTTAAAATCGGGCCGGACGGAGCTTTAGTGACTCCTGCGGGCGGATTCGTCAAATATGGGCTCGTTCGAGGCGCTTACGTTCTTCTCCACGGATCGATTCCAGGACCTGCAAAAAGGCTCATTAGAATGAGATCGGCCACGAGGCCGCACAAAACCGCACCAACAGTTCCTGATCTGAGCTACGTTAGCGTTCGATCGAAGCAAGGAGTGAGATGAGATGAAGGGGCGACTAATGAGTCTGAAGGGAAAGGCCAAGAAGAAAATCGATCTGCCGGAGCTTTTCGACGAACTCTACCGCCCAGATCTTATAAAAAAGGCAGTCGTCGTTTCGCAGGCAAACAGGAGGCAGGCGTATGGACCGCAGCCCACGGCGGGCCTTAAGACCTCGGCGGAATCGTGGGGTTCGGGGCGCGGAGTTGCGCAAGTCCCGCGATTGAAGAACTCCAGCAGGGTCGCGAGGGTGCCGCAAGCCGTAGGCGGAAGAAAAGCACATCCGCCAAACTCAAAGAGGGTATTTTTCGAGAAGATAAACAGGAAGGAAAGGCAGAAAGCGATGCGATCTGCAATCGCAGCCACGGCAAAACCTGATCTAGTCAAAGCGCGAGGTCATCGGTTTGAAGGAACCCTTCCGCTCATACTTGATGACGCCTTCGAAGAGTTGGCCACGACCAGTGAAATAGCAGAAGTACTGGCCGCGCTGAACGTCTGGCAAGACGTAGAGAAAGCGAAACGCGGCAAACGCGTGCGCGCCGGGAAAGGCAAGCGGCGGGGCCGACGCTATAAGAACAAAAAGAGCGTCCTCATCATCTGCACGAGGCCCGTGTTGGCCGCGCGTAATTTGCCCGGAGTTGATGTCGTAGCGGTGGATCAGTTAAACATCGAGCTTCTAGCTCCGGGTACGCACGCCGGTAGACTAACAATTTGGACCCAGTCGGCGATAAATGCCTTAGGAAAAGGGTAGAGTCATGTTGAAACACGCGTATGTAACCGAGAAGGCGACAGCTCAGCTTGACAGAGAGAACAAGCTCACCTTCATCGCTGACGTCGAAGATACAAAAGACGACATAAGAAAAGCGGTGGAAGAAATCTATGACGTCACGGTCGTCGACGTGAAGACGCTCATTACACCCAAAGGGTTCAAGAAAGCTACTATTACGCTTTCAAGCGACGATTCTGCTGAAGAGATCGCATCAAAACTTGGAATCTTCTAACGGAGTCGGGACATGGGCAAGAGAATTATATCGCAAAATCGGGGCAAGGGAACACCGACTTATCGGGCACCGTCTCACCGCTATAAGGCGGCCTTGAAATTGATCAAAGCTGACAAGGATGAGGCCGTGAAAGCGCGCGTAGTCGAAATCCTGCACGACCCTGCCCGCAGCGCCCCGATAGCGCGAGTTGAGTTGGCGGACGGAACGGAGCGCTTGGTATTAGTGCCAGAGGGCCTTTGCGTGGGCGATGAAATCGCGTGCGGAGCGTCAGCAGAGGTCAAAGCTGGCAATATTCTGCCGCTTGCCGAAATCCCGGAAGGGGTGCCGATCTGCAGTATTGAATCCCAACCTGGCGACGGAGGGTGTTTCGCGCGGGCATCCGGCGTCTATGGGATGCTGATCGCGCACGACGTGCAAAAAACTGTCGTGCAACTGCCCAGTGGCGAAATGAAATGGCTCCATCCGCATTGTCGAGCAATGATAGGAATGGTGGCAGGTGGAGGGCGCCTTGACAAGCCCTTTGTCAAAGCAGGCAAGAAGTTCCATAAGATGCGTTCAAGAGCAGCAAAATATCCTCGTGTGCGCGGGGTTGCCATGAACGTGGTAGACCACCCATTCGGCGGTGGCGGGTGGCAGCATCCGGGCCGCCCAAAAACGGTCAGCCGCAATGCTCCGCCGGGTCGGAAAGTTGGCAGCATTGCAGCTCGCCGCACGGGTAAACGATAGTCAAACAAAGAGCTGGTGAAAGTATGGCTAAGAGAAGAAAAGTGGAAGCGCCACGCCGAAAGGAAGAGTTCTCGTATAGGGGGCATTCCCTCGAGGAGCTCAAGGACATGGAGCTCGATAAATTGGCTCAGCTCTTTCCTGCGCGTCAACGCAGAAAGCTCAAGAGAGAACTCACGGAAGACCAAAAGAAGCTTTTGCAAAAGATACGAGAGGGAAAAACCATCCGCACCCATCAGAGGGACATGATCGTTCTCCCTGAGATGGTCGGCACCTCGATCGGAGTCCACGATGGAAAGACGTTCGCCATCCTCGAGATTATGCCGGAAATGATAGGGCATTACCTTGGGGAATACGCGCTCACAAGGCGACGGGTATCACACGGCGGTCCGGGCGTGGGAGCGACACGATCCAGTAGATATGTTCCACTGAAGTGATCTAATGGCATTCACAAAGTATTCAGCAGAGTTTGACACCGAGAAAACGGCCCGTTCGCAAGGCCATGAGCTTCACGTATCGCCGCGACACTGCGTGGAGATATGCAGGGAGCTGCGGGGAAAGTCGCTCGCAGAAGCCAAATCCCATTTGGAAGGGATTACTGAGCTCAAGAAGCCTGTGCCGTTCAAGCGCCACAATTCAGGCGTCGGACATCGCGCGGGGTTAAGTGGATGGGACGCAGGCCGATTTCCGCAGAAAGCGGCCCGGGACATACTTACGGTCTTAAAGAGCGCGGAAGCGAATGCCGAATACAAAGGGCTCGATACGGATCGAATGCAGATCGTCCACAGTTTGGCGAGAAGGGGGCGGGTCATTGAAGGTAGGATGCCTCGCGCGATGGGACGCGCCACCGCAAAGAACACGGCCACGGTAACGGTCGAAATCGTGCTCCAGGAGTCTGAAAATGGGGATTGAGAAAAAATTCATAGAGGAGGGCTTGAAGAGATCTCAGATGAACGAGTACTTCAACAAGGAGCTAGAGCGGGCAGGCTATGGTGGCATGGAGATCAACCGCACTCCTATCGGCACGCACATCACCTTATACGCAGAGAAACCCGGAATGATCATCGGAAAGAGCGGCAAAACGATCAGACGAGTCACCAGAGAGCTCGATGCGAATTTCAAGCTCGACAACCCACAGCTCGATGTCCAGGAGATTGAAGTTCCCGAGCTAAACGCGCAAATAATGGCGCACCGCTTAGCTAACGCGCTTGAGCGGGGCTGGTATTTCAGAAAGGCAGGCCAATCGACGCTCCAACGGGTTATGGACGCCGGTGCGCTTGGATGCGAAGTAATCCTAGCGGGAAAGATCACCGGCCCGCGATCGCGAACCGAGAAGTTTCTCGCCGGATACATAAAGCACTGCGGAAAACCTGCTGAAGAGCTGGTCATGAAAGGCTACGCAGTCGCGAAACGGAAGCTTGGGATCATCGGGGTCAAAGTCTTCATCGTACCTCCCGGAGTCAAACTTCCTGACGATATACGACTGATCGAACAAATACCAGACGAAGAGGTGGCGTCAAATGGCAATACTGAGGAGCCAAGAGATACGCAAGATGAAACCGGATGAACGAAGCAAGCAGCTTGACGATTTGATCGCGGAGCTCTTAAGAGAGAGAGCGCTTGTGTCTGCAGGCGGCGCTCCAGAGAATCCGGGAAGACCAAAGGAGCTCCGACGGACCATCGCTCGAATCCGGACAATTATGAACGAGCAAAAGAACATGCGAGCAGCGGGTCGATAGGTGCTAGATGAGAATCACTCCTCAGAACTTCGTGAATCACGAGCTCATTGGTTTGCGTGTGACGCTGGTGAAGAGCACTAACAAGGACGCCGTAGGCTTGAGTGGGCGTATCATTGACGAAAGCAGAAACATTTTCAAATTAGAATGCTGCGGACAGGAAAAAACGGCTGCCAAACACCGCAATACATTTGAATTCACGCTGCCAGAAGGCGACAAAGTACGAGTAGTTGGAGATCTTGTCCAGGGGCGCCCGGAAGACCGCGTTGCAAAGAGTATTCGAAAATTGCACAACAGGTGACAACATGCGAACGAATATTGGCCTTGACGTAGCTGCGCCCACAGAGGAGTGCGAGGACAGCAACTGTCCCTTTCACGGGACGCTTTCTGTGCGGGGGCAGGTGATCGACGGTACGGTGGTGAGCGACAAAACTGCCCGAACGGTTGTGGTGCAGCGAGAGTACCTGAAATACATTCCGAAGTACGAAAGGTACGAAAAGAGGAAGTCGAAACTACACGCTCATAATCCGGATTGCGTCGCGGCAAAAACGGGAGACCGCGTTAGCCTAGCAGAATGCCGGCCGTTGTCCAAGACTAAGTCGTTCGTGGTGATTAAAGTACTATGAAGAGCCTTAAGGCGAAAATTCCTCGATCGCTCGCAACGAGCTCGAAAATTGACTGCGTCGATAATACGGGGGCAAGAAGCCTTGAGATTATCGCGGTCAAACGGTATCGGGGGGTTAAGAGGCGGCAACCCAAGGCGGGATTAGGCGAGATGGTCATAGTATCGGTCAAAAAAGGAGCGCCTGACATGCGCCGACAGATTCTCAAGGCTGTGATCGTGCGGCAGAAAAAGGAATTCAGAAGGCCTGACGGGACGAGAGTGAAGTTTGAAGATAACGCAGCCGTCATAACCGATGACAACGGGGAGCCCCGGGGAACTGAGATCAAGGGGCCAATTGCCCGCGAAGTCGCAGAACGCTTCGGCAAGATTGCTTCGGTCGCTCAAATGATAGTGTGAGGGTTCAGATTGGTAAATAGAGTTACGTCTAAGCAACCGCGGAAACAGCGGAAAGCACGAATTGATGCTCCTCTCCACGTGCGTCAGAAGTATCTGCACGCGCCTCTCGAAAAGAAGCTTGCGGATAAATATAAGCGTCGAAGGGTTCAAATACGGAAAGGAGACACAGTAAAGGTGCTTCGTGGGGACTCCCGCGATCGTGAAGGAAAGGTGGCGAAGGTCAACCTCAAGGAGGAGTCGATCGAAATTGACGGCGTGACGGTGCACAAGGCCGATGGGTCTGAGGTGGCACGACCCGTTCATCCTTCAAACGTGATGATTACAAAGCTTGAGCTCAAAGACAAACTCAGGACCAGTAAACTAGAGGAGGAATAGCGTGCATCAAAAAAGAATCTCCGCACCAAAGAGCTGGCCAATCGCAAAAAAGACCAATCACTGGGTCGTCGCTCCTTCTCCCGGCGCACACTCGAGAGAGGCCGTTCCAATATTAGTCGTGCTGAGGGACATATTGCACCTCGCCGACAACGCAAAAGAGGCGAAGCGGATTTTGCATAACGGAAGCGTGACGGTGAACGGGCGCGTGATGAAGAAACACAAAGCTCACGTCGGCCTGTTCGATGTGTTGGCGACTGCAGGCAAAAACTACCGCATGCTCCCCAACCCCCGCGGCAAGTACGAGCTAACTCAGATAGACGATGAGGAAGCGAAGCGCAAGCTGGTCCGTATTGACAACATTACGGTCGTGAGAGGCGGCAAGCTTCAGTACAACTTGCACGATGGGACGAATGTACTCCTCAAGGAAAAATACAGCACGGGTGACTCACTTATCTTTTCACTGCCAGATTACCGCGTTGTTGATCGGTATGAGCGCAAAGCTGGCAACAAAGCCATGATTGTGGGAGGAAAACACTCTGGTGAGACTGGCACGATAGTAGAACTAAGGAAGATGGCGAGCTCGCGTCCGAATATGGTAAGAATTGAACGAGACGGCAAACAATTTGAGACCATAGACGACTACGTCTTTGCGACTGGGAGCGGTGGTGACTGATCGTGGCTGAGGCCCGTACGGAACAAAAGCAAACTGATAACCCTATGACGAAGCCGACGCTTGACAAGGTGACCGTTCATATAAGTGTCGGTGAGGGGGGCCAAAAGCTGATCAACGCCGAGAATATCGTAAAAACTCTTACCGGGCAAGCCACGGTGCGAACGTCAGCAAAGAAGACGCAACCAGTATTCGGGATAAGAAAGGGACAGGCAATAGGATGCAAAACGACTTTGCGAAGAGAACGAGCAAGCGCGTTTCTTCACAGCGCGCTCGAGACTAGGCAGAATTTCGTGCACGAGTTTCAGTTTGATGAGACTGGCAACGTGTCATTCGGCATCGTCGATCACACCGATTTCCCAGGAATGACCTATGACCCCCAGATAGGCATATTTGGCATGGACGTAATTGTATCGCTTCAGAAGCCAGGCTATCGCGTCGCTCGTCGTCGTGCGGCGCAACGACGTGTTCCCATCAGACATCGAGTTACGCGTGAGCAGGCAATCTCCTTCCTTCAAAACAATTATAACGTGGTGTTGGGATAATGGTCGAAAAAACACGGCGTGAGGCCCATGAATGTAGGCGCTGTGGACGCAAGCAAGGACTCGTCACAAAGTACGAGATCTACCTCTGCCGACAATGCTTCCGAGAGATCGCCAGCGACATGCAGTTTGAGAAGTATAACTGAGGTGATGCAACATGGTTCTACTGGATCCGCTCGCAAACGCTCTTTCAGCGATCAAAAACGCTGAAGGCGTCGGCAAGAAAGAATGCTGCGTCAAGCCCGTATCAAAACTAATCGGTAACGTGCTTCGCGTCATGCAGCAAGGGAACTACATCGGTGATTTTGAGCTCGTCGAAGATGGGAAAACAGGCGTATTCAAGATCGAGCTGCTCGGTAATATCAACCGATGTGGCGCGATCAAACCGCGAAGTTCTGTTCACACAACTGATCTCGAGAGATGGGAACAGCGGTATTTGCCGGCGCGCAACTTCGGTTTCCTGATACTAACAACGTCTGCTGGGATACTGACGCAGGTCGAAGCACGAGAACGCGGTATCGGGGGGAAGCTAATAGCGTACTGCTATTAGGGGGTAACCTATGGTCCAAGTCATAGAAAAAGAGGTTCCGATTGCCGACGCCGTCCGGGTTGAAGTTCACAACGGAATTGTGAGAGTAGAAGGTCCACGCGGAACACTCGAGCGCGACCTGTGGTACCCAAGCATCGACATACGCGTCGAGCCAGATAAGGTGTATGTCGGGACCACCGTGGACAAGAAGACTCAGAAATCGATCGTAGGCACTTACGCTTCTCACATCACCAACATGGTCAGAGGGGTAACCGAAGGATTTCAATACAAGTTGAAACTGGTATACTCGCATTTTCCCATCCAAGTCAAGGTAGAAGGAAACGTCGTATCGATCGAGAACTTTCTGGGTGAACGAAAGCCCAGAACCGCTAGAGTTATGGGGGGCTCTCTTGTTGCTATGCAGGGCGACGAGCTAACCGTTACAGGCATCGATAAGGAACACGTAGGACAAACCGCTGCGAATATCGAGCAAGCGACTCGGATCAAGGGGCGTGACCCACGCGTGTTTCAAGACGGCATCTACCTCATTGAAAAGGGCCTAGAGGCACGCACATGAAGGCTTTGAATGAAATGAATGATACTCAAATTGAAGCGCTGATGGAGGCAGGGTACCGAACGGTGGACGATCTCAAGGGCGTAACAGCGGACGAACTTGCAAATGCAGGCCTCGATGCTGACCTTGCACAACGAGTCGCACAAGAGTCAATTTCATTCAAACATAAGGAATTCAGCAGCAGACACAAGCATTTGCTCCTCGTTCGTAAGCGGCACGACAAGCCCTGGTTCAAGCGCGACGACTACGAGAAGAAAAAGAAACTAAGCCCGAGCTGGAGAAAACCACGCGGACTGTTCAACAAGATGCGGCGGGGGTTTCCGGATAAGGGCCCGGTTGTACAAGTGGGATACGGCGCACCAAGCGCGATAAGGGGTTTTCATCCCTCAGGATTCGAAGAAGTGCTGGTCAACACCCTAGCTGATTTGGACGAGGCGAAGCCTCAGCAAGCCGTCAGAATAGGCCGCACGGTCGGCGCCCGCAAGAAGCAAGTCATTCTCGAGCGGGCGTTTGCCAAGGGCTTAAAGGTGCTCAATCCCGGACGGAAAGCTCAGGTCGCGGACCAAGACGATGGAACGACGGCAACAACGGAGGAGAAGCAGTGACGAGCCTATCGAACCAAAAGCGACTCGCTGCTGAGGTGCTTGGTGTTGGGGAAAGCAGAATATGGCTCGATCCGGAGAAGCTAACAGACGTCGCAAACGCTATCACCCGTGAAGATGTGCGCGGGCTTATAAAGGACGGTACTGTGAAACATAAGCAAGCGCAGGGCATCAGCCGCGGACGGGCACGCGGGAACGATGCTAAGCGCAAGAAGGGCCATAAAACCGGGCAAGGGACTCGTAAAGGCTGTGGATGCGCAGGATCCGAGCGCAGAGAAGGACTCTGCGCGTCTTGAGGGACAACAACACGCTCGATCGAACCACGTATCGTCGCATGTATAGGAAGGCGAAAGGTGGCGAGTATCGAACGGTAAGTGTACTTAGCACTCAAGCTGAAATCGCCATGGCCACGCGGAGGCAGAAATAATGGCGATCGGTCCACGATATCAGGTTCCATTTCGACGGAGGCGAGACGGAAAGACTAACTATCATAAGCGGTTAGGTTTGATGCTTTCAGAATGGCCTCGCGTGGTCGTGCGAAAAACCGGACGCAATTTGATCGTGCAGCTTGTCGAACACGGAACTGCGGGTGATCGGACGTTGACATCTGCAAACGCACTGGAGCTAAAAAAGCTCGGCTACAAGGGCGCTACCGGGAACACACCTGCTGCGTACCTGACCGGGCTGCTTTTTGCAAGTCGAGCGCTTGCCGCTGGCCATTCGAAAGGGGTGCTCGATTTGGGACTTAATGCAAATTCACGAGGATCGCGAACTTACGCCGCCTTACAGGGCGCCGTTGAAGCGGGGCTCGACATTCCACACAGTCGAGAGCCGCTTCCTGTGCCTGCTAGGCTGCACGGAGAACATATTGTCGCGTATGCGACCGATAACCCAACGCGGTTCACGCGTTATGGCTTAGATCCCAAAGACCTTCCAAATCATATTGACGCGGTGAAGCAACGTATGATCGAGCACGCTGCGCAGGAACGAACAGAGGATACAGGGACACACAATGGCTGAAATGATAGAGGGATGGACACCGAAGACGAGATTAGGGCGCCTTGTTTATGAGGGCAAAATAACGACGTTCGACGATGCTGTAGCCACTGGGCATCCGGTAAAGGAACCCGAAATCATTGATATCCTCTTGCCTGAGCTGTCCGACGAGGTCTTAGATATAAACATGGTGCAGCGAATGACGGATTCCGGTCGGCGCGTGAAGTTTCGAGCCGCGGTGGCAATCGGCAATCGCGACGGATACATAGGCTTCGCCGAAACCAAGGATCTGCAAGCGGGACCCGCCATACGGAAAGCAATTGAAACTGCTAAGCTGAATCTCATCAAGATAAATCGCGGCTGTGGCTCGTGGGAATGTGGCTGCGGAGAAGCGCACACAGTTCCTTACACCGTCCGAGGCAAGGCGGGCTCCGTGACCGTTTTGCTGAAACCAGCGCCACGAGGCCTTGGCATAACATCAGGCGGCACCGCGCGGAAAGTGCTTCAGCTTGCAGGTATAAAAGACGTATGGACGCGATCGTCAGGACAAACACGTACGACTATCAACTTTGCCCGCGCTACGTTTGAAGCGCTCAAGGCAACAACAACAGTGCGAATCGGCGGTGGAACGCAATGACGTACGCTGTTGTTAAGATGCGTGGGACGGTAAAGACAAAACCCGACGTGCGGCGCACGCTCGAGTTACTAAATCTCAGTAGGACCAATCACTGCGTTCTCGTCGAGGACAACGCGCATTATAACGGCATGCTGCAAAAGGTGAAAGATTATGTGGCTTGGGGCACCATCGACGGTGCAACCCTCGCTGTGCTGCTTGAAAGAAGGGGCGCCCTAGAGGGTCATACAAGACTCACTAACGCGCACGTCAAAGACCGCACCGATTTTGATGACATAAACTCGCTTGCGACAGCTGTTGCCAGCGGAACGGCGACGTTGCAGGATGTGCCTGACCTAAAACCTGTGTTAAGGCTCCATCCGCCGCGCAAAGGCCACAGGGGCATAAAAAAACCGTATCCTGAAGGTGTTCTTGGATTTCACGGCAGCGAAATCAACGAATTGCTGCTCAAAATGAGGTAGACAATGGGTGTCAAAAACAAGGCCAAGAAGTTTCGAGGAAGTCGCACGTGTGGCGGCGGCACCCATAAGAACCGTCGCGGAGCAGGAAGTCGAGGAGGGCGTGGCCACGCAGGCGGTTGCAAGCACCATTTTTTAAAGGAGCTTTTGCTTGGACGGGGTTATGGCAGTTATGGGTTCGCAAGGCCACAAAAGGTGCTCAAGTACCCGACAGTGATTGACATAGGCGCTCTTGACGAAACTGCTGAGCGACTTGTAGAACTGAAGCAGGCTAAGGTGCGCACCGGCAAGTATTACATCACGCTCGATGTCGACAAAGTGCTGGGAAAGGGCCGCGTAACTAAGCCGCTTATCGTGACAGCAAGAAGCTTTTCGAAACGAGCGCAAGAGAAGTTGGAATCAGCAGGCGGGAAAGCAAAAATCGCAGAGCCATGACCTTCTAAGCCAGTGATCGACAAGTAATCAGTTGAGCGCAGTGAATTATGAGCGAGCACCCGACGATAGACAGGCTTGAGCCTTTTCTGCAGAGACTTCCTGCAATTTCTAAGCCCGAAGGGCACGTGCACTTCAGACGGAAGCTCACGTGGACGATTGGCGTCTTACTCATATATTTCGTTTTAACAAACGTCCGCCTTTTTGGACTTTCACCTGCATCACAGGATCTTTTCGGTTTCTACCGCGCAATAATGGCCGGAAGCCAAGGCTCCCTCGTTCAGCTCGGCATTGGTCCAATCGTGACCGCGTCGATCATACTGCAGCTCTTCAAGGGCGCGGACATCATAAAGCTTGACACGAGCGATCCGCGAGACCAATCAGCGTACCAGCAGCTGCAGAAGCTTCTGATTTTCGTCATGATTGTCGTTGAAGCCGCGCCGCAAGTGCTTGGAGGTTTCCTCCAACCCGACCCGGCTATTGCTGCTTCCACGGGTATCGGGCTTCACGGCATCTCCTTGCTCATATTTATCCAAGTTTGCATAGGCGGCGTGCTCGTGCTATTCCTGGATGAAATTGTGACTAAATGGGGAATTGGCTCTGGAGTCGGCCTGTTTATCGTGGCCGGAGTTGCCCAAGGCTTGGTAACGGGAACCATTAACTGGATAACTAATCCTTCGACCGGATTGCCGGTGGGGTGGATCCCCGGCTTGATTAAAATCTTCCAGACCTTCACCGTCCAGCAACTGCTGAGCGCTCAAGGACTGATATTCCTGCTTAATCAGGGCCAAATTTTGGCCATAATAAGCACGGTGGGTATATTCGCAGTTGTTGTCTACGTTGAAACCACGCGCATTGAGATTCCTCTGGCGCACAGTTCCGTGCGAGGCGCGCGAGGCAGATTCCCGGTGAAGCTTGTCTACGCGAGCGTGTTGCCGTTGATACTAGTTCGGGCACTTCAGGCGAACATTCAGATGATTGGCATCCTTCTTTACAATGCAGGGTTCACGTGGGTCGGAACGTATGTAAACAACCAGCCGACGAGCGGCCTAATGTACTATTTGGCACCAATCAGTGGTCCGAGTAACTGGTTGCCTGGGGTCGCCCAGAACCCGGCGTGGCAAATCGCACTGCGGTCAGGAATTGATATCTCCTTTATGGTCATCGGGGGAGTCATATTCGCCCTTTTCTGGGTGGAGACTACCGGCATGGGCCCAAAGGCCGTTTCCGAGCAAATTCAAAGTTCTGGGATGTCAATCCCCGGCTTCCGCCGTGATCCAAAAATCATCGAACGGGTTATGAATCGGTACATACCGAAAGTAACCGTCATCGGAGGCGCTTTTATAGGGTTATTGGCGGTCGTTGCGGGTTTTTTGGGAACTATAGGAAACGTGGGCGGCACTGCGTTGCTCCTCGCGGTGAGCATCACATACACGCTTTACGAGCAGCTTGCCAATGAAGAAGTGATGGAGATGCATCCGATGCTGCGCGGCTTCTTGGGAGGGTAACCTCTCGAACGCTCAGATCGATTCTCTTGACTTCCGAGCTAAGGTGACATTTTTTTTAGCGCGTTCAAGTGCGTTTATATCGCAGGAGCGGCTTTGATGGGCGAAGCTGCGCCCTGTACGAGTGCGTAAGTTAAAGTAGGATGGTTAGAATAGTTCCCTACACAAACTGG
Organism: Methanomicrobia archaeon; assembly: GCA_015661395.1. Taxonomy (GTDB): domain Archaea; phylum Halobacteriota; class Bog-38; order Methanoflorentales; family Methanoflorentaceae; genus Methanoflorens. Next base: position 17,158 of record JACWML010000026.1, on the reverse strand, counting down.
GGTAACAAATGCGGAAAGTGGTAATTCTAACGGGAGTTCCAGCAAGCGGCGGGACGACGGTTACAAAGAAAGCCATTGAACGGCTGGAAGCACAGGGCCAACATTTGAAAATGGTAACCTACAGCGACGTGATGCTTGATGAGGCGTTGCAGCGCCACTGGGTTAAGATAAGAGACGACATCCGAAAGCTAGATCCAGCTAGGCAGCGCGATCTCCAAAAGACTGCCGCGCGCACGATATCAAAAATGGCCACGACGCCGCTTGTTGTTGACACGCACGCAACGGTGCGAACGCCCAACGGGTACCTGCCTGGTTTGCCTACGTGGGTTTTGGACGAACTTGAGCCCGAACTCATACTTATTGTCGAAACAGCACCTAACGAAATTATTCGGCGCAGAAATGCTGACAAGTCACGACAGCGCGACGCCCAAGATGCGACGGGTGTTCAGGAGCACCAGGAAGTCAACAAAGCAATATGTATGGCGTACGCCGCGCACACGGGAGCAACGGTCAAGATACTACAAAATCCCGACGGAAAGCTTGATGAGGCAGTCGCTGAACTGGTGGCCACGCTGCAGGAAGACTGAAACCATCACCAGCGCTTAACGGGTGTGCGATCGTGTTGCTTACCATTAGCGGATTTGCAGGCAGCGGCAAGACGACGGTAGCAACCGGTTTATCGCGGAAACTCGGCTTTGCACACATCTCGGCGGGAGACGTATTCAGGGAACTTGCGCGCGAGCGCGCAATGAGTCTCGAGCAGTTGAGCAAGCTTGCGGAAACAGAACCGGAAATCGACAAAATGGTTGACCGACGACAAGCCGAACTCGCGCAGTCGTGTGAACACGCGGTCATCGACGGGCGGCTGTCGGGCTGGGTTCTCAAAGCTGACATCGCCGTTTGGCTTAAAGCGCCTCTAGAAGTACGAGCACAGCGCATAGCGGGAAGAGAAGGCAAGCGGCGGGCGGCCGCTCTCGACGAAACGCGCCTGCGTGACAGCAGCGAGACCGTGAGATATCGCACGTTTTATGACATCGACGTGACGAACCTTGACATCTATGATCTTATCATAGATACGATGCACTGGGACCAATACGCTGTCATCGCTCTCATCGCGCAGGCCGTGAACGCATACCGGAAAGTTGACAAACGATGACGAATCCTGTTGCGCATCAACGGACAATAGACGAGTTGCTTCAAAAAGGCGTCATAAATCTCGATAAGCCAGCCGGACCTACGAGTCACGAAGTAGCCGCGTGGGTAAAACGAATTTTGCATATTAAGAAAGCGGGCCACATCGGAACGCTAGATCCTAAGGTTACTGGTGTGCTCCCGATATTGTTGCAAGATGCGACAAGGGCAGTGGGGGCGCTCGTGAACTTGCCCAAGGAATACGTGTGTGTGATGCATCTGCATAAGACGGTTCCTGAACCCTTGGTGCGAGACATACTAAAGGAGTTTACGGGGGTGCTATATCAGCGCCCACCTCTTAAATCGGCGGTAAGGCGTCAAATTCGCAAACGCGAGATTTATTATATCGACGTGCTGGAACGGCAGGGGAACGACGTCCTCTTCAAAGTGGGATGTGAGGCCGGAACGTACATTCGCAAACTGTGCCACGACGTCGGCGAAGCACTAGGGGTGGGAGCGCACATGCAGGAGCTCCGCAGAACCAAGGCAGGTCCGTTTGATGAATCGACGCTGAGTACGTTGCACGATTTGACAGACGCATACCATTTTTGGATCGAAGATAACGATGAAGCTCCGCTGCGAGATATCGTAATGCCAGTCGAGCGCGCACTTAGCCACCTTCCAAAAATCATCATTAGAGATACGGCCGTAGATGCTATTTGCCACGGGGCTCGACTCGCGGAACCCGGCGTTATCTCGTTACCTGATGTTGACACGAAACAGCTGGTTGGTATTTATACGACGCGAGACGAAATTGTTGCTCTAGGCATCTCTGTACTCGAAGGTGGAGTCATCGCCGAAGTCAAAAGAGTAATGATGGAGCCTGGTACGTATCCCCGCTATTGGAAGTCCAGAAAAATACGCAAGCGCGAAGAAGGCGCGTAACTCCTCGACGCTGCTTCGAGCAGCACGAATGCCCGTGAGCAAAGCAATTTTGATTTCAGCCAACGAGCGGGTTCCGTATGTGCCCGCGTTCGTTCCTTTGACGCGCATCTCGCGCTAGGTGATCACAGTTTAACTTTTGAGGGTTCACTAATGCCAATGAAGATATTCGCAGTGTATGGATTCTCTAACTCGGGGAAGACCACTACCATCGTTGAGATCCTAAAAGAGCTGCGATTGCGTGGTTATTCAGTATCCACGATAAAGGACGTGCACGTGGAAAACTTCGTCTTCGATGTTGTTGGAAAAGATACGTGGCGCCACTGGAAAGCTGGAGCCGAAGTAGTTGGCCTGCGGGCGCCAGACGAAAGCATTCTTATGATAAAGCGACCAGTGATGCTTGATGAGCTGATACGACATATCAGCAGCGATTACTTGGTTCTTGAGGGATTTAGAGGCGTGAGTTTGCCGAAGATACTGTGTGCAACAGACGAAGAGCGCATGCAAGATGAATTGCAGAGCAAGGTCTTTTGCATTTCAGGATTAGTGTCTGCGCACCTCTCGAGCTATAGGGGCGTACCGTTGATAAACGCGCTTCTTAATGCCCCAGATTTGGTGGATCTTGTGGAGCGCAAGAGCCTCAAGCTGTAGTTACGTCATTCCAGCTCTCGCCCGCCGACCGCGCTCGCTCTTCGAATTAGCCGCGTTAGGTCGCTTCTCCTATTGATGTTGTACAGCAGTGACTCCTCGCGAATGATAAACGTCGTTTCGTGTTGTAATTGATCGAGGTGGCTTGCATCGACGATGTTAATGCCCGTAGGTACAAGCAACTTAGCGTCTGCTGCGAACGTGAGGTCAGGGGGTACGTTAGCTTCAAGGCAAAACTCGTAGGGGAGGTAGACTCCAAGTGCAGGACTCTCCGCTTTCGCGCGACGCTCGATAATCTGGTCGATCAGACGATAGTCGATAAGAGGAAGATCAGCTGCGATGATGAGAACGGGACCGTGAAGGCACAATCGCTTGCTCGCCCACCTGTAGTCTTGGATATATCCTTGCCCTGGCGCCTTTACTACTTGAATACGTGCTTCTCTTGCCCAGCGCGTCGTGCAAGGAGTTCTGGGAGAGGTTACCGTTACGACGCGTTCAATTTGCGATTTGGTCAAAGCGGCCAACACGTGTTCAATGAGTGGCCTGCCTCTGAACTCCAACAGCGGTTTTTCAACGCCGCCTGAACCAAGCCGCTCTCCTTTACCGCCAGCCATGAGGAGTGCGAACGTGCAATCACCTACAAAAAACTGATAGCAACAAGAGCAATCAAACGCCCTAGCTCATTTGAAGATCCTATGACGTCGCCATTTATTCCGCCGAACGCCATATTGGCGAGTTTCACTAGTCCAAGCGATAGGGCTAGAGGGGGCAACAAAACGAGGAGACCCCTCACGCCAAAACAGAGAACCGCTACTAGTGCCGCTAGAAGCAGTGCTACTACGAAGATCAAAAGCCCACTGTTTTCTGCAAAACGGGATCCAAGTCCCTGGTGTGTCGCTTTTCCAAGCGAGGCGACTTCAACCATCGAAAGCTTTGCTGCAACTTCAGCTGTGATCAACGCGGGCAGGAGCGCCGTTGACTTGATAGATACCACTGCAGCGAAAAGCAGGAGAAACGAGAGTACACAAAATGCGATCCCTCCGACACCGATGTATGGGTCTTTGATGACTCGAAGCCGTTCTTGCATTGTTCCGTGCTTGAGTAGTCCGTCGCCCACGTCAGCTAATCCGTCAAGATGGATGAAACCTGTTAGCGCATATAGGGCTACGAGCGTCAGTGCGGCGTGGACAAAGTCGCTCATGTGCGGTATGAAGGTGAGCACATAGCTGATTCCTCCAGCAAACAGTCCGATAGCAGCTCCGACTAGGATAAAAATCCACATGCGCTTGGCCAAGCTGTCGAGCGCTGCTTCATTGAATCCCACTGGGATCGTCGTCAAGAACCCGAAGCCAGACCGAATGGAGTCAAGGAGGCGTTGCGGCATCGGCTGCTCCTCTGTCGTACATGTTAGCCGAAACGCCGCCTATCAGACCGGCGACGATATCATCCAAGAATGGTCCGAGCGATTTGAGAACTCCAGGTTTGAGCTTGTCGAATCGGGCGTAATCGAAGTGTCCCTTGTAACCCCCAACGTACATTGATATTGCCATGCCCAATACCTCGTCAGCGATCAAACAAGTCAAATCCTTTTCGTAGGAGACAGGATCGAGGTTCGGGATACAGCCTTGCCGTGCGTCTCTTTCTAACGCTACTCCGGCATACAGAAGGACCCACACGTTGGGATCGGCCAGAGCTCGCCGAAGCTCGCTCGAGAAAACTTCTCTGGCACGCGCTTCTGTTTCGACCCCTGGATGTGGAACCCACAGCATCATAGCTGTATCTATCATATCATCTAGCGTGACGCCCATCTCTTTCAACATTTCTTCTTTCATCATCACTACGCCTTCCGTCTCAGGTTCGTGGCTTGAACCAAAACTTTGCAAAATGACGCATGACGTATCAGTGCACCTGCAAGGGCTAACACCTGAACAGCCCATCCTTCTATACTGACACGCTTTCGACGCTTTGACCTCAGTTCGTCAGACGGTTCGATCGAATCTCAAATAGTCGCGACCCAGCCAAGCTGCTATTTTGCAATTTCGACTAGCTCATCATCGTGTCGGACTCGTATTCCACGGCCTGAAATAGTACCGACTTGCCTGGCGCCATCGCTGAGGCGTGCGATTCGTCTTACCTCGCGCTGAGGCGCAACAATAGCAAAACCCATCCCCATGTTAAAGGTTTTGTACATCTCTCGTACCTCAACGCCCTCTGCTTGAATCACGTTGAATATCTCGTGAGGCTCGAGAGGATCGGACAAGTTGAAGCCTAGCCGGGTAAGTCTTTTGAGATTCAGAAGGCCACCTCCAGTGATGTGCGCCAAGCCATGCACCTCGCAATTCTTATTAATATCGAGGATCTCTGAGTAGATCCGCGTCGGCACGAGCAGCTCTTCGCCAAGCATGCGCTCCATGCTTCCGTAACGCGTATAAAGGCTGTATTTGGCCAGCAGTTTGCGGGCGAGCGTCAGACCGTTACTATGAACTCCGCTGCTCGGAATGCCGACAACGGCGTCTCCGTTCTCGATCTTGTGGCCGGTGACAAGGTTTTCTTTTGCAGCAATTCCTATGCAGCTGCCCGCCAAGTCGAATCCTCTCACAATATCTGGGAGGCTTGCGGTTTCGCCGCCTACTATGGACACGTTAGCTATCTTCGCCCCTTTTGCGAGCCCTTGCCCGATTTGATCGGCAATAGAAGGCTCAATGCTCTCCATTGCCAGGTAATCGACAAAAGCTATAGGCTCCAAGCCCATTGCATAAAGGTCGTTCACGTTCATTGCCATGCAATCGATTCCGATGGTCTTCCAGTTTCCCATTTCCGTTGCGACGAGAACCTTCGATCCCACGCCGTCAGTGGTGATACCAATAATGAAATCGCCCATGTCAAGAAGTCCGGCGTAGGCGCCTTCGATGTCGATCGGACTTCCGCGTCCCTTCTTCTTGGTCGTAAAATGCTTCCGAAGGGCTCTTATTGCCTCTTCTTCAGCGCTGATGTCTACTCCTGATTCCGCGTATGTGTGGGGGTGCTGCGAATTCATGATAAAACCTGTGCGTTAGGAAGTAACTAGCTGAGGTGAAAGTGCAGAAAGTGCACTACCTCGCGGGTCCAATCGCTCGTAAGCGTCGAGCGATTGATGTTCGTCTTTCGAAGCATCTGCGCTCGGCTAAAAGCAGTTAGGGTTTGTACCTTAAAAAAAGATCGTTTGCAGCTCAGCAAAAACCGGCTTGGTTATGGCGACATCCGCTCATCTAGATAGAAGCTATTGTGGTCCCGAAAGCGAGAACTCGTCGTGAAGACTCTCCACAGCGCGACGTACCGAATCTCGTTTCAAAACGAAAGAGACGTTATACTCAGTGGATCCTTGGCTGATCATGATGACGTTGACGTTGATACTTCCCATACGGCTGAAAATCCTGCCCACTATGCCGGGCGTTCCTGCCATTCGAGAGCCGACGACGGCTATTGCGCTCACGTCCTCATTGCACGAAATCTCTTTGATGACGTTGTTATTAAACTCATTCTTTAGCCCGTGCAGAGCATTCAAGGCGCTGCTCAAATGTTCCTCCTCGACAAGCACTGATATGTTCGCTTCACTCGATCCCTGACTTATCATAATGATATTAACGCCTGCGTCAGCGAGCTTCGCGAACACGTGGGCCGCAACGCCAATGGTTCCCGCCATTCCGGCGCCTGAGAGGGTAATAAGAGCGACGTTGTTAACCGCCGTTACCGCTTTAACGAGGCTTTGATCATCGGCGACCGTATGTACGATAGTCGTGTTCGCGCCGTTAGGGTTGAATGTGTTCTTTACGCGCACGGGGATGCCCTTAGTAACAGCCGGTTCAATTGTTTTCGGGTGTATAACCTTCGCTCCAAAATACGAGAGCTCCATCGCCTCAGCGTAAGACACCTGTGGAAGCGTGCGGGCGTTAGAAACGAGCTTAGGATCTGCGGTCATGATACCGTCAACGTCGGTCCAAATCCATATTTCGTCAGCGTCGACAGCGCTTCCGATGATTGACGCGGTATAGTCGGACCCGCCTCGGCCAAGGGTTGTGATGATGTTGTGAATGTTGGACGCAATGAAACCGGTGATGACCGGCACGACACTCACCTTGAGGAGAGGGACAAGCCGCTCGTGGACTCGTCGTTCCGTGATTTCCGTAGGGCCCGCGCCACGGTGCTTGCTATCGGTGATGATACCCGCCTCTCCACCCGTTAAAAAGACTGACTGGACTTTGAGCGATTTCAATGCGCCAGAGACGATCGGAGCAGATAGCCGCTCACCGAAAGACGAAACGTAATCGTACGATCGGTCAGTGAGTTCGCCAAGGTGGTATATACCCGTAAGCGCGTTTTTGAGCTCTTCTAACCGTGTTTCTATCTCTGATATGACTTCGGTAATGATCATCTCATCTTCGATTGCGGCGTAGGTGGCGTCGAAATGCCTCTTGCCGATCAGGTGAACGAATTCTGCGACCTCGGTAATCTCGGCATATTCACTGGTCAATCGCTCTGCTGTGGTTTGAAGCTCATCCGTTAAGCCAGACATCGCAGAAACGACGACAGCAATCTCGTTTCCTTCATCATAATAGCTTCGCACAAGCTCTCCGACCTGCCTTATTCTTGGGCCATCGGCGACCGAGGTGCCGCCGAACTTCATCACGTATCTCATTTTACCTGAACCTTAGGGGCTGCGTTTTAAGCTAAATTATCCCGTTTGCTTGTATTAAAGCCTTCTGACAGGATGCCAGAGCTTCGTGGATACGACAAAAAGACTTTAGTAGCAGAAATGGCCTGAAACTGGTAGTGCTAAGCGTTTCGCTGTCTGAGCTCTCGGCACTCTTGCCAGCACTCTTTTTTTCGCTAGAGGCTCCATTCTCTCAATCGTCTTGGCACTGGTAACGTTCATTGATTCACGACGCAACGCGCTCAGTATGAGGGGCAGCTTGGCGTACGTGATGGCCGTCCTCATTATATGGCCAGTTTTTTTCATCTACCTTGTTTACACATCTTGGACGCACTGCTGATCATCGTTTTGTGCATGAGACGTAATTCAGGAGCTTTTGCGTCTTCTTCGTGAGCTACGTCTGAGTCGAGGCGGCACTAGAATCGTTCAAAATACGTTAAAAACGAAGATAAGGACATAAACGGCGGCCACAAAAGGCAGGGTCGCTATCGCCACGTATTGCAGGACGCCCCAATTCAGCACTTTCCTCCCATCGAGGGGCCCTATTGGGAGCAAGTTAAAGGCGGATAGCCATATGTTGATTGCAAAGCCGTATAGTCCAACGTAGCTAAGCAAGCCCCCTAGGGGCGTCAGCAGCGACAGCGTCAGCAGGTACAGGAGCAGGTACAGCCCGCCTAACGCCAGATTAAGAAGCGGCCCGGCGGCTGATATTATCCCATTTTGCCGCTTGGTGATGTTTGGACCGTAGATCATGGTAGCGCCAGGAGCCGCGAACACGATGTGGGTTACATAGGCAAACAGGATCGACAGCCCTAAGGTAACATAGTTCGCTCTGAATTCAGACCAGAATCCATAACGCTGGGCCGTAAACTTGTGCAAGAGCTCGTGCAAGACAAAACTTGAGCCTACGACCAGAAGCGGCACCGTGAGGGTAAGAAGGATATACTCCAATGATGCGTTCGACAAGCTGGCTGCGCTAAACGCAAGATAGAAAGCGAATGAAACGCCCAACCACGCCACGAAGAGATCAACGAGTTCTTTGCTGCTTGTTGAATGCTGTATCATGTACCTATGCAAACCCCCTATAACGTATGAGAGCGCAGCGTCACGCGTCTTTTTGGGACAACGTTAAGCTCTTCAAGCGGCGGAATAAGCTCCGGATGATCAAGATAATGCTTTATTCCCTCTTTGTGGCCAGCGCCGACGACAGCGACCACTTTTCCGCGTAGCGTTAGTAAGTTTCCCGCCAGATACGCGTCCCGTTCGTCAACAAGCACCCGCGCCGCGGTTGGTGAGAACTGCCGCAATTCACTGACCAGCTGTGAAATAACGTCATCGTTTGTGATGTCTTCGAGGTCTATCTCCTCGTCGCTCGTGGGAATCCCGAGAAGCGCGACAAGCATCTTCAGCTTCTCGATGAGACGCATCTTTGCCCAAAATCGCGCAATGGTCACGTTGATATCTCGGTCGACGAGTGCTATGCTCGCTCCGACGCTCCCTGCCACTTCGATAGCGGAAAGCATCTCGCTCCCGGGCTTCACTCCGACTTCTGAGCCGAGCTGATTCTGCACGTGCGCAAGCAGCCAGTGAACTAAGAACTGATACAACCTGCCACTTGAGAGGATATCCTTGATCGATGCACTTTGCTGTTCGGGGTGCGTCAACCCTTGGTACCGACCGAGGTCTAGCTCTACCGCCACGACATCAGGTCGTTCGGCTTCGATAGTGCGCCGCACCTCGTGAATGCTCTGTTCGGAGATGTGTGCAGTACCGACAACGATGATCTCCGCCGGCTGATCAGGGCTCTCGTACATAGCGCCTATGCTTTAATCAACGTGCCGTCGGGGCCGACGATCTGTTCTCGCGCCTCCCCCAGCAGGGTCATCGCGCTCGTAATGTCTCTCTGTGTGATGATCCCGACCACGCTGCCTCCCTGAACAACTGGAATCGACTCCAGCCGCCGTTGGGCGAGCTTGACGAAGACCTCAGAGGCCTCGTCATCGGGCGTTACGGGCTCAACGTTGCGCATCATCACGTTGCCTACCATGATCTCATCTCGACGGTTCGGAGGCACCTGATGCACGTTAGCGAACGTGATTAGGCCTATGAGATTGCCGTTGTCAACGACCGGATAACTTGCGTGTTTGCTTTGAAACATCACCTCAATCAGTTGGGTGATCGTCATCGATGGAGGCACGGTCGCTACCTCAGCGGTCATGATATCGTGCACCTTAATGCCTGCAAGCGTCTGTGTAATCGTGGTCTGTCGCTCCTCATCAGACGCGGCGATGTAGATGAAGAATGCTATGATGATCAAAAGCGGACTATAAAATAGTCCGACGATGCCCATCCCAATTGCAAAGATCTTGCCGATTTGGACGGCGGTATGCGTCGCCTGTAAGTAGGGCCGCCGACTGGCAAGCCATGCCCGGAACACGCGTCCGCCATCCATAGGAAACGCTGGGAGAATATTGAACCCGCCGAGGACAAGGTTGATATACGCAAAGTTCTCCAAAAACAGATTTGGCACGGTTGCGGTCACCGCTAAGCTCAATGCGAAAAAGACCGCGCCGAGGGCTAAGCTGACCAGTGGCCCGATTAGCGCAGTTCTGAACTCGAGTTTGGGATCTGTAGGGATTTCGATTGCGGAAACCCCTCCGATGAGGTAAAGCGTTATGCTTTTTACTTCGATGCCGTAGCGCAAGGCCAGAAGAGAGTGCCCAAGTTCGTGGAGCAGCACGAATACAAAGATCATAATGCCCGCAATTGTCCCGTAAACGTATGCGTTGGGGACAGTTGCAAACCCTATAGGTGGGGGGGAGATGGCAAACGCAAAGGCGAAGAGCGGAATGATTAGAATGAGCGTAATATTGACTAGAATCGGGATTCCGCGAACGGTAGCGATTCGAAAAGACCAAGCCATAGGATAATCCTGACCTAGCCTTTATTTGGCAAACTATATATTACTTTAGTCGATAGTGTATGGGAGGAGTTTGTGCACGAAATTCAAAAGGGAGGTTGAAATGCGAATCGAGCTGACACAAATCATGGACCTCAACGTATATACGGATAAGGGGGATTACGTAGGAAAAGTTGAGGATATCAAGATCGACACGAACGATAAAAGGGTAACTGGCCTCGTTATAGGCGACATCAACCATAATATCTTCGACATAAAGTACCGATTCGTAGTGATACCCTACCGGTTTGCAAAATCAATAGCTGACATAATTCTCGTAAGTAGCGTCGTGAAAACGCTCATCGGCCGAGCTAAGCCAAAAGAAGAAGCGTAATGAAAGAGCGCGAGATCTACGCCGGCTTGCGCACAGTCGCCCCCTTTTTTGTGCGTGTTGACGGACGCAATTTCCGGCACGCGCTTTCGCTGCTCAAGCGTGAACAACCGTACGATCTCGCCTTTGCCGAGTCAATGGGCGCCGCATCTGAAGCGCTCATGCGACGCAGCGGACTGCCTGTGCAACTCGTTTTCGCATTCTCTGACGAAGCAAATGCCCTCTTTTGTGACGCTCCATTTGACGGCAGGATCGAGAAGCTTGACTCTGTCGTCGCGAGCTTCTTCGCCAGCGCAGTGACACTTAACCTCTCGTCGGACGTCCCTTTAGCTTTTGATGCACGCGTCATTCCTGTGAGCGCAATGGATATCCCGATCTACCTCGAATCGAGGCAAAATGAAACGTGGCGAAATCACGCGCACGCGTACGGCTACTATTACTTACGACAAAGCGGCCACTCAGGACGAGAAGCTCACGCGACATTGCTTGGCATGACCTCGAGCGAGATGCACGAGCTAATGTTTAGCCACGGGGTCAATCTGGCGAAGACTCCCGCGTGGCAGAGGAGGGGAATCCTCGTCCATAAGCAAGGCTATGAGAAGGAGGGCTTTGATCGGATCGCTGGTCGCCCGAGCACTACACGCCGATCAAAAGTTGTGCAAAACTGGGATCTTCCTATTTTTAAATCGCCTGAGGGGCGCGAGATGCTCTTCGGGCTCATCGGCCCTACTATAAATAAATATCAATAATTATATATTAATATCTAGAGAAACCGGCTTTTTCAGCAACAGATTCAAAGAGATAGACTGTTAAGCAGCGCGAAGAAATCGGTAGCAGTGCGGGTAAGGGTTAAAGAAGGGAAAACATCGTGGCTTTAGGTCTTTTGGGAGCGAAACCGAAGGTTGCAAAGAATCAACAAGTTTCCCTGCTTGAAATCAAGAAAGGGCCGTTCTACGTTGTGGCGTCCGTAGAAGTGGGCAACACGACGACGAAGTGTATCCTCACCGCGACGAACATGCTTGAGGGCAAGGCCTACGTCGTCAACAAGGTCGTCAATATGACGCGCGACGTGCGCGACCCAAAGCCAGGCGAAGAAATCTTCGGTCGGACCCTGACCTACAAGCCGCTTACACGAAACAGCATTGCTGAAATGGTGAAGGGCACTCTCATCAAGTCTGTGCGAAACGCAAATCTCGAGCTTGCCGATGACCTCCATTTTGTCGTGCGTTCCACTGGCGTTGTCGCTGGTTTTGATCAGCCCGAAGATATTGGTGAGTTTATTAAGGCACTTGCCGACGGCTGCTTAATGGCGGGAGTTACAGCACGTAAAATGACGCCCGCGATGAGCCTTCACCATCTCCCAAAGAAGTTTCGCGAGTACAGTCTTCTCGACAAAGTCGCTTTTGATGGTTCGGTAAGCGGCGTGCTCCCTCCGATCGGCTCAACGGGTGTTGAAGTTGTTGCAAATGAAATGGAGGGGGAGCTGGCGACGGCAGGAATTAAGGAAGGAGCGAAATGGGCAGACGTTGACTTCAGAAATCCGTGCCTTTCTATGGATTTCGGGACCACCTTCAAAGGGCGCATCACCAACGACGTTCTTCCATACGCGAACACGATCGCGAACTTCTGTGGGATCTCAGGGGAAATCGTCGATTCCGTCGGCCGCGGCACCGGCCTGGTAGACGAAACGAGCGGCACGACGTTTGACCTCCCAAAGCTAAGCCGACTGAAGGTCAGCCTGGCGAGAGAACGTGACGTAAGAGCTCTCGCAAACGAGATCCACGAACATATCCGAATCGAGGAAGTCCCAAAAACGTCCAAGCGCTTTGGCAGCGTCCCCGTGAATCCACACGCGGCGGCGCAGATCGGGTTGACCCTCATCGGCGTCGATTCTGGAGAAAATGGCAGCGATCTTCATCGCATTTCGAAAGTCGGTGGCGAGATCTACGAAGATTATGGGCTCGAAATGATTTATAGCGTGATTGATTGGGTTTCTACAGGCATAGCCGAACGGGTCATCAATACGGCTTTTACGAAAGGTCTGATCAACGACAAGGTGAGCATCGGGATAACTGGGCGCGCAGGCATAACCGGACACAAGCCCAGTCATATCTTAAAGGTCATCAAAGAAATGGGCCTGTACACCAAGCCCGAAGAGTATGTCGTGTTTGTGGATGATGGGCTGGCGCGAGGAGCAGCTATAATGGCACGATGCATGAATTCGCTTGGCACACCCAAGAATCCGTTTGGAGGACTTAGAGGCGGGAGATGCATCTTGGGTCAGCGAATCAAACTGCAGACCTACTAAGAAGCTCGTCGCGCTCCCGACTTTTTCGGGCACGAACGACAACGCTCGGGTCACGTGTGCACGAGCTTAGAGCGTTTTTGCAATCGTCCTGCATTATCTTGGAAACAGCTAGAATTTTGCAAGCTTTGCGCGGAAAGAAGATTCTAAAGCAAACCCGCGGCACGACACGACTCGCTAACGGAGCGGAAGTATATTAAACAAGAGCCGCACATAAAAATATAGCGATAATTATAAAGATATTGTTTGCATCGATAGTCTAATGTGACTGCGCCATTGGGACTGGAAAGAATGATAATCCGTTCGCGGAAGATACAACGATCGCAATGTTGAAAAGACACGGACCGACACACAGAAAAGCACTCATTGGCCTCTCGCTGACGCTTATACTCTTGATATGCTGCTCAGTGATAAGCCCCACGGCAGCGCAGACATCATCGGCTTCTAGTTCAACCACGGCTGCGAGTGCGCAATACCCGCCGTGGCCTGTGAACCTCTACGAGTTTTACAGATCGGATTGTCCGCATTGTCAGGCGCTCGCGCCACACATTGCTGCGCTGGCAGCCGAGTATCCAACATTGCATGTGTATCAGTACGAAACGCAAAACGATGCGAATTTTAGCCTTTTTGAGACGTTCGAGAACGCGTACGGAATGAAGTTATTAGACACTGTCCCGACTGTTTTTGTCGGGAAGCAGTATTTCGTATCGGACACTGCAGAACCACAGATCGAAGCGGCTGTTGCACAAGCAATTCAACACGGAGCGACAGGCCCGGGCGACAGCCTAACCGGCCACGCTGTGCCAACGCCGACGCCTACACCGGGAACCAAGAACTCGACCTCCTCTCAGAACGGGACGTTGGTGACTAGCCAGGGGAGTCTGCCATTGCCGCTGTTCATCACCACAGGCTTAGTCAGCGGGCTAAATCCGTGTGTCTTCTCAGTGCTTATCTTCTTGATGGGGACGATCGCTCTCACAGCGTCGCGCCGGCGGGCCCTCGCCATTGGGGTGACCTACATTGCAACAGTGTTTTTCGTCTTCTTCCTTTCGGCACTTGCGCTCGTGCAGTTCGTTCGAATCATAGGTGCACAGAACTTAGACCTGACCAAGACCGTGATTGGCGTCTTCCTCCTCGTCGTTGGTATCGTATCGATCAAGGATTTCTTTTGGTACAACCGCTGGTTCAGTTTTAAGATTCCAACTTTCACGAAACACAGCATCAGCACCCTCGGGAAGACTGGTTCTTTTCTTGCTATTATCGGGCTCGGTTTTATTGCGACGATTGCTGCTTTGCCGTGCACGTTAGGTCCGTTTACCTTCTTCTCCGCTAACTATCTCACCAGCATGACCTCGATGCAAAACAACCTCTACACGGCCCTCTTCGCACTCGCATTCATCATACCGATGACTATTGTTTTCGTCGCCATATACGCCATCAAGGTGGGGACGGACAGAGCCGAAGAGTGGAGAATTAAATCAGCGCGATATATGAGGCTTGTGGCCGGGCTCCTTATGGTCTCATTTGGCCTCCTGCTCGTGTTCAAGGTGTTCTGAGGCTAGTTGTTCAGCAGCCGCGGCTGCTCTTCAGGCACTTCTCAAGCCGTCCTGCTGACCGTCGCGCGGTGTTTTTTTATCAGATAATCTTGTTACGTGGGAGTATTGCTCAGCGGTGCAGCTGTATTCATGTTGGAGGCCGTTAGGAAACTCAGGTCAATATGGAAACGACAAAAACCATCCGTTCAGCGGACCGAAGAGCGGAATACAATAAACAAGCTCTTGAAGCGGATCTACTCAAGCTTACCATTGCCATTGCTGCTGAGCTGCTTATTTTCCTCATCTGGTTTCTTGGTCCCGCAAGAGAGCGCTACGAGGTTCTCGTTCACGTAGCTCTGCCTTTGTGTATAGTCTTCCCGATCATTAGCTATCGTTACCTACTGTTGGTGCCGTTTATTGCATTTTTGCCGGATGTGGCACGAGCGCTAGGCATCGAGATCTCACATTCCCTCATCTTGTTGCCGATCATCTTCCTCGCAGCTGCGGTGCCTTTTTTAAATCGACCAAGGACAGCTCTCATTGCCGGGTACGCGGCGTTTGCCATCGTAGCAAGTCATTTTATTGTCGATGCGCGCAAGGGTGTAATTATTGGCAACGTAGCAGGATATCCGTGGAGCAATCTCGTGCTCTATGCACTCGCTCTGACTCTGCTAGGGTTTGCGCTCCTCCAGTTTGTGCGTCTGACTGAGACGCACGAGGGGGAAAAACAATAACACCGGTTTGCCTTCAGCGCATCTCGTCTGCAACGTTTAGGCCGCTTACAGACCTCTGCATCGTGTCGCAACGAATATAAGTATCTTGTTTGCTTATGAGCATCACGTCGTGATCCGATGCAGCACACATATCGCAACGAAGCCGAAAGGCGAACGTGGCAGAACCCAGAAGCAATTCTCGCGCAAGCGGGAGTCAAGGCCGGCGATGTGGTCATAGATTTGGCCTGCGGGTTTGGTTTTTTTGCCATTCCCGCAGCAAAAATAGTCGGCTCAGAAGGTGTCATTTGCGGCGTTGACGTTGACAAAGAAGCTTTGGATGAACTACGTGAACAAGCTGCGCTTGTCGGCTTGCGAAATCTGCGGTTAAAACTCGCCGCGGCAGAAGATGTCGTTTTGTGCGAGAAATGCGCTGACATGGTGTTTGTTGGGATAGCACTCCACGATTTTAAAGATCCACTCAAGGTTTTGCAGAACGTGAAGAGAGCATTCAAAACAGGCGGCAGATTGGTAAATCTGGACTGGAAGAAAGAGCAAACGCCTTTCGGCCCTCCTCTCGAAATACGATTCAGCGAGGGCGAAGCCGTCTCTCTCATTGAAAGAGCAGGATTTAAAGTCGTCTCAGTAAAAGATTCAGGACCCTACCACTACATCATTTCGGCTAATTTGCTTCCCTAACTTCTAAGCCACCGCAGGAATAGTTTTGTGTTAACCCTTTCAAATCCTTGCCGGACAAAAAAGCATATGGCAGTGACAGGTAACGGTGGTATAGGTCGAATCATGTGGAAAAAAAACGTTCTGAACGGGACGGTCTCGTCCAGGGATGGTACTGACCTAGGTATACTGATCGGCATGCGCTTAGTCTTTCGAACTGCATATGTAGACCCGTGCTAGGCTCAAAACTCACTAGGAACACTCACTTTTTTCGTGTATTCTGATAATACTATACTCTCTCGAACGACGTTAATGAAAAAGGACGCGTAACCAATCAACAGAGGAGTCTTGTTTTGCCGGCTTACCCAGTCTCCATGTGTTTAGTTTGCAAACGTTATCGAAAAGCTCAGCGATGTGAAGCTTTTCCTGCACGAATACCTCAGGCTATCCTTACTGGTAGATATGATCATAGAAAACGACACGACGGGGACCGTGGTATTAGATTTCAGCCAAGAGATGATGTCAGCCAAGCAGAACTGGAAAGCATTTTAAGCATATTCGACGAAAAAAGCGTTTTTTGAGCCGGGTTTGATTTTAACTCTGTACAGGCCTACTGTGTGCACGAGTTTATAGTTTTGGGAAACGGCGTTAGCTCTCACTTTTGTCTATTTTCTTGCATGCAAAAGCTCGAGGTTTTTGTGAAAATAGCTGTTTGATGGTTAGCAAGCGAAGTTGCTATGCCGGGTCAATATGTATATACTTAATTAAATTAGTTATAAAAGTAATGATTCTATATCATATTTCTAAAGGTTATAATAAAATCTATATTACATATATTAACTATCTAAGAATCTGATTTGATCCTACCTAGATTCTGGATCATTGATCCAAAAGAGTGAAGTTAGCACTCATTCTTATAAAAAATCGCAAATAATCTGGGTTTGCGTTAGAGATCAATATGCTGGAATTGGTTATTATTAATGCGTTTAAAGACAACTGAATAAGGGAAATCGTCCGGTTTTTGGTTAGCAACTATCGTTTTTTTGGGCTCGGAGCTCTTTGCAGATGTCGTATGAGAAAAGAAATTGTGGCGAGTGGTTAACGAAATTGTGATTAGATATCTCACGTTTGATTTGTATTCTAGCGCACCGCTAGTTAGTGGAGCTGTTGGCAAGATACCTAAAATAGCCGTTAGAAATTTTAAGATATCAAAGGCAAAACTTGTCAATTAG
>JACWML010000077.1 GCA_015661395.1 Methanomicrobia archaeon | reverse complement strand
GTAATGTTATTGCGTCTTTGCTTATCCACTGATTAAACACTTCTTTTTCTTGAGCTTCTAGAGAACAGGGATGGATTGACGCCCGATTCCTGTTCCGCTTTTTTGCTTCGAATCACCTCCCTAATATTAATGTGCGTACATGTTTCACCTTTCTTTAAATGTTTTTCTCTTCCAAATAGAAAAAAGGTAAAGCCGCTTTCTTGCTTCAAGACAATGAGTAAAAAGAAATAAGACATGATAAAGTATTTATATCTAAGTCGCATTCTGTTTCGTGAAGATGATAATAGGATGATAACAATCGGCGATTGCACCATACCAAAATACCGTCTGGGCTTATTGTTAGAACAGACGGAAAAGCTCCACCGTAAGTTTGGGACTAAAGAAACTAACAGCAAGGCCATCGCGGAGACTTTGGGATATCCTCGAAGAAGTAATCCATTTTATGCAAAACTGAAGGATTTTGAATCTTTTGGATTGCTTGAAGGAGAAGGAAGGGGTATAAGAGTTACAGAATTGGGGAAAAAATCAATACAGCAGAATAATGCCCATAAACGCGAAGCTCTTGAAGAGATAATACGGAATATCCCTCTATGGGACAGGCTTCTAAATGAGTATGGGACGAAAATTGATAAAAAGGGTTTTTCAGAGCGATTGGCAGGAATAACCAACGTAGAATTATCTGAGGTTCAAAAACAAGCCGAGAAAATTCGACGAGCGTATTTAGATGATGTCGAATACATTAGATTTGCAGACACGTCTACAAGGCTTCAAGAATCTCAAAAACAGGACGCACAAACAATACCAGAACAAGGAAATCTTGGCACCGGAGCACAACCAATTATTTCAAAAGAAGCAACTGGGTACATAGCGTTTCCCGAATATCACACGTCGATTGAAATTAAAGATGAAATCTCGTATGACCTTGCGAAGCAATTACTTGATGCAATTGGAAAGAAACTAGGGTTAGTAGAAAGCAAGAAACCATATTATAAAGATGAGTGACTAAAGTAGAATAAGTATATAATGCATGAAAAACAATGAGGAAAAGAGGGCGTGGCGGAGCGGCCTAACGCGGCTGCCTTAAGAGTAGTTAATCCATAGCCGGATTTCACGGGTTCGACTCCCGTCGCCCTCGCCTACAAATCAAAGAACATGCAACGAATATATAGCTTATTCGTTTTCTGTTCAAGTTGCTAATTTGTTTTGCTACATGAAAAAGTTTTCGGTACAAAAGTTCCATAAAAGCGGCAATTTTTTGTTATCCGGTTGGACGTTCATTGATGCGAACGTCGCTCTATTTTCTCAATAGTGATTTTAATAAAGTCACCTTCATTTATGCCTTCAACTTCCCTTATTTCTTGCGGTATAGTCACACGACCATCTTTTATGACTTTTACCGTAGCTGAATGAGTTTTCGCCATCATTAAACGTAGGTAATATACGCTGAACGTATATTTAAACCTTTTGACTACGTTGAGATGCAAACCTTTAATACGTATAATAACGTAGATAAACGTAGAAAATATACGTCAAGAAGGTGGGAAGGTAGTAAAAATGCAAGCTCAAGAATTGTTGGATGTTCGCAAGGCAAGAGGCTTCGAGATTGCACAAACTGGTCAAGTAAAAAAGAACGGCAACGGTTGGGTAGTTCCTTCTCAGTCAAACGGCACTTCATATAACGTGGAATTCTCAGAGTTTGAACACAAGCATTCGTGCGACTGCCCTGATTATCAATATAGAAAGATTAAGTGCAAACACATTTTCGCGGTTGAGTTAATCGTCACCGAAGAGATTAACGAAGAAGGAATAGTGACGCAGACGGTCACGAAGAAGGTAAGCTACACACAGAACTGGCAAGCCTACGACCAAGCGCAGACGCACCAGAAAGAGCTGTTCATACAGTTACTTTGTGACGTGAGCAGCACGATACCCCAACCTGAATACACGTTCGGCAGACCGAAACTACCACTAGCGGATATGGTTTTTGCGTCTGCCTTCAAGGTGTTTTCCACTTTTTCACTGAGGCGGTTTACCACTGACATGGAAATAGCAAAGGAGCGGGGTTTGATTGAGAAAGTGCCGCATTTCACGTCAGTAGGCAACTACATGGAGAATCCCGAGTTAACGCCCATCATTAAAGACCTTATCACCACAACAAGCCTCGCCCTAGCCTCAGTTGAGAACGATTTTACAATAGACAGCTCAGGGTTCGGCACGTCTCGATTCGTTAAGTGGTTCGACCACAAGTACGGCAAGGAAGTAGACACTAGAGCGTGGGTCAAAGCTCATCTTGTCTGCGGGGTCAAGACCAACATCGTCACTGCCGTAGAGCTGACAATGACGAATGAACACGATACAAAGTTTCTTCCTGAACTAGTAACGCAGACGGCGCAGAATTTCAACGTCAAAGAGGTTTCAGGGGATAAGGCGTATTCTTCGAGAGCTAACCTAGAGCTGATTAATGAGATAGGTGCTGTTCCTTACATCCCATTTAAGAAAGGAACAACTGGAAGAGCGAAGAACGCGCCGACGTGGAAGAAGATGTACCATTACTTCGAATTCAAGAATGAAGAATTCCTAGAGCACTACCACAAGCGGAGCAACGCCGAAACGACGTTTCATATGATAAAGAGTAAGTTTGGAGATTCTGTGCGAAGCAAGACGGAAGTGGCTCAGGTTAATGAGGTGCTTCTAAAAGTGTTGTGTCACAACATCTGTGTAGTTATTCAAGAGATGTTTGAGCTGGGGATTGAGCCGAGCTTTTTCGGCTCTTAAACTTCTTCCTTTATTTCTTCAGCATTCGTTCTCGATTATGTAGTCTTTTAGGATTGCATATAAGAAGTCACAGTTCTTTCTGGCAGCCTTGAAGTCGAGAGTCTTTCCACTTTTCAATATCACAGATAGGGAGAGCTTAGATGAATCGGATGCGGCGCTCTTTGTGTAATAATCTCCCTCAAAATCTTTAAAGCCGTAAGCTGCTTTTTCGACAACCCAAGATTCGACTTGGTTTTTCAGCTTAAGCGACTTTATCTTGTCTGCATGAAAAAAGTCGCTTATCTCAAAGCAGCGCTTGTCTGAAAACATCCAGAAATTATCAAAATAGGTTTTATCCCCTATTACGTAGTTGGTGATGAAGATTCGGTCAATCTTCTTGATAGAGAGCATTTTGTATTGCTTTATCAAATTCAATACGCGGGCTTGGCATTCCTCATCGGTGCATTCTATTTTTTCTAGATAGACAAGGAACTCATCTAATTTGGGGTCATCCATAATATCTTGAACAATCTCTTGCAAAGCGCTTAAGCTTACCTCTAACATTTTTTCTGCTTCAAGGATTTTTTCTGTTCGAATCATATGAATTACTCAGCTGCACAGGTTCTTATAGGGATTCTTAGACTTGTAGCAAATTGCTTTCTTCTTGTAGAAAAAGTCTGAAGTCCGTAGAAAAAGTCGCAGGAAAACCTGACTAAATCTACAAAGCCCCAGATCGAATCTACAAAGCCCCAGATCGAGAAACATATTTATATTGTTAACGCCGTTAATTTATTTGGTGAATACCATGAACGGTGTGATTGCTGAAGCAATTTCGAACAACGAGCCCTTTACAGAGAGGCTCAGAGAGTATCCTCCAAGTGTAAAATTGGTCTTTAAGACGCTTGAGAACAAGGGAACAATGACTTTGAGCGATATCGAAAAGGAGACATATTTGCCATATAGAACTGTGAGATACGCAGTTAAGCGACTCAAAGAGGGGGGGTTTGTAGCGCGCATCTTTCACATAGAAGACGCACGGCAAAGCCTCTATCGCCTCACGAAGTAGTTTGGTGAACACGATAATGTACCGGTACGTAAGCAGTTTGTCTTCCAGTTCGTTCATGTGTAGTTCGCCTGATTTTGCCTTATTTTTTTGGTGAATTTAGTTTCACCCCCAGTGTCTACTATTCCTTTTTGGCGATCAGCCTTTTGCAAAAAGCAACCGTCCCTGTGATTACGACTCGCTTCGTAATAGTGCTTTGATTTCCGGACCCTTGACTACGTCTGGGATCCACCGTGCACGTATTGGATATCTACAACTCTTATTCGGGCTCCCACGTCTGGTGTTCTACGACCGCGCGGGCGAGGAGGAGTCTGAAGAGGGTTGCGAGTCTAGCCTTGCCGTCTATGGTGCCATCCGCAGCACTTCAGTTTGCCATTCCAGCTCTTCGACCATTGCTCTAAGAATGTCCAATAGCACAAACCGATGGCAAGGCCAATCCATCTCGCGGCTATAAAGTAGGATAGTGAATCCTCGCCGGGCCCTAGCTAAGATGCGGTGAAGCTCTGCTTGTGCCTCAGGTCTGCCAGCTATCTCTTGCCGGTAGCGTTCATCGTAGTTTGTAAGGCCCTACCCATACAAGCGAGCGTTCTTTTTTACCTCTTCGGAAGGGTTTGGTCCTGCAACCTGCAAATAGTCACTAGCAAAATGCATGAATTCAGCCAAGAGCGTTTTACTGGGCCCCAAGGGGCTTGGATACGCTACGCTAATCTTCTCATGAGCTCGAATGCTGCCTTTAACACCAAGGTGACCTTGCTTGATGCGGTCCAAGTCGCTGAGCGGCTTAGTAGTCATAATTGTCTGCTCGTGTCCCAATGCGTTGTACTCGTAATAGAACAATAGAAGCAGGCCAAATTTGCCCTCCGGCTTGAACGTTAGGCTAACCTCTTTGTTTCTAGCGGCCGCGCTTCGCCCAAGTCAAGGGCTGTGCTTGCGTTCACCTCCGCTCCGCGAATGCTGGTAGTACGGAGTTAAGACCTCTTGGCCTTCGCTTAAGACTGCCTCCCGGGCGCATTTTTGACTCGGTCATAAGAGTTATGAGGCTCAGAGCCTCAGAGAAAAGCACGATGAAAGACAGACACGTGATGGAAGCGTTAGGAAGATCGTACATCGTGGTCGAAGATGGACACGTCGTTGAAGTTGGAGAATCGCTGATTCAATACTGTCCCATTTTCGCCAAGGCGCGCGGGATCGAACGAATTGACCCGGACGTCGTAAAAGCAAATATCGAGTTCAGGATCCGGGATTTTGGGATGTGCACTGGCGAGCGTGACATAGAGATGGAAATCTTCGTCGGATTTGGGGCCTCGGAGGTTATGATGACAGGCTTGCGGCGGGAGTTGATTGACGCCAGCATAACGGTATGTGAGGGCGTCGGCACGGTCATCACGTCTAATCCGACTCTCACTCAAGGTATCGGGGCACGGATTTCAGGAGTCATCGAAACGACGCTCATACCGAAGTTGAAGCGCCGGGTGGAGGAAAAAGGCGGAATTGTGCTCGACGGGAAGAGTGCCATTATTAATCAGCCCTTGGGCGTCGCACGCGCGATCGAACTGGGCTTTAAGGACGTGGCTGTTACCGTTGCGACATTACGCGACGCTCGGAAATGCCGTGAAATAGAACAAGAAACTGGCGCCAACGTGATTGTCATTGGCGTGCACGTGACCGGAATCAGAGATGATGATGCGAAGAACTTTGTCGATACGGTCGACATAACGACCGGGTGCGCATCACGAGCCATCAGAGGAGTGGTGGCGGATAAAGCCCTCGCTCAGGTTGGAACGAGCGTGCCGCTTTTCGGGTTGTCTCAAAAAGGAAAGGAGCTGTTGCTCGAGCGAGCGAAGGAGGTCACAACGCCGATACTCATTAACACTATGAAACTGCCCGTGTTGCCGGAAGATAAGCAACCACGGCCACTAGTATGATAGAGTCCGCGATATTTGATGGTAGCCTCAGAGATTACTAGCGCGTGATGCAGCGGATGTCTTAAGCTCTAGCGCGTGCGCCTAAACGGCATGAGCTGAGCCATTTCTTTCAAGAGTGGCTGGTGAGGCACATAGCCCGTCAAACGCTCTTCCTTCCTTTTTCCGTGCTATAGCGGCCAAACCTTCAGAACATGACAGCATGAAAGGCTAATGATTAAATTAGGATCCCGAAATGACGGGGGACAAGCAGTACAATCTGTCGAATCAGACAAGGGAGTTAGACGCTTTCAAGCCTCGATGGCCAAAGTGCGGCGCGTATGAGCGCGACTGTGCCTCAAAGCTTCCATTCTTTTCAAAACCATTTCTTGCTTGCCCAACCTCAAGCCCGGGGTCCCGGCTACGCCTTATGTGCTTTATCGCTTTGGCACGAGTGAAGGTTACCGGAGCGATGGCGAAGTCGCGCTCCGTAGATTACGGTTGCACCGACATATTTGGTACGCTAGTTTTTGCCTCGAAAGAAACTATCATATTGTTGTACGCGCTACTCCCTCCGAGCAAAGACCTGAGGGTTTGCATGTTTCACGTCGCATTTTTGAGTCAATCATGAAAGGAGATCAATGCAGGAACCTGCAGGAGCTGACTAGAGTTGTTGCAGGTCACGCCATTTACCCGGATGGCAAGATGCTGGACAAGCGCAAGGCATTCGCCGAACACGTCGCCGCGTTTCATAACGATGCTGAGATCCCGCTTCGGGTGGATCACGAAGGAATTGTACTGATGTCTGCCCACCAACCAAATCTCTTTCCGTACAGTGGCGTCGTGCGAAAGGCTGTGCTCGTTCACGCGGTGGCCGAACAATTGCGAAACGAGCTCGACTGTCCCGTCGCCGAGCTCTTTTGTTTTGCGGACCAAGACTTCGCTGAAGAACGGTGGTTCCGAGAGGCACAGCTCCCGAGTGTCAGAAGTCGAAACGGGACGCTCAGCCTGCGTTTGTCGGTCGCCCCAACGCACAACAATAAGATCATGCGCGCCGTGCCGAAGCCAGACAATAACGAAGTAGAGAAGATAAAAAGCGAGATTCGACGCTGGGCGGTCGAGTCAAGAGATTCAGTCATGAAGCACTCCAAGCATTTGGGACTACAGGCCCCCGATGTCGATCTCTGTACCCATGATGTGTTTGATGTGATCGATCGAGCCAACGAAAGAAGCACCAATGCGGCTGATTTTAATGCCTTTTTCTTCGCGTACCTCATTCAGGAATGTGGGTATGAAACAGCTTTCGCGCGGTTTTCACAATGCCAACAGGTGTTCAAGGACGAAATCGCGTTCATGTTGGAACACTTCGATCAGTACGCAAAATTGATGGTCGAATCGCAGAAAAATCCAGTTACGAAGATAGCCGCCCCTATTTGGTATCATTGCCCTTGCAATGGTAAAGCTGACGTCGAGGTGGTCCGCTCACCTGACGACAAGCTCGTCGCGACGTGCCGCGCGTGCAATACAAGCGTAGAGTTCAAAGGAGGCATACGTCCAGCGCTAGAGCAGATGTTGCCAAACGTATCGCTGAGAGCGGAGTCTATGCTGATCGCTTTCAGTGGCATCGGCATTACATTTTATGTTGGGGGCAAAGGCGGCGCCGAATACCTCAGCCGAGCGAGCAGGATAGCCGAAGAGCTCGGTATGCAGTTTCCCGTCGTTTCGACTTGGAGACCGAGAGATATATACGGAGGCGTTGGACAGTTGGATGCGATTTTAGAGCTCCTAAGGGTGAGATCAGAATACGAGCTCATGAGGAATGACGCAACGTGCGATGCGACAATCATCGGCAACGAATTGGATCTCATTCTCGCGGACATCGACGGGGCAATATCAGCATTAGACAATCTAAAGCGTGCGATCGCAACGAGGAAAGCTGCTGGTTTTAAGGAGCAGATAGCGTTCATCGTCAACACGCAAAATGATCTGAAGACACGATTTGAACGAAACAAAATCGCGAGAGACAGCTCAATAGTGACACACACAAAAAA
>JACWML010000076.1 GCA_015661395.1 Methanomicrobia archaeon | reverse complement strand
CTCGGTCGCGAACAGCTTTCCCGCCTTTGGATCGCTTGTTTTGAGCACTTTGACCGCAACGGGCGTTCTCTGCAGGTTCAGTGCTGAGAATACGCGTGCAAAACCGCCCTCACCGAGGTACCGAGCCTCGGAGTATTGCGATCCGAGCTCAACGGGGAACGATGAATCCGAAGCTAATCCATATTGCCCGCTTGGGCGGGTCTCTGATGGGGGCCGCGCTCGGTAAAGACCGGCCACTCCCGTGGTTGCACCGCCAGCCACTCCCGTGGTTGCACCGCCAGCCACTCCCGTGGTTGCACCGCCAGCCACTCCCGTGGTTGCACCGCCACTCGGCGCGCTCAGGTCAAGCTGGCTCGGCGCTCTTTTGGAGCGTCGCATACGCCATATTCCCATAGTTCCGACTGCACCGACTAGTACGACCAGGACTCCGATCGCCATCCCGTTCAGTCCTGCCGTCGCCGTCGTTCCCGGTCCTAATGTCGTCTCGGCCGTCGTTTGAAGGACATATGGGGAACCCGTTGCAGCATCGGAGCCGGAAATAACGTAGCTACCATCGTTGGCCTGCAGGACAGATCCGGCCGCACCTTCAATATGATACCAAAGGACATCCCACGCATAATTGCCATTGGCATCAGTCTTGACCAGCCACGCATTGTCCTGTCCTATAGTACCAAATGATTGAGTGACGCCACCAAGGATGTAGCCGCCGTCGCTGGTCCCTTGCAATGAGATCGCGGAGTCATCCTCAGTGCCCCCAAAAGTCCTCTGCCACTGCACGTTCCCATTGGCGTCGGTTTTGACAAGCCAGGCATCGTAGCCGCCGTTACCTTGAGAATTCGTTGCGCCGCAGAATACGTAACCGCCGTCGTCAGCTTGCACGATTGCATTACCGATTGCGTCGCCGCCGCCTCCGTACTTTTGGCTCCACTCTTCACGCCCGCTTTCATCAAGTTTCACGAGGTACGCCTGTCGGGATCCGGAACTCCCGATCGAACCAACCAGCACATATCCTCCGTCCGAGGTAGGCTGAACTTTGTCTGCAGTCGACCCTGCGGCGAACACCTGCGTCGCTTGTACGTGGCCACTCGAATCCGCAGTCATCACGAAACCCTCGGTCTTCGTACCGTTCAGCTGTGTCCCCACAACGAGATAGCCCCCGTCGTTTGTCTGCTGAACATCGTTGGCTCCTCCTGGTGCCAAGTACGCATAGTACCCGCCCCACTGCAGAGTGCCATTGGCGTAGGTTTTAACGATTTCGGGCATCGGCGTCCCCGAACTGTTATCCACCCAGCCAGCGAGGATGAACCCCCCGTCTGAGGTTTCGTGCACTGAATAAGCGGCTGCGCTGGCAGGCCCGCTGGAAGTCCCGCCGTACGTCTTCGCCCATTGCTGCCCCCCGCTCGAATCGATCTTGGCAAGCCACATATCGGTTCCTGTACTGCCTGAGGCCTGTGTCGAACCGTTGCCGGCGATGACGTAACCGCCGTCAGCCGTCTGCTGCATTGCATGCGCGCTGTAGCCGGCGGCGTAGGATTGGTGCCATTCCGTTCCTACCTTCGGAGTGGTTGTTTGCGCTGCCGTTAAAGACGCGGCGCTTGTTATGAGAAAAGCGGCTGTCAGTGCAAGAAAAACCGTAAGAATTAATTTAAAACGTCTGCTCAGCTTATCTGTCTTTCTCGGTGTGGGCACGCGCGCACCAGTGTGAACGCTGCGACCCACTTCTCCCCCTCCCTGAGCCGTCGTCATATGCAGCGCCTGAGTGATCGCTTACACGTTTAACTTAAACTTACGTAAGGCGTTCACATACCTTATATTCTTTTTTGATATCTTTTATATACGTGGACATTGGTTGAGGATAAGGTGCGTTTAGCGTTCACATAACCCTCGGTGCAACGCTGAACTTTTTCGCCAAGGCTTTGAGCTGATGTTTCTTTGTGCGCATTGAATCGCAAGCTCTGAATCGTGAGCTGGCGTCTTCGCCGACAAGACTCATTCATCCGCCAAACTAGTGTTATGCCCGTCCTGCGCTCATCCAAACATTAATAGCCGGAGGCGTAGAAACCCGCATCGTCCGTGTATCAGAAGCGGCCCAAGATAGACGATGGAGCCTAGCTTCGGCCGTGGTGCGGGAGGGGTGAACATGTCTTATGCAACAAAACTCGTATCACTGCAGAGCAAGGAAAGATTAGTCGAGCGCTTCGGCGCGCACACTCCGTATGAAGTGAAATCGGACGTTTATGGGTGCTGTATTAAGCTGCTCACCGACACGCAAAGCGTCGCCACGCGCTGGGGCGAGAGCTTCTATTTTATGTCACAAAACATCCGGTCACACGGGCGCCTTTATGTCGTGAACGAGCCGGCCGAAGAGAAGAATGCGGTGTATTACGACGCGCAATCAAAGACGGCGTTCCTTTTAAACTTCGACTACTACGGCTGGATCAAGTCACTGGCGTTGAGCGTTGCGGGAGATGTCCTTGAAGACGAGCACGACATCTACTCCATACACGGCGCCTGTCTTGACGTGAACGGACAGGGAGTGTGCATCCTCGGTGCGTCTGGAGCGGGAAAGACGACCCACACCTACGGCTTGTTGAGGCGCCCGGCCGTGCGCGTTGTTTCAGACGATTGGTTCTTCGCGCGGGTCTACGGGCAGGACATACTCGCCTATAGCTCGGAGAAGAATTTTTACATACGCGCGGATCTCGCGAAGATTTGGAGCGAGTTTAACTGGCTCCTTGAGCGCGCGGAGTTGGATGGCGAAGGCCGAGCGGTTGTCGATCTCCGACTGGCGATCGGAAAAGGAAGGATACTGCCCCTGACCACGCTTAGAAAACTGATTATTCTAAAACGCGACGCTCGTGACCCAGAGTTCGTTCGCGAGCTCACAGCGGCACAGGCATTGGCACTCCTTGAGCGTAATGACTACTTCAATCCACACTTGCTCGTGAGTACGCCGTTTAAGCGAAGGCTCCGCAAGACGTTTTTCGGTGCGCTTCTTGAACGGGTCGCGGCGTACGAGGTCAACACGACGGAACAGCCTGAGCAAAGTCAGGCGCGGATACGAAAAATTGTCGACCTGACGTAGCCTTAATATAGCAGACTCAGCTTCTTTTTGCCCTTGGCGCGTTCTTCTCTCTCAGCTTCAGACAGCTCGAGGCTGTGGTACGCCTGCATGATGTCGCTAAAGAGCAGTTCCACCATGTCTCTGCTGAAGTTCTCCTTGATGACCATCCGCATCACCGCGACGTCCTGGGCGTTCTCGGGAAGATAGTATGCAGGCACAATCCAGCCTTTTTGCCTGAGCATTTTAGACAGCTGGAAAACCGTGAAAGCCGCATCTTTCAGACGAAGTGCAACGAGGGGAAGTGTCTTTTGTTTGTTAATGATCTCAAACTTGCCCGTATCGCGCAACTTTTCGGCGAGGTAATGGCTGTTGTTCATCATGTTCGTCATAATATCAGCGTAGCCGCTTCTGCCCAGCCGTATGAAGTTATAATATTGGGCGATAATGGGACTGCTATTCTTAGAGAAGTTGAGGGAGTAGTTCGTCATCTCCCCCCCGAGGTAGGTTATACGGAATACCAACTCTTCAGGGAGATCGTTTTTATCCTTCATGACAAGCCACCCGATGCCGGGGTAAACCAGGCCGTATTTGTGCCCCGACGCGTTGATTGATTTCACCTGTCCGAGCCTAAAGTCCCACTCGAGATCAGGATCGACGAACGGTGCGACAAACGCGCCGCTTGCCCCATCGACGTGCAGGGGTATGTCCCACCCTTTCGTCTTCTTTATGTCAACGAGGAGGTCGTTTATCTCTTTGATCGGGTCCATCTGTCCGGTGAAGGTGGTACCTAGAACCGCGGCAACGCATATGGTGTTCTCGTCAACTTCCGCAGCGACTTCATCTGCGCTGACGATGTACGTATCCTCTTGGAGTGGGATCAGTTTCAGTTCCACGTCGAAGTAGCGGGCGCTTTTCTCCCATACCGTGTGGACGTCTGCCCCCATCACGATATTCGGGTTGTCGCACGGCTTTCCCTCTGCCTGTCGGCGCTTTCTCCAGGTCCACTTGTGTGCCAAAACGGCGAGCATAATGGCCTCTGATGACCCTATCGTTGCGGTTCCAACGGATTCGCAGTCTTCTGGGGCGTTGAACAAGCGGGCGAGCATGTTGACCACGCGTCCTTGTATAACCGTGGTTTGAGGGTACTCATCGTTGTCGACGTAATTCTTGTCAAGGCTCTCCACGATGAGCGCGTTCGCCTCCGGCTCCATCCACGTGGTGACAAAGCTGGCAAGGTTTAAGGAGGGATTCCCATCGAGGTTCAGCTCATCGTGAATGAGCTGGTAGGCAGCGCGCGCAGGCATGCCATCGTCAGGCATGACGTATTTCGGCACTGGTTCACCGAAATAGCGACGGCCATACGTCGTGGTGTGATCAGTCTCTGCTTCCTTCTTCGTGCTCAAATC
>JACWML010000075.1 GCA_015661395.1 Methanomicrobia archaeon | reverse complement strand
GTCAGACCCGCGCCAGGCTGCCGAAGCGAAGGAGCGCAAGGTTATGCCGGCACGCTGTCCGGGGTTTATCCGGGATGCCGTGGAGATTCTTGAAGGGCTGTTGTAGCGTTCGCGCTTCCTTTCTTTCTTCTTTTTCGGTAACCACACGCAGCGGATGCCATTTGTCGGAGCGAAGCAATTACGCATCGAAACGTCAACCGCGCGGCGTGGGTGGTTCGTGGGATCTAACCATTAGCGTTGCCGCTGCCGGCGCCTGACGGTTCCGATTCAGCTTGGCTGCGTGATCATCGCCTTGGAGTCGGCAGTCAATGGATGAGAGCAAAGCAGAACGGCTCTTTTTCCTGAACATCGAGGCATCCGCTGCCTGAGCACGTTTTTGATGTTTATATAAAGTATTGGGGGCATACGCGCTTCGCAGTATATTAAGCCGCGAATAGATGTAATGCTGGAGCGATCATAAACAAGTATGCTAGACTAATAGGCAAGAACGCACCCATGCACGTTTAGGCACAGCTTTGCTATTAATAGCGTGAGGCACGGAGTTGACCTAAGCGTTTACAGCAGGTGCTGGGGCATACAAACATCAATACGACCGCAATTCACTTGAGATTCAATGACCAAGACCTGCAAGACGTGTATGCTAATGTGCCCTTTTAATGAGGCATAATAAGGGGGCAAAATGGATAGAAGAAAGACGGCGAAGATAGCCTGTTACTTGGGCTTCCTGCTGATACTAATAGCCTTCCTGTTCCTTTTTCTGCCTTTAGTGATGCCGTAGCGAATTCACTGCATGACACGTTGTTAGACCGCACCCCACATAAGCTTGAAATTCTTCTCACCTTGGTCAAAGATGAAATCCTTTACTAGGAATACTTTTCCACGTTTAGCGTTGATTTCAGTTACGCCACTATTTTTGCCTACCCTTCCATCGCGATTGATAAATTGAAGATCCCAATGTACAGCAACAACGTTGGTTCCGGTAAGATCAAAGATGTTCCGGACACAGATGTTTTGAATATCGAACTGAATTTTCGGGAATTGGTCGAAATAATTCCGGAACCAGCCTTCGACAGCATCCCTTCCCTTGAAAGTGCCGCTTTCAGGTATTTCGCCGGGGTAGATGTACACCCCATCATCCCGCCACGCTGACATGAACTTGGACAAGTTGTGTTGGTTCAAGGCTTCGAAAGAATTAGCTATGGTTTTTTTGGCAATAAATACTCCAATCATTAGTCTCTCCCTTCAAATTAATGTATGACTTACCTGTCAGAGGTTTGCGTATCCAAACGCGCGGTTTTAGCTACTTATTTCTCTAAAAAGAACTGCTCGGAGCCTGCTTCATACTCTATAAAAAATGAGAGAAGGAAGCGCAAACGATCCCCCTCTATTCACGCAGAATTACCGCTTCATTGCTGCCATTACTTCTGCTTTGGCTTTCAAAACTCCGCTGGCAACTTCCTTCCCTGTTTCGTAGGGCGCTAATTCGCGCACCTCGCTCTCAATGAACGGGTAGAATGAGAACGACCTGCTGAACTCATCTTTGGACTCTCCGGCAGCAATTACATATCTTGATGTTCCATCTAAGAAAAAGCCGAACTGTTGTATTTCACCCGTCTGTAACAAGTTGTCCATGGCTGCCCACAGCATCTCAGTGAAGTTTAGTCGCTCAGCCGGCTCGGTCGGCATCGGAGCCATCGGGTTGATATTCCACAAGCCCAAAAAATTTCGCCATATCTTTCACTTCTTCTCATGTTGGCGGCGGTGGCGGTGACCGCCGTTTTTACAGTTTAAAAACGACAACGCGTGGGTGTGACTTAAAGAGATGTAACTGGAGGGTGTTACGTTCTTTATCTTAAAAACCAGACAAAATCGACCGCGCAGCCATTGGGTAAGCGTCCACTTTTCAAGCTCTTCAGTCAACAGCAAGCGTGCTACCGCATAGTCGCGTGGTCTTGGCGTAACCTTCCGCCCTTTTTTGCTTTGTAAGGCCTCAAACGCTACACGGACTTGTTACATAGGATTAAGTGGCCCGTTGACAAGGACTCAAGATGGAGGTGATGTACATGACCAAGTTCTTCATCAAGTGGTGGGTTGACCCTCTAAAGACGCCTAATACGCGTGAAGATACCGGGAAGCTCTTTTTGTCGATGCTCGAACCAGTGAAAGCCGATTTGAGCGCCGGCAAGCTTATTGACTGGGGGCAGTTCACCAACGGACGGGAAGGCTATGCGATCAGCGAGTTAAGCGAATCAGACCTTTTCGCAGTCATGCAAAAGTGGATGTCGGTCATAGCGTTTGACGTTTTACCCGTGCTCAGCGTCGAACAATCGATAGAAGCAATAAAGCAATTAGCTGCGGCGATGCAGGCCCGGTGACCCGCATTCGCCTTTTTTTTACTGCTTACATTTCTGCATACGTGATTCCCGGAGTAATGTGCCGACTTCCGTATTCGTGTGGCGACTGGTCAATTTCACGCCGCGACACATACGACTTATTTTGCTTCGGGACTTGAAGTAAAGTTTAGGATTTACTGGCTTACACGGCGATGTTACGGTATACGCGGCTTATTGATGACTTAGAGCGCAGGATCCTCTAAAAACGCTTAATACGTTGCGCGTGTAGGGGACAAGAATAATGACACGTGGAACCGAACGCGACGCCGCCGATTGTAACATTGATAATATAGACGAGTACCACGCTATGCGCGACGAGGCTTTCACGAATGTAAAAGCGCCGCCTCCTAGTGAGTACGACATAGCGCAGTTCAAAGAAGCGTTTGCCGATAACGACGACGAATTTGATTATGACAGGCCGGAGCGAAACGCTAAACAACGCGCTTTAATCTGGTATTCAGATACCCTCTATAGCGCGTCGGAGCTGCTCGTCATTATGCCCGAAGTCGTACCGGATTGTAACGAGTTTGACGGCGTTAAGACGATTCAGCTATTAACCGCTATGTATCCCGAAGCGTACTTTTTACCTAGTAGAGAGTATGGTGTCGCTATCTTCGTTTATCCTCCGAATGGCACGACGGCGCTAAAGACGCCAAATAAAATAGAGATCGAGCGGCTTAAAGCGGATAGCTGCACGATTCACGTGATACAACGTGAGGATAAGCTAATACACGTAATAGGACTATCATTCGACTGAGCTAAGATATTATGACACGCGGAAGCGAATGGTGGGATAGTTGCGGCTCAATGGGGTAAACGGGGGTAAAACGGGCAGGATAGTTCGACATCACGGCGAGTATGTGCGCGTTCGGCGCTGTCCTTATTGTTATAAACTTACTGATATCTACGGCTCCGTGTGTAAAGAGTGTGTAGATAAACGAGATAAGGCGCGCGACGACTTCTTTAAGTTTGTATTCAAGAGGCGCGATTTGTACGCGTCATAAGAGGGGGTAAAAGGCATGGGTAAACATTCAAACATAAGCGACGTATTATCCGACGCCATAAGCGAGATAGATGATATTTTACGCAGTGATACTGAGAGATACACAGGAACGCTCCGCTTTAGGATTCTATGGGCACGAGCGGTGATGGATTTAGTAAGAGCGGAGTTAGATATGCCGCCGGAGTTTTGACGGACGAATTCGGCACAGCAACCGAAGCCTAATACAGGCTCCAACAGCAGCCCCAGATCAAGCGCGTGGTCGCATTACAAGCATCCGTTGCCTGAGCACGTTTATGATGTTTATATGAAGTATTGGAAGGACGTGCGCTGCGTTCTATGAACGGTTGCAGTTCATCAGCCAAGCGTGCGAGTCCTCTCTTCTAGCAACTCCTTTATCCGCTGTGCTGCAGGGACTGCTTGTGCCCATAGTAGCTCGAAGGTAGAGGTGAGACACTTAGCGTAGGTTTGGTCATCGGCCCAGATGGCGGTGATAGGCGCACCAAGCGAGATGCGTTGGACATTAATAATGCTCACACACGTCTTTCTATCTGATACCGAGAAGCTCAACCCTTGATACCGATCGAAGCAGCGGATGTCGGCACCCCCGTCCAAGAGCTCTTGAACCAGTTCAGTTTCTGCAGAAGAGGCATCGGTGCCCGAAATATCTACTATGCCTCGTACACGCACACCACGCGCGACGAGTGTCGTAAACGCTTCAGTTATGCCCGCTAGAGCCCCAATTGGCAGCGCCCCCGTAGGAAAGACAAAAACATGCTCTTCCTTTATCGACGCTGTGCGAGATAGGGAGATGCCTACGAGTTCCTTCATGTTTTTAATTATCTTAAACGTGGAAACTTCTTGAGGGGGGCGAAACTGCTGCCGTTTTGCAAGCTCTTGCAGCTCTTGCTTTCGCGCTTCCATCTCACGTAGTTCGCTCTCATGCTTCTTGACTGCAGAATCAAGGGCCGTATCGAGATCTACTTAGATAGAGTTGCGCCTCTTTTTCGCTGAGCCCGAATCCAATTAAACGGTGCGTGAACTCATCGTCACTGGTCATCACTGATCACAGTGTCTGTGCGCTAAATGATAGATATAGGTTAGCTTCGAAAAAGTAGAGAAGAGGTCAAACGCGCTGTGTGAGGTTATAGCGCCACAATTCAATGCATCAGTAGTATCGAGACTGCATCTTACACTGCACGCCTGAGCGGCATCGCTTAGAAGCACTACAAACATCCACTGCCTGAGCAGGTTTACGACGTCTGATAAAGTATTGGCAACGTTATATGACTTTACGGCTTTGTGCAAAGATAAGGCGTGAGGCTTTATTTCCTCGCTAGGTTGTCATATCTGCACTATGTAGTTTTGCGTCTCTTCTTTCTTAGACCCAGCAATGAGTTCATAATAGTCGAAATTCTGCTCTGGAGTCTCTTCATAGAACAAATAACGCGCCTTCACTTCAACGAAATCAGGACAATGTTTTTTGATTTCGTCTTCAATAAATGACTCGTCTTTTTGAACACTTAAATCGGTCATTTTTGCCCACTTCACAGTTACTATTTCCGAAAATAACACGACATTTCTGGGGCTTTAATCTTATGCTGCCATTTCAGCATTAGGAGTGGTTATGTAGCCATTCCAACATATTTATTGACGCTTACTTGAGTCTTCTCGCTATCGGTTTTGATGTTTCTGGCAGAGCCTCGAAATCGGCTTGGGTCTTCTTGCTCACGCTGATGGTTGCTTATCGTCTAACCGTTCTCGCAGATTTCGAGCACAGAAATCGCCAACTTTTCTGCGTCGTGTGCGCACATCACCTGCTGCAACAGGTCAATGATCTGGCGGAGAGGTGGCTCAGCAGCCTCTTTCTGGTCTCGGCGACTTTGCGGCCCTGCTAGAATCGATGTGGCAAACGTCGCGTGGGCTTGAGCAAGCTGCTCTTTTAGCTCAAGCGCAAACGTTCGCAGGTACGATCCGTCGAGGCGTTCGGCTCTGCTGAGGCAGTAGCTGCAGGCCGCCCCGTATATTATCACATACCTTAGTTGGGCGTCTCACCGCGCTCGTTCTACGCTTTTTAGCAGCTGGTCAAGTGGCACTGTGCAGGGGTAGCAGCGCTATCGTAACTGACGGCGGCCTCGCAGACCGGCAGCGTGTCTTATTTTTTCTGGGAGTGAAATTTAGCCCCGGCTCGGTTGACCTCGACGGCTCCTGTAGCTCCGATGAAACTCTCCAGAATCGGCAGCGGAGCGAAATACGCAGAGCTACAAAGCAGCACCGCGCAACTCTAACATGTTAGGGTATAAATTACCCTTCGAGGAGTTAATGTCAGAGAAAGGTTCATATCAATCTAGGACAACGGGACAAAACATGGAAAGGACGAAAATTTTAGTCTCTAAGGAGGCGCGGGAGCTGCTAATCGGCTTTCAGCTTAAGGAGGCTGCTCGGCTAGGCAAAAGAATCTCGCAAAGTGACGCGCTAGTTATAGC
>JACWML010000097.1 GCA_015661395.1 Methanomicrobia archaeon | reverse complement strand
TGCTCTTTGACAGCAGCGTGCCTCTCAGTCCCGCCGTCACCACTTGTAGAGAAGACAAACGCCTGTTTCCCCGCGACGGTCGAGAGCCCCGCTATGAACTGGAGAAGGGTCTTGTGGAACTTAAAGAAATAGATTCCCGATCCAAACCCGATCAGGTCATACGTCATCACAGTATCTGGGTGCGCCTTCGCCGCAAGCATATGATCTGCCCCCAGCTCTTCCGCCATCACCTTCGCAACCTTTTCCGTGTTCTGGTGATGGACTGAAGCATACACGATCAATGTCTTCATGGCAAATGCGTTTGATGATGTTTGTTTTAATAGCCTCTGTTCTGAGCCGAGTCGCACACACAAAAAATTGCTAGCGTCAGAAAAAATCGATCATACATTATGGCAGTGCGTGCAAAAAACAAGGTCAGAGGACGAGATGGGGGCACTGCGCGAGTTCGACATCCCCCCAATACTTCATATAAATATCAAAAACTGGCCCAGGTCTTGGGCTCTTATAAAAACGCCAATCCACTCCTGACACGCCGTGAGTGAGTACATAATTCTTGTTGGACTGACCCCGTAAAAAATATCGTCCATCGCCGCGACAAGCGACGGTCACAACAACATTTATTCCCCCAGAGCACCTTTTTACGTGTTTTAGAAAAAACGGCGGTCACTACCACCGCCGCAAGAGGAGGTGAAGCAAAGATGGTGACATGTTTATTGGTTTGGCGGCACACTGCCGCAGATTGTCCGGCCCATAACGAGAAATCAAGAAAGTCGATGGCTGAATTCATGAGCAAGGCCGCGGAGCTCGACGCGAAACACGGAGTGAAAGTGGTTGGAAGCTGGGTCGTGCATAGCGAGCACTTGATGGTTCAGGTGTGTGAAGCACCGAGTTTTGAAGCGATGCAAGCATTTTCAATGGAACCAGAAAGTATGAGCCTAATGAATTGGTCAACAATGGAACTCAAAGCGGCAATGACACTCGAAGAAACATGGAAGATGATGCAGGCCCAATGACCTGCATTTTCCTTTTTTTACGCCTCTAAGCTAAAACGGCACGTTTGCGTATCGCCGTGACAAGCGACCGTCACAACAACATTTATTCCCCTAGAGTACCTTCTTTTCAAGTATTTTTCGAGGGTAAATATCTCCTAAAAGACGCCTAAAACACCCTAAAGAGTTTCAGCCCCATCTTCTTCTCTCGGTTCGGCTATAACTTTTCCGCAAAATCAAAAACTGGCTCAAAAGCCAAAAGGCAACTTGTGGGGTGAAGGCAAAGTCATATAAGAACCTGAGTGGAAATGTAGGTTTGGGTGATTCTTGTGGATGCACTGAGCTATTTTACCTTTGTGAGGGATATCCGTTTCAGGCTACCTCTGTCTGATGAGCCTGCCCCCTATTGTGTCGATAAACATGCTGTTCTGAAAACTCTACTATCTTCCCTTGGTTTCAACGTTAGATATGCCCTTTGCCGCTGGTCATGGAGCAGTCTTGACTTGCCAGAATCTCTAAAGCACATTCCACACGAAGACCGTGCAATTCACGTATATCTCGAAGTCTATAACAAGGAACAAGCGAGATGGATGACCGTAGACGCCACATGGGACAAAGGATTAGCTTCTAAGCTACCAGTGTCTGAATGGGATGGAAGAAGCGACACAACACTTGCAGTCAAGCCGACGGAAAGCCTCCAACCCATAGAAAGCCAAGAAGATTTTGACAAGCTAGAGCCACGAATCCGACAGGCAATCAATGTAAACAGTAAGTTTTTCGAAGCATTGAACAAATGGATGGAGAGCATAAGAACTTAGGCAGTAGCAGTGCCGGATTTGCAACCCGGCCATTACTTTCGCGGCAGTTCTCAGTTAGGTAGTTGACGGGTTCAACGCTATTACTGGCTATGACGTACTGCGTGCGGTGCGAGCTCTACGTTAAGTGTAAGCGACGGTCGGACCAAGATAAGGTCCCGTTTCATTGTAACCTATACAGGCGTCCTGGCAAATACATGCCGAAAGGCCACCTTAATTTCTTCTAGCGATTGAAGTTTATTCGAAGCTCGCTTAGAAGAATAACGACCTTTTGGGCGCCAAAATCGCAATCAGAAAAAACCGCACATGAAATATGTCATGCAAACCATGTGATTGGCACCGAAAAGAGGGAGAAAAACGCTTACCAATGCGCTCGTTTTAACAAACGAAGAGGCGGACTTGCTACGCCGTGCACTTGAAGAAGTGAAGACCGAAACCTTCGAGGAGTCCAATATTAGCCTTGATGATGTGGGCGCTCTTAAGGCTCTTGTGGTAAATTTCAAAGAATCTGAGAAATTAGAACCTGAAAAAGAAGCACGTCAAAAGCATGTTGACTCGTTAGGGAAGCGTTTGTTTCTAGGACATATTATCGGTCGAGAAGGCAGCCCGGATACAGCGAGCGGCTCGCGGCAGAGCTG
The DNA here is from genome assembly GCA_015661395.1 of Methanomicrobia archaeon. Lineage (GTDB taxonomy): Archaea > Halobacteriota > Bog-38 > Methanoflorentales > Methanoflorentaceae > Methanoflorens. Next base: position 2,180 of record JACWML010000097.1, on the reverse strand, counting down.
ACATCGCCGACTTTGCTTTGCTTTATCTTGTCAATATTGCTTTCTTTTGTAAATTAAGCGCTGGTGTGACGAGCAACTGTCTTATTCCTTTAGAGCACCTTTTTACTTGTCTCGAGCGGTGGCTAACAACTGCCGCCTACGTCAAAGGAAGTGAATGAAATGGCGAAGCATATGATACTTTGGCGTTGCAACACGAGCGCGCGATGGCCGATAGACCCTGTTGCCTCTACGCAGCTCATTGAGATGATGTACGCAGCGATAGACGAAGAGTGGAAGAGCGGTCGAATACTCGATTACGGCTGCTTTGCAGAAGGAAAGTCAGGATACGCAATTGTCAGCGGCGAAGCCAAAGAAGTGCTCGCGCGCGCGTTCGCTAACTACCCGTGGTATCTGTTCGAGGTGCACGAACTCATAGACTACGAAACAGAGAAGGAAGTTATGAGAGCGGTTATGAAAGCCCAAGTAGAGCAGATGGCAGCGATGAAGCGGTAACCCCGCGTGAATAGTAGGGAAGCATTCGCGCTTCCTTTTCTTCTTTTTTTGAACTGGTTCATATGCCCATCATACTCTTGCCATTGGTGCAACTGCACCTGAATCTTTTTTTGATAATCTGCCTTACCCCACTGCCGGGCGCTATCGGGAAGCCAAGTGTCGTGCGCGCGGTTTACAAACGACACGGATCAAATCTTTTTTTTGCTTTGGTTCGCAGTTAGGGTTCCGATTAAATTCCTTCTTTGCTCTTGAAATTCTCTTTCTGTAATGCCGCCTTGATCACGCAGCTTCTCTAGTCTTCTGATCTCATCGAGTACTTCCTCAGTTTGTAGCGCTGAGGGTCTATGCGCTTCATTGTCACCGCATGGGGGCTCCTCGAGAGGAGCACCGCAGTTTATGCAAAACATTCCCTGATATTCCACGGTTGTGTGACAAAATCTGCAAAGCTTCTTATCTGTCATAATCCTCTTTTTTCTATAAGGTGTAGTTAAAACAGCACGTTCGCATACACGTCCTGTAGGTCCTGGTCGTTGAACTGCAGATAAACTGCAGTCTAATTTGTAGGATGTAACACGCACACGTCACATCACCCTTTATTATGAATGAGCGCATATTTACACGTTTTAAAAAGGCGCAGCACCTGTTGCTGTGCCACTAACCTGCAATAAAGGGGGGTGAATATGAAAATGGGCAGGTCTCTCGCGCTATTTCTCATTGTGCTGATGGCGACCACCGTCGTCAGCACTGCCGGCGTTTTAGCTGCACCGAAGGCGGCTGCGTGCGGAACGACTACAACGATCACCTTGCAGTACCAACCAGGGAAGACCTATGTCTTCCTGCCGTGGCAGTACAATGCCCACAAAACAGCCATACTTTGTACAATGATGGGAACACCGCAGCACATCGAGCTTGCTATGGGAGGCACGGCGTATGTGTGGTCGAGGGCGAAATCAATCGACCCACTGGCACCGCAAAGCATTTGTAGCCACGCCGAAGTGGGAGTGGACTGGTATCTTAAAGGTGTTACCGCTGCTGACATGGGGAACCCGTGCAAGGTGACCATGAAGGTGGGTTATGTCATCGCCGCAAAATCTGAGGGCGCGACTTCCGAGAGCTTTGCTTCGATCTATGTGTTTGCAGGGTCACATGCTTCAGGATACACCGTGTGGGGCACCGACACCGTCCCTGTAAAAAAGGGTACTGAGACCTTTACTTACACCGGCATGCTCAACGACTTCTTTAACCTTGTCGGTAGCAATTACTTTGGTCAGGCACATGCTGATGCGCGCGCAGAATCAGGCGCATATCCCGGACAAGCACAGACAACCGCGACAGCTACTATCTACAGCATTACGATTACGTTTTAGCCGGTGATACACAATTGAATGAGGGCATGCAAGCCCTCACCCTCTTTTTTATAACTCCGTTAAAAAGGCACGTTTGCATATCACCGTAACAAGCGTCCGTCACAACAACATTTATTCCCTTAGAGTACCTTGTTACGTGTTTTAGAAAAACGGCGGTTACTACCACTGCCGGCAAGGCGAAAGGAGGTGAAAGAAATGGCGACTATGACCAAAGCGGACGAGGCAGTTGCCCTTTATAGTCAGGGCTTTAACTGTGCACAGGCGTTGCTGTCCGTCTATGCACCAGACTATGGACTCGACCCAGATGCGGCGATGCGCCTC
>JACWML010000025.1 GCA_015661395.1 Methanomicrobia archaeon | reverse complement strand
ACCTCCGAGATGGTGAAAGTCTCATTTTCGTGAATCATATAATCATTACTTGGAAGGAGATAATGGCTGAGATTATCTTTAACCTTCTTATCATTGTCATATTCCGTTGGCGTCACCAATAGAATTAGCTGAGTCCCGTCCAGAAAATGGGGCAATTGAGTGGTGATGTAATCTCGGTGTATGTCATCTATTTTCGCAAGCGGGGTGTCAATAATGACCGGCGCTTGAAATCCTGAGATGCTCGTTAACGCGCTCATGAACGCCAGCCCCAGAATCATGTACTCTCCTGCTGATAGGTCGTTAATTACGTTAAATCCGTGCGCGTGCTGGACTTTGACCGTATAATCGTCCGATATAGTAACGTTTTGAAAAGCCCCTTCCTTTCTTATCAGCGTTAAGAAATTGTCGCGCGTTTTCTGTTCAACCCGTTGTCTTATCCTACCTTTTATGATGCTCTCCGTTTTTGCGAACACGTTTTGAATTTCGCGTAATAGGGCCAATTTGCGTTTCAAAGTGTCGTATTTAGGATGCTTGGCAAGCTCTATTGATTCCTGTTTTCTGCAGTCGTCTAAGATTTGTTGAGCCTCACGCATTTTTTTGTCAAGCTCAGCAAGCAGCAAATTATGTTCAGCTATGCGCGTTGTAAGCTCTTCTCTTCGAGCTTCGTAACGGTTAATCTCTTCCAGGTCAAAGCCTAGTAAATCGTCGCGAATCTGGTCTAAGTCGCGCCTGATTTCTTCCAATCGGCTTTCCTGTTTGTCAATCTTTATGCTCATTGATTCAATTCTTTGGGGGAACTCCTGAATTTCTGATAGAATTTCCTCGATAGTTGTCTTTCCAACTATCGCCACGTCGCTCAATTCAGACAACGACAGGTGTTTACTAAATGCCACAAGGGTGGCAGTCGCGTCACTATCACTTGAGAGCTCATTGCCGCAAATGCAGCGGCCTTCTTCAATAAGCTCACGCACAAAAATCTCTTTAATTTTAGAGGGTAATTCACCCTTATCCACACTTTCCATAATCAAGGCATATGTTTTCTCGATCGGAGCTTTTAGAAAAATGAATGGAGCGACCTTTACGAGGTATTGGTTTCTTAAAAGCACTGAGTCGCTATTTGCTTGCGTCTGTTCGGCCTTTTCTTTCTCAAGGAGCTCACGTTTATATTGCAGAGTGCTAACTCTCTCTAAGTTGTGGCCCCTCAGATATTCATTGACAGCGGTCAACGCCGCCGTATCACTACCTCGATCTCGTTTAATATCGCTGGCCCTCTCTTTGAATTGAGCTATTTGAGACCGAACAAACTCGGTTTGTTTGTGATTCTTTTCTAACTGGGGAGTCGCAGCTATTATGCTTCGCTGCAAATCCTTCTCCAGCAAGTCGAGGTGCTCCGAAGCCTTGTACACCAACTCGAGTTGCGAAACGGTGTCGACGGCGTCGGCCACCTTTTCCGGAGACCTTACTCGGAAAAACTCCCTAAGTTGTTCGCCGTCGATAAAGAAGAAGCTTTCTAGAGCGTCGGGCAATATGTTGTTGATCAAGCGCTTAGTGCCTTCACCCGTGTCGATTTTGTCTTGATTTCCCACTGGATGTATGACAGTCAGCTTGCTTTCACTGAACCACAGCTCCCCAGAGTCGTCTTTGCCCCCTTCTGTCCTCCTTGACACAAGCCAGTCACCAGCGTCGGTTTCAAGATGTATTTTGACCTCTGCAAAGCTTCTTTCATCATTTTGCAGTGACTCCAGCTCACTTGAGTTGATGATAGGCATACTGTCAGCATCTACTAAGTCGTACTTTTTGTGAATTTCTTTGCCGTACAAACACCACGTAATCGCGTTCAGTATGTTTGATTTGCCTGAACCATTTCTTCCGGAGATGATTGTGACATTTTTTGATTTGTCAGTCGTGAAACGGAGCTTCTGTGTACCTTTATATTGGCGGTAATTCGTCATCTCGATAGATGAAATGGCAAATTTCATTCTTGCTCATCCCTCACCGCTTTTCCGACCATTACATTGTATTGGTCTACAATCTCGGCGCTTTTTATCTTCCTGTTCCATATGTCAAGTTCGTACTGAAGCAATTCCCCTATCAATTTCATAGCTCGCGGGTCCTTGCAGTATTCCTCGAGCGTATGCATAATGAGTGCATTTATCTCATATTCTTCAGCCATTACCGTCTCCGTCAGATTCTGTATTGTTGCTCTATCTCGAAGATCTCGCTTAAGACTTCCGATTGGTTGAGAGCGTCTTTTGCAAAAAGTTTGATTCTCTCAAGCTGCTTTCTGACTATCTCTTTCTGGGTCTTGCTGGTTGCTTCATTATCATATAGGATTGGAAGAGCTGCAATGTCGTATATTGTAGCTTCTTTCTTTCCGGGAAAACGGCGCAATATGCGCCCTCTTCTTTGTATATATTCTCGGGGATTTCCAGAACTGCACATCAGCACCGCGTTCTTCGTCACGGGAACGTCCACACCTTCATCTAGACATCTGATCGCCACTAGGACCTGGTAATGGTCCTGAGCAAAGTTTCTAAGAATGTACTCTCGTTCTGTAAGCCACCCGAATTTCGCCTGTTTTTTTGTTGCGTCTTCCTCGCACGTAAACTTGTGTTGCTTTATTGCACTCGTTTCGTGCAGAATCTCTTGCGTTGTCTTTCTTTGCTGCGGTGAACAATACACCAGCGTGTGGTCAATCGTCCCTTGTTGTAGAAGCTTTTCGATTAAGTCCTTGAACGCTGAGTACTTGTTTGTAGCGTTCTTCAAAACGTTCTGGCGCTTTCGAAGCAGGCTTTCAAGGTGCAGATCCTCCTCTTTTGATCTGTGTTTCTTCAAATAGAGAGCCGCAATCTGCCGGCTTAACCCCATATACTGCTTCATTTCGTGTTCTGGGGTCAGTTCAACGAATAGCGGATAATACTTATAAGGACACAGGAAGGTCTCTCCTGTATCCGGATTAACTTCATTGATGGCTCTATGCAATGGAAAGCTGAAGACGGTTCCTTTATCCTCGTCAACAGTATCTCCGTGCCACTCGTAGTCCAGAGGCTGAAAGTAGCTGCGCAGTTTTTCGCTTCCAACTTCATCGAAATATCTCGTCGGCGTCGCACTGAGGCCTAACCTAAATTGATATCGCGCAAGCAACCCTTCGCTTCGCTGGACAGCGCCTAATCCGTGCACCTCGTCTGCTATCAACAAAATAGGACATTCAATTTCTTCCATCAGTTCTATGAAATTATCGGATGATAACGTGTCATGAGTAGTGAGAATAATGAATTGACTAAGCCTACGTAAACTTACATCCAGGATCAGGTTTAAGAGCCCGCTGCGCCATTTTGGATTGGAGCTACTTGCCTCAATCGTTTTTGTTTTGAATCCCATAGCCTGGAGGCTATCTTCCCACTGACGGACTAGGTGCAAGAAAGGACATGCGATTATTGTCACTAGCTTCTCCTCTCTCTCAAGCAGTTGGAGCAGGGCGCCGAGCGCTGTGTAAGTTTTGCCGGTTGCAGTAGCCATGTCAAAAATTCCTCTGCACCCCTTGTCAAACCAAGAACTGATGGCGTCGCGTTGATAGCCGCGCAGCTTGATTCGAACTGCGTCTTGCTGACCTTCTAAGAATCTAATGAGTCGTTCGACCTCGTCGTTATCTGTCGGTGCGATCTCGATGAGATGGTTCTTGACGGCTTCTGGAAATGAGACCACCCGGGTTTTTGAGGCTCTATCATTCCACAGTTCTTCAAAATCTGCGATATCGTCTCTAATGAAGTCGCAGTTCCCATCCTCCCAGCTGAAGAAGACCTTAAACTTCTCAGAGTTATACATCCAGCCATATGCGCTCTCGTTGTTTGACCCGCTAAAAGACACTAGGTTACCGAGTCGATCCGTGAGAATCCCTGTTTTTTGGTGTAAGAGTGCACCGCCGGACATTTTGTCTTGGACATAACCAACACGAATCTCAAGAAACTTGTTAGCTATGAGCCATCCCAACACTCGTGCGTGATTCACGAGGGAGTCGTCTTGCATTGTCTGCAAGTCCTCCAAGAATCTATTTGTTATGAGCTGACCGGGAGATTGTAGTCCCCTTTCAATCTGGTCATAATCGGCTTTTGAAAGCCTTACGTTCAATATGAATTGCATCCTGCCGTTGTTTTGAATGAAATGCGTAAGTCCAGCTGCTGCTGCGGCGAACGAACTCGAGCTAAAATAACCAGTCACGCGGCGGTAAGAGATAGCTTCTCTCAAGATTGGTACGTAAAAATCTGCGAGCAGGTCGTCACTTTCAGAACTGTATGAATGCTTCAGAGAGACATCCTGAAAAGACATAGATTAGTCACCGGAAGACTGCCGCCCCAACAATACACTGAGAACCGCTTCATTCATTTTTTGCTCAAATTCCTCCTCAAAGGACCCTGATTGCTTCCGAAGCCCCTGAATTTCATGATCTAGCTTTGACAGAGCTATTATGCGCTCGATCTCATCATAATTAGCCGACTTCCGCACGTAATCCTTAAGTTTCTCAGCGTTCATTCCTTTCGTCTTGACATTATCCATTTTTTGGATAACAAATGCAAGCAACGCAAGCAACTCTCTTTTCTCCTTGCTAAGTCTTGCTACGCGCGGCTGGTAGCTACCGGAGTATTCCTCAAGTTCCAAAGCATCAAACTTGTGTAGCCCTACTTTTTGAAGAATCTCTGCAGCTTGATCGCCGACAACTGAGCAACATATGTGGTATGTGCCTTCGATTAGATCACAAATGTTTTCTTTATAAGCGTTATAGGGCCAGTGCTTTTCGATTAGTGCAGATGAGAACCTCGCCTTGATCTTACGGAGCACATAGGTCATAATGAAGACGTCGTCGACAAGGCCGAGTTCTTCGTCGTCCGGGATTACGTCGTCCTTAAGCATTAGATATGCTAAGGCGCAGCTGATTGTGACCTTTACGTGCCAATCTGTAAACCTGTCTGTTAACAGCGCCTCAAGTAGCTCAGAAAAAAAAGGCGCAAGGAGGACTACGTCTTTGTAATCCCCGGTGTAACATTTTGTTTTCAGGTACAGGAGGCCCAGATATTCCAGTCTTTCCAGAGATTTCAACTCGTCGGCTTCGCAGTGCAAAGCTTCAGCCATCTGACCGAAAATCTCATCATTCTCTGAATCTAGAGTGCGCAAAAGCGAGCGACGTGCGTCTTGAAATGATTGGGTCGCAGTATCTTTTGCTCCGGAAGCAGAACTTTCGTCGTTAAGCAGCACGTAGTATCTATATGCCGGTCTGACGAGTATTTCCGTGCCCTTCGCAGTCCGGCAGATGAATCCGTCTTGTGAAAGCTCTTGGAATATCTTCAGTAACTGCTCTTTTTCAGGTCTGACTGCGAATTGGGAGTGAAATTCTTGGTCAATCGAGCTGCACAGCGCATGTTCTGGAATATCAACTCCGTGCTTAAGCGATGGGTCGTCTAGCAGCAGAGCGACTATCCTATCTTTCAGCTGCGCGCCAGAATCATTGCTGTTTGCATTCATGCACTCGGACCGCCTTGTTGATGCAGCTCAGTGTCGCACACATTTTGCAAACTAGGTCTGCATTTGAACTCGGACGGATATCTGGGAGTTTATTACCCCCCTATTTATGTATTCCGAAGCAGCTTCCCAAGAAGCTCACGCCCAAGAGCAGCAAAAAACTAAAAAAACAGTCTAACAGATTCCGCAGCTAGCTCTTTTTTTAGAACGAGCGGCTTAATTGCGATATTACCTAGTCAACTTACGCCTTGGATTTTACGCAGCTTCTCAATTCCCCATTGCACTTTCTCGATCGCATAATCAATCTCTTCTTGGGAGTTGAATCTACCCAATCCAAACCTTAACGATGAATAAATAAGACTATTCTCGAGTCCAATAGCTCGTAAAACGTGGGAGGGTTCAGTACTCGCAGTAGTGCAAGCTGATCCTGCAGAAACTGAGAGATGATTTCTCAGCACGTGAATTAGGGCCTTGCTCTCAATTCCTGGAAAGCAAACGTTAAGATTGTGCGCCAACCGTTTTGTAGGATGCCCATTTAACGAGACCGTGTTGTAAAATTCTTTAAACGACTCAAACATAAGCTCTGTCCATTTCCTGAATCGGCGGTTTTCCTGAGCCATTTCGCGCTGGGCTAGCTCGAGAGCTTCTCCAAGCCCGACGATGCCGGGCACATTAAGCGTTCCTGAGCGAATCCCGCGTTCCTGCCCGCCGCCACATATTAAAGCTGATATTCTTGCTGCTGGAGCCGACCCCTTGACATAGAGAGCTCCCACCCCTTTTGGACCATAGATCTTGTGACCGGAAATTGATGCAAAATCGATTTTCATTGCGTCGACGTTCAGAGGGATATGTCCAGCGGCTTGCGCCGCATCAGTGTGGAAGAGGACTCCGCTTTCTCTAGCTATCGCCCCGATTTCTTCTAGCGGAGCGATGGTACCAATCTCGTTGTTGGCAGCCATTATCGAGATTAATACAGTTTCCTCAGTAATCGCAGCGTCGACCCCCGCCGAATCCACGCGGCCATACCGGTCCACAGGCAGAAAAGTGACCAATTTGTTTTTCTTTTCGAGCTTCCTTGCGGTTTCAAGAACCGCCTTGTGTTCCGTCGCAGACGTAACCAGATGGTCGCCTTGGGCTGACAGCCGCTCCATAACACCGAGCAACGCAAGATTATTCGATTCGGTAGCTCCACTCGTGAAGATGATCTCCTCAGGCTTCGCGTGGAGCAGTCGAGCAACTTGAATCCTTGCCTTTTCTACAGCTTCTGCAGCTCTGGCTCCGTATACATGGTCGCTACTCGAGGCATTCCCGAACTCCTCGGTGAAATACGGGAGCATAACCCTCATGACCCGCGGGTCAACTGGTGTGGTTGCCTGGTAGTCCAAATAGATCGGCAAATCAGGTGCCATTTCCTTCACCGCTTGAAGAGTCCGCCGATAGTCGCACTTGGGAAATCGGCATCAGCTTTTGGAAATCACTAAGGTCTTTAACCTGAGCAAACGCGAAAAACGCACCGCGGTTAAGGTGAGCACGAAATTGGGGCAAAAGGTCGTCTTCCGGGTCAAGGCCATCGTCAATGCAGCGTTCTCGCACGAGCGCTATGAAAAATGCGTCCCATTCGCCGGTAAGCGTATATCGGTTGATTTCTTGGCCTTCTTCATCATAGTCCAAAGGGTCGGGAATCAGAGGATCATTCAGCGAATAACACAAAGCAATTCGCGCTAAGATGTTTGGTGTTAGGCCGGTTTTTCCTTTCAACTGTTGCAGCCGCCACGTCGCGCCGTTGCTCAGACGAATGCGCTGAAAACTCATGCCTGGCCGTTCTCCTTCGGTGAATCCCAAAAATAGCCCTCGTCGACAATCGTCTTGCTCTCAACAGAATCGAAACTAAGGTGATAAGATCGGCTGATGTTAGCTTTGAGCTTACTAAAATAGGTCTCGTTGATCTCGGTATCGGTTGAGAACACGATCATTTGGTGGCTCGCTTTTGGAAAGAACTCGGTGACTAGATTTCTTCTGTGATCGCTGTCGAGTCGTCCCAGAGGCGTATCAATTATGAACGGCAGAGGCCGACGCGATGCAATAGTCAATGCCCAGAGCAGAGCGATGGCATATATTTGTTTCTCGCCCACAGAGAGCTCCGTTTTTGGCGTTATGCTCCCTCCTTTTTCATAAATGGTGACAGCAAGATCGTCTGGAGCGATTTCAATTCGCTGTATTGTATTACCCTTTCTAGAGAGTTTTGTGAAGCATTGAAAGAGAAGCGTGCTTAGTTCTTCGGCCTTCGCTTGTTGAAGCTCCGCTACATAATCGTTTAACACCCCTTGCACGTCATTTGCCAGGCTGATACGATGTGACTGGACATCTTGACCATGTTGTTTCTTAGCTCGTGCGTCGAGGTTCCTTTTGCATTCTGCAAGTCGCATTTCATGTTTCCGGATGTCCTCGGCGTGCGTGCGGATGTGCTCCTCTATTAGACCGAGCTCGTGACTTAACTCTTTGAGTTCTTGCATCAAAGGCACCAAGACGTCATCTTCGGGCGACCGATTGTACAAGCTTTCTGCTTGACGACGCTGCCGGGTATACTCCTCTAATTTCCTTGTAGACTCAGCAAGCTCTTTAGGAACGTCGTTCAGTGCTTGATGAATCCACGCCATAATAGCCTGATGGTCGCGCGGCGAGAGCTGATGGACCGGCGCATAATCGCGAAACTCGTCAAAATGTACTCGCTGCTCTGCGATAATGTGAGCAAGTCTTTGCGAAACCTCTAATCTTGATTGCTCGGTCACGTTCAAGTTTTCCCAAAACGCAGCGGACCCGACTTGCTTGTTTAGCTCAGTTATCAGGTTGTCAAAAGGTCTTCTGGCATTTTGATATTGTAGGTATTGCTCCTCTCTTAGAAGGCGTTCTTCTAGCCGACGACAATACTTTGCTGTCAAAGCGAAGGGAAGAAGGCTCGCGCAAAGGTCCCTAATCTTATTGCGTTCAGTTTCGATGTCGCGGTCGAGCTGTTTCATTTCGAACTTCCGTTGCATTCTGTCCTTTGCGAAACCGCCCCCCTCTCGCGCGATTTTGGCTTCAAAACGCTCGATCTGACCGATTATCTGATCGTGCAATGCCTGCTTTTGCGCCAGCTCTTGTCGCGCGCGCTCGAGATGTTCGTCGATCTCTCTCTCCTCTTCTTTCAGTTCAGCGCCGTCGTCTGCGTTTTCTGTGTCTCGCAGAGCTCTCTCTTGGCGTGTGCAGTAGATGCCCAAGTCAGCACGCAGTTGCTCAACGAGATTCAAGCCTAATAGTGCCCTAAGTGAGTCTTTCAGCTGAACATCATCATTTTCTTGATCTGCCAGCCGCTTAATCTTCTCACCGTCAAAGAAGAATAACTGAGAGATTCCAGGAGGGATCAGCTCATCGATAAACTCTTGCCATTGTGAAGGGTCTAGATCTACAATCTCTGTTCCGTTTTTCATTACAGTCAACGACTCGTCAATCGAGGCTCCAAGTCTTTTCCACGAGCGTTCTACACCGTAGATATCAAGTCGTCCAAGATGTGAGTGCTCAAATTCGAGCTGGACAGAAGCACGGTCTAATTGCAGAGACGACCCAGAGACTCGGTGAAAAATCCTGCCGATATAGTGGTCATAATCTCGTTTCCGCCGTTTGAATGAGCTGATGTTGTTACCATACAGACAAAGCCGAATGGCTTGGAAAAGCGTCGTTTTTCCCGCTCCGTTTTTCCCGCCGATCAAAACTATTGGTTTTTTGGCGCCATTGTCTTGACAGGGCCTAAGATTAAACACGTGCGTCCCCTTGAAGAGCCCAATGTTCTGAACGACGAGCTTAGTAATTATCATGGTTTTTCGTCAACATCGTGCACGATTTCATCTTCAGATCGCCACTCTTCGCCCAATACGCTTCCAATTCGTGAATAAACCAACGATCGCCGGCTCATACCTTGAACTTGAAATTCGACATCAAGAAGTTTTGTGACGAGGGGGGAAGGGACCTTGTGCTTCGCACAAATTCTCTCCAACAAGGCCGCTTCTTTTCCTGAATACGTCCCTAAATCTTCATCGATCCATTCGAGATCTTCTCCAGTGCATTCGCGATATATGCTTGGGACGGTGTCTTTCCAATTTCCGCGCTCCATCCTCCAGATGCGTCTGATCGCGTGAAGTTCGTCCGGACGAATCAGTGTTATGCCTGGGTCCGGACCGTTTTCTCTTACGATTTTTTGGACAGAGAGTAATCTCGCAAGAAGCTTCTCGCAAAATTCCAGTTTGTAGGGCCCGCGCGTGACTGCCCCGCTTCCGTTCCTATTGAATTTGACAGTCCCGTCTCGTCGTTTGTATTCGCGATAAAGGTGCTTGTTCTCTGGAACTTGCGTCGCAGCGAGCATATTACGATATTCAAGCAGCGGCTCGAGCCACACCTCTCCGTTATCGATTAAGCCTTGCACTGATCTGTCTTTCGTTACCAACGTGCAAACCCAGCATCCGAAGCGGCTGTTACCGCACGGAGGCGTATCAGTGTCTACGACCAATGGACACTCTCCAGTTTCGCTTGCACTTTTGTACAAAGCGAGTAAATCACGATTGTTGCCACCCCACGGTGAAGGATTTTGCAGGAGATAGAGCCAAACGTCGTCCGTAGAGAAGTCCTCGATAGGGGTATACACGAAAGACTGCGGAAACTTTGAATGTCGAGAGAGTGTTTTGCCTTTGATTTTGTACAAGTTCATTACCTGAGCTCGAGTGGCGCTTTCAGACTTGCGGACCCCTAAGACCAGAATGATTTCGCCATGTTGTGAGACTTTTTCAAGGATGAAGTGATCTGCCGGTTTAATCTTAAGCCGCTCTGTGCACCAGCGAAAAAACCGTGACGGGGCAGGGTACCCCCTGCCAATCAAGTTCACCCAAAATGAGTCGTTTATCAGCGGGAATAATTTTGTGGCAGATACGGGCAGATGTTGGCGCTTTGCAGCGTCATTGATCTTAGCAAGCGAGTTATCAATATAATCGGCGATTGCCGGGGTTTCAACAAACGTGTCGGTGCTAACGACGTATACAGGCTTTCTTCTTTCTTCCTCGGGCACAGCGAGAAGCGAATTCCATACCAACTGCAACGCGGTGGTGGAATCTTTTCCGCCGCTGTACCCTATGACCCATGGCCTATCATCGCTTAGATAAATAGACCGGATTTCCTCATAGATGTCATTGACACCCCTCGTGTCGAATGCAGACGGTTCCTCTGTGAGTGGGCTTATCTCCATTGGACCTACCCTACACGTGTGAAGAGCGCTTCTATTCGCTCTTCTTCCGGCGTCAACGTAACTCCTAGGATCGTTTTTAAAGCGTTGGTCGTGAGCATCAAGTTCGTTTGGGATTTGTTTATTCGCCCTCCAATCATTGCCCTTCCTTCCCATAATGCTACATTCGAACGCGACCAATCGATTTCATTTAGCTTCTCAAGCTGTTGCTTCCATTCCAGCGGATAGGCTTCCATCAAAGCTCGCCCGGCGATGCCAAGCGCATGAAGGATTACGCCGTGTGCATGCACATAATCTCTTCGAAGTTCGCTGCTGTTCACTCGCCGATCTATGACGAGTCTCCACTCGGGGATGTTTTTCGCAACTTCGCACCAATAATCATGCGCAAGCTCCTGATCATTTTTGGCGATTTTTTTGGCGGTGCTCGGTTTGCCAATAAGTTCTTTCGTCGCTTGATAAATGCTACTGAGCGTAAACATTTTAATAGATCGGTTCGAAATTGTCGTTTTCTCAAAATCGGTAAGCCCTTTGAATATGGGTACTGAAGCTGCCAAGTCCACTGCCAGCCGCGCGAATGGGTCACGGCTATCGTACAAGATTCCCAAAGACTTTGTTGGCGGTACCGCGTGCTTGTTCAAATCTGCGAACATCTGTTGGCTCTTCTTCAATCCCGTGTCCAGGAATAGAACGACTGAGATAGTTTCGTGTCCGATCTCAGGTCGAGCTTTCAGCGCGGCCTCAATCGCTGCCCGTCGATGCTGACCGTCGTTAATGACAAATCGAGCCGACAGCGGGATGGCTAACACTCCAACTTTGTTAAACTGACCTTTTTCAGCGTAGGGGAGGAAGTCTACATTGCCATCGATCGATGCCGTAATTGACGAAAATACATAATCCGTCGGATTATTAACAATATAATTAGCGATAGCTGGTATTCGAGCGTAGTTCAGAACGCGTTGAGCTCGAAGCTTTGGCGGGACCTCGCTTTCGTCAAAAAGAAAGAGCCGTGGAATCAAATTAAGGGGGAACATCGTGATATAATATTCTTTGCCTGCTTGGATCCCGCGAATCGCTGGGAACTGCAGACTGATTGTTTCACGACTGTTTTTTTCGCGAGTCAGATTTGACGCCATGCCCCAACATGATGTGGAAGTCTTATATTAAACTATGGAAGTTTAATAAAGATATTTGGAAGTATGGAGAATTGACGCTTCGACAACAAGAGCCTTCAGTCTCTTTCTGTGTTTCACTTCGATGAAAAAGAAGAACAACTTTAACTGGTAGTCATCGCCTGCCTTTGTCGCTCATTTGACGAGAGAACACAAGCAGACTCAAGGCCTCGAGAACAGCGAAGCCGAACCTGGACGAGGTTGCGCCAGGTCATTGCTCCTGGGTCAATCGCTTTTGATTTCTTTCTCTCCGCAGAGATCCTCGTAGCTGCAGAAGCGGCACGTTTGATATGCTGGCGTTTGTGGAAAATGCTCTGAAAGTACGCCGTCGATCATTTCAGTGAAACGTTGCTTCTGTCGATCTATGTTTTCAGCACTTGGGACATAATCGACTATTTTTCCGTGTTTTACATAAAAGAGGGATGTTTTGACTGGAAGAGCGCCAAACTTCTCAAGTATAGCAAGGGAGTACAAATTCATCTGGATGCTATCTCTGATACTGTTTTTATTCTCCGATTGATACCCCGTTTTGTAATCGATCACGACGTATTGTCCATCGGGAGTCTTCTCTACGCGGTCGATGAATCCCTTCACTACTCGGCTGTTTAAGATAAACTGAAACTTCATCTCAGCGGCGACGACCTCATTTTCGTTGCGCTCCCGCCACGCTAAGAAGGTCTCTATCATCTGTGCAGCACGCTCCTTGTCCTCGCGTTCTTTTTGTCTTGTCGCATACGCAGACGAGGACCAGAATTGCTCAAGGACAGCTTCAGCTTGCTCCTTTGTCGGTGGGATCCCTTCCAACTCTTGCTTTGTGAGGTGCTCGATGATCTCGTGCACGACAAGTCCAAGATTGAAGTAGGTCTTTGGGGGCGTAGGAACGTGCAGGACGTAACTAAACTTGTACTGCATTGGACAGTTGCTATATGTCTGCAAGGCTGACGCAGAGAAGTGATGATCTTCGCTTACTAACGGCGCACGCTTTCCCTTAAAAAGCCGTAGGAGTTCGCCGTTGGTCTCTTCAACGGTCAAAAAGCCGCGTACGTCAAAGTCTTCAAGCCGCTTTCCACTTTCCAGAAAGCGAAGTTTCTCAAGCTCAACGATCTTTTGGAACGCTGTCTTCGGCTGAACGCTCTGGATAGCGCGAATGGCTTGGTCCTGAAGCAGCGCCTTCGCTTGTTCTATGACGGTTTCAACCGTTCTAACATCCTGCAAGGACTGCTGATGCACGTCCACAACCTCTACGCGCGGATTATCTTCAAACTCTGTCTCCACGAGGAACTTCGAGGGCTTGGTCTTGTTGACGTTTTGACCGTACCGCTCCGCATAGGTAGCAAAAAGTTTCTGCTCAGCCCGTGTCATCGCCACGTAAAAGAGCCGGCGCTCCTCCTGCTGATAGAGCGCTTTCTCGTCGTCACCTGTCTTCATCCCCTTCGCCAGGTCGTTTGGCACGTAGAACGGCTTTTGCTGATACCGCAGAGGGAAACGATTGTTCGCCGCGTCGACGATAAAGACGACCGGGAACTCCTTTCCCTTGCTCTGGTGCACAGTCATGACCTTGACGCTATCCGTTTGTTCGGGCTCTTCAAGCTCTATTTGGAATCCGCTGAGGAGGTCAAGATATTCGAGGAAGTCCGTGACTGAGGGATGCTTCGTTATCGATTCGTACTCCTGTGCTATCTCGTAAAGCTTGTTCAACAGCTGCACGTTACGCCAGTTCGCCTCGTGGAGGCTCCATTTATACAGATCCGTCGAACGCATAATGAGATCATACACGAGCTCCGACAGCGTAAACCGCTCCTTTCGCTGCAAAAGCGGCTCGATGGTGCGCGTGATTTCGCGTATATGGTCCACCTGGGTGGCAAGCAGAGCGTCCACGTCCAACATGCACTCATAAACGAAGTCGCTTGAATCATCTTCCCACGCCAAGCGCTCTGCGCAGGCGTTGAGCCGCTGCACGTTCACCTCAGTGATGCCTGAGAGTTTCATAATGCGATTTAGGTGAATTCCCGCGATGAGAGGATTCTCGATGATGTGCAGATACGCGAGGGCATCACGAATGACCGCCGTCGCGAAAAAGTCGATTTCGCCGACAAACTCACACGGTATCCCCCGGTTACGCAGTGCCACGTGGTACTTCGCCCCTTCCATCCGACGCCTGCTTAACACCACAATGTCGCCATACGTAATCGCTCGCTCTTTGTTATCAGCTCGCGAGAAGAACGGCGTCCCAATCAATCGCTCGATTTGCTGCCACACAAATTGCGTCTCGGACTGCTCGTTTTCACAACGGGCAACGACAACCTTGTCTCCGCCCTGGTTGCGGGTCACAAGCGTCTTTTCCTCACGGTTGGGCGCGCTGCTCATCAGTTGGAGCGCGCAGGTGAGGATGTTTCGCGAATTTCGGTAGTTGTGATCAAGAAGCGTTTCCGTGTAGCTAGCGAAGTGCTCCTTAAAATCGGTGAAGCTCGTCAGGTACGCCCCTCGGAACCGATAGATCGATTGGTCATCGTCCCCGACGACGCAGACGTTATCGCCAGCAAGCTGCTTGATGAGATAGAGTTGCGCGTAGTTCGTGTCTTGAAACTCGTCGACGAGGATGTGCGTGTAGCGATCGCGGTATCGCTGCAAAAGCGTAGGCTTTCGGTCAAAAAGCACCGATGCCTCGTGAATCATGTCATCGAAGTCTAGAAGCAACTCCTTCCGTTTGTATGCGCCATACGCTTTGTACACCTTAAGGAGGTCGTTGAGCTTGTTGAGGTACGCGCGCTCATCTGCTTCGAGCTGTTCGTTGCCCTTGCGTTGCAGATACGCCTCGAGTTCTTCAGGGGTGATAAGCTCATCTCTAAAGGCGCTGATCCCGTCAATGATCGATTCGACCACTTCTATCGCATTATTACCTATTTCGATCTCTTCAAACCCAAACGCATCTATGTTGCGCAGCCCCCACACGAGCTGATTTGTCCTGCTAATGATGCCTGAGGCAAAGCTGATGCCCGAGTCAAGGACATTGTCGTGAAGCACATCGAGGCAGAACGAGTGAAAGGTGCCGGCGGTGATGTCGGAGGGGTCGATATGCTGCTCGAGCCGCTCGAGCATTTCACTCGCCGCTTTGTCGGAGAACGTAAGGGCAAGAATGCTTTGGGGTTTGACACCCATATTGATGAGATGCAGAATCTTCTCGGTCACCACCCGCGTTTTGCCCGAACCAGGACCAGCTATAATGAGCTGAATGCCATCTTCTTCTATGGCTTTCTGTTGAGACGGGTTGAGGGGCATAAGAAACACTCAGAAAGGGAAGACGCATGCTTAAAAGTGTTGTCTTTCAATCATTTCTTTGCCGCCTATTGGCTTAAATTTCATCTTGTCAAATCTGCTTCAAATATTTGGGTCAAATATATTGGGTAGCGCCTTGATTTGTTATATGAAAGCTTTTAACAAGAATTATTGAAACCAACGATCATGATTGGAAAGGACCTCCTCATTGAGCTTTTTCAAGCGGCTGAAATGCGCCGCTGGAACGACAAGCTGTGTCCCGTCCCCCTGACCGAACTCGACAAGCAAGGGCACAAGATGGCGATCGCCTACGTGCTCGGCAAGTTCGCCGAACACAGCAGCGACTTCAGCTGGATCGAGGTCATTGAGGGCGGCCTGTTTGAATACTTCGAGCGCCTCACCCTCACCGACTTGAAGCCCCAGATCTTCGAGAGGATCAAGGCAAACGACGAAACGTTTACCGAGCTGAAGACCGAGGTCTACGCGCGCTTTCGGCCCCTTATAGCCGATCTAAACGGACTCGAAAAACGGTTTGAAGCGTATCTGTTTAACCCGCGAGACACCACTAGCAGGAAGGTACTCGACGCGGCCCACTTCTATTCGACCAAGTGGGAGTTTGACATCATAGAACGCGAAAATACGGGCGATTACGAAATTGACGAGATCCGGCGGGGATTGCAGAGGCACCAGGAGGCGCTCGCTGACGTCGAAGGACTGCGCTATCTCGCCCTTTTCCCGACCTATCGGAGCTTCCTCGACTTGTGCGGGCGCCTGCGATTTCAAGTGCGATGGGGACAGCTCTACCGAGTCCCGCGGACGTCAGTGCTCGGCCACATGCTCATTGTAGCGATCATTTCGTACCTGTTCTCACTCGAGATCGGCGCGTGTCCCAAGCGCAGAACCAACAACTACTTCACCGGGCTATTCCACGACCTGCCGGAAGTCCTCACCAAAGACATCATCAGCCCCGTCAAGAGATCGGCCACGGGCCTGGACCGCTTCGTGAAGGACTTTGAGAGGGAGGAGATGGAGCGCAGAATTTACGGGCCAGAGCTCATCCCAAAGGCGTGGCAACCAGAGATGCGCATGTTTACTGAAAACGAGTTTCTCTCGAAGGTGACGATCGACGGGCAGCTGCGCCACACAACCTCTGATACGATCACCGCGTCATACAACCGTGACCGCTACAATCCGGTCGATGGAGAACTCGTCAAAGCGGCTGACGACCTCGCGGCGTTCATGGAAGCGTACCTGGCGCTGCAAAACGGCATTTCAAATCCACAACTACATACAGCCGTTCGAGAGAAGCAACTGTTCTACCGCGACAGGACGATTGCCGACATCAATTTAAGCAACTTGTACAACGAGTTTTGTTAGATTCGAACTCCCGACCTTCGCCGTGTAAATACGAATATCTAGAGCTAGTAGCGAAGTTTTCTGATTTCTTTTGGCTTTCTTCTTCATTCTTGTTAGAAGAAGAAGAAATTACGACAAGAAAGGCAAGCCCCCCCATCGTGAGCAGTTTGATAGATTCGTGTTGGCAGTCCTGCAAGCTTTGAGAACGTGTGGGGTAGCCGAATCGTTGGATACCTGTAACCCGATTTTGCGTGGTGGAGCGAGATTTTGCTGTGGTGAATCTCGAACAGCTCGTGCCTTGGTATCCCAACATCGGAATGAAAATCTGGGTAATGATCGGCGGCTAACATAGTCGTGCATAGCGGCCGCCGCGCACTTAATCATTATGATTCAGGCTCCGCGACTAGCGTAAATGATAAGCAAAACAGCGATCCCCCTCGAACGCTACTGCTTGACAAGTGACTTGCCACATTCATCGAAGGCTTGCGTTAAGCGATGGCAGTGTTTCAAAGACTGGGTGCGCTTGCAACCGCCAGCGTGCGGAGCTACACATTGGTCTACGCCTACACCAACGCGATCTGCAACACCTGCCGTCTGCTTTCCAGACGCCTTCAAACACGCAAAATAGCTGTAAATAGGTCAATTTATGCTGAGATGTAACCACTAATCGATTAATGCTTCATAGATGCAAACAATTGGCCCGTAGAGTACGAAACGTCAACCGATTGAACCTTGCATTAGTGTTGAGGGTGGGTACGACCCTGGTATTCTATGTCGTAATTGCCATCTTAATGGCCGTTAACATACTCCCCTCATATTACCAGGCCATTTTGATTGTTTTCGGCCCTATACTGGGTTTCTTTTCTGCTTCTTTTAGTTACATGTTCCAAAATACGCGTAATATAACACTTCTAAGAGAGCAAATTTACGCCGAAGTGTCTAGAATATATTCAGACTTAGATCTCGTCCTTGAAAGTGAACTTGGTGATGAACGAACAGAGAAAGAAATGAAGGAAGATGACAGAAGAGTCCATTCTGAACTGGTAGATTGGATGCTAACATTTGTCAAAAGTGGCATAAATATTGATATTTACAAATATGCTATTTCGCATCCGCTGCTTCTAGGACAAATCGAAGAATCGATGTATATACATGACATCTACAGACGGGTTAACATCTTAAACAGCATCATAACAGCCCTATATTCAAAAAACGCTCTTGAAGACGAACCCATTGAAACAAAAGAAAAAGCAATCCGCCATATTATAGATGTGATCGATATTATTGAAGATTTTCTCATAGATGGTTTTTTAGATCTAAACCTTTTTATGAAAATGGGCATTGAAGGTTCGAGTCTTATAGATACATTAGATTCAAGAGAGGAGAAGCGAAGATTGGAAAAAGGAACTGAAGAAAGATAACGATGCCTTCGTTCGTCCGTTCGTCGTTGTGTTACTTGTACGCGATGGACGTGGTTCTTTTCCGCATTCATTCTAGTACTATGATACGAATGACAATGCGTTAAAGTGAATGACATGACAGGAAACCGAAAACCGGCAAAGAAACGGTATTATCCGTTTTTCGGCCCAGAAGTTAGCTTTCAAGAAGCGTTCCCGGATATCGATGACATATGCGTTGAACTTCAGGAGAACTTGCACGAAAAAAAACATTATTGGCTCGCGAAGAACTCGATTGGCGAGGTTGTGCCATATTGCAGCAATCGCCTCTGTCACGATGGCGGGTTTGAACTAGGGCCACTAATACGCGATATGTACGCCAAGAAAGAGGTAGAACGCGAGGACTTGCTCATATGTCCCGGACACGAACACATGGGTAGTAGGTGGAATACGCGTCGATGTGTCAATTACTGCACCGTCAGAGTCTCAATCAAGTATAGAAACCGGATATCGCATTAATCTTGGCAATTTCAGGCATTGAGGAAAAGCGATCCACGTCATTGAAAAATTAATCAGGTGGCTTGACGGGCTGGATTGTGCAATCAGATCCCGTAAACTTGAAACGGAGCCCACGAATAGAAAGTCCGTTCCCCTATCAAACTCAATTCTGCATTCCGCATCTTTGTTCCAATATCTCCGGGCTCTGTATAGAACTTGAAAAAAAGTTCTTTTGTGGATAAATCGTCAACCTTCCAGAGGGACGCTATTACGAATCTGCTCCCTGCATAGTGTATCGATCTCACTAATCCTTCGACCTCATCGCCACGTGAAATGTTAGAAACAGCAGTTTCGCAAGCCGACAAGACAGTCACATTTGCTTCTAAGTCCAGTCGCATGAAGTCGCTTGCTGTTAGCTTACCATCAAATAACAATATCCCGGAGGATGCCGGGTCTACAGGATCAAAGCAGCCGTGACAAGCAAAGTGTAAGATCGCCTTGTCTGCAATAGCTTCTGTGACATTAGATTTGTTTGCCCTCTTCTGAAGTAATGGGGTCGTATTCAAGCATTCTGCGACTTGCACGGCTTCTGCTTGGGCCCATGGCAGATCACTCGTAGGATTCCCCACAACTAAAGCTCCGTCGCTTGTGTTCTTTCTCAGAAACTTCAACGAGGTGGCGCTTTGTGCGAAAGAAATCTCGTGTTCTTCGATCAGAAATGAGTCGTGCTTCAAACACTGAAAAGGTATAAGATGCAAGTGCCGATGCGGAACTATAACCAGTTCGTCGCTAAGATGCCGTTTGATGGGCTCGATCAGAATATTATGAAAGTTTTGCAGGAGTTCTTCAGCCCTTGATTTTACATCAGCCTGTCCGTTTTGCTGATGCTCGGTTTGCTTTTCGTGATTTTCGATTAGCTGTCTAAACTCTAGAATCTCTTTTAGAAGGTCACGGTATTTTGTTTTGAGAGTCTGCACGAACATTGGTTCTTTGGCATTAACCACGAATACGGCAAGCTCCTCAGCTCCCAAAAAGTACTCTATCAGCGATTTGCCCTGTAAGATCTCGCACAATTCGTGCAGAGCTATGGGTTCGCATTTTTCGACGTTGTAATACTCAGGATCTTCTGTTTTAACTCGCGTTAACGCAGCTTCACGTGAGCTTGTTAGTGCACGAAGCCTCTCAGCGCCACTAGATTTGTCGATTTTCTTAGTCTTGATCTCTTCGACGGTACGCGCAATTTGTTCCAATGTGTTTTCGTACGCTTTCACCGAATCAGTCTCTGTTCTGGTCTTTTTGACTCTGCTACCAATCAGTTCGTGAAATGTCCGTCCCTTCGACAGCTCAGCAAATTTAAACGCTTCTTCATTCCTACTGAGAGCCAAACAGGTGAAAACCATCTTGTCGTGTGCTTGCACCGCTATTTCGAAATACTGCCTCCTATGTGTTGGCCCCTTTGCTGACAGCCTCACATCCTCGATCTCTTGAATCGCTTCTTTAAGGTGCGTGTAGGCTTTCGCGTAGTCGGAGCGAAGATAAAAAAGAGATCCTAGATTCACATTGACGGTTAGCAAGCCCCTCTTGCCTTTCAACCTTGAAAATATTTCTTCAGCTTCCAAGAAAAGCGATTCGGCCTCGCTAGCATTGTGATCAGCATCGTGCCCCAATATTGCTAGCTCCAGATGGGCTTTGCCCTTGTTCATACGCGCAGTCGCATAATCCTGTGTATCCCGAATGAATACGACTTTCACTTCTTCATTCAGAGCGACTGCGCGATCTAGGTTCCTTATCGGATCCACACCGATCTTAGCCAGACTAACTCTTGCGTTAGCCTCGTTTCCCAAGGAACCTCCATAAATCAAGCGATCTTTTTTTAAACTTTTCTGCCGTGCTTCTTCAAACAGGCTGATTGCTTTTTTGAGAAGACTTTCGGAATGCACAGCGTACAGAGCCTGTAGCATTGTAGCCGATCCCTCATGTAGCAAGCATAAGGAGTATTCGTATCTGTGTTCGCTCAATAGAGACCGTGCGTTCTGGAGCAATTCAATGGCTTTTTTCAGATTATTCCCTGGGTCTATCGATAATTGTGCAAGCATGAATCTCGCGCGCCCCTCACCTGCGAGAGATAATGCAACATTCAGGCCGATCTCAGATTTTAGCTGTGCAGCCTGCTGATGTAAATCTACGGCGCTTAATAGGTTTGCAATGGGATTGATCCCAAATTTGGCTAGCTCTGTTTTAGCTGAGGCTTCTGCGCCAAGAGCTGAAGGGAAATTGCGCTCATGCTCGTCTAAGCTTTTTAGACTCGCTTGGCTCAGAGTTACGGCCAATTCTATGTAATCGATTTTTCCATACACCATTCCGTAGTGCAGCAAATATTGCCCACACGAAAGTAAGAAATAGTCTGATTTGGAAATGGTCTCAAAATCCTCTAGGCTTAGTGAGCTTACATCAGATCGTATTAGGGCGGTGGCAACTTTGTTCAGAACCGGGCTGCCCTGCAGCCCGACTAAACGAGTTCTGTTGTATAAATAGTCCTCAAGCGCTTCCAGCAGTTTATCCTTTTCAGTGGACATCATTGCAGTGCTCTCGATTTTTGCAGCTACGATACATTATTCACTTATTTAAATCGATCAGTATCAGCTGTCCTGACGCATAAATTTGCGTGTAAGGGTATAAACCAAAATGTGTCAGCCAGTTCTCAGCTTTCTTTGAATCGACTGCAAAATCGCGAACGAACCCAGATAAGGCCGCAAAAGACTCGATATTTTAGCAGTTTTAAATGCGCGGCGCATAGTCGGCCGGGATTATAAGGAGCTTTAAGGTTCTTCAAGACATAGAAACGCTAACCGTGGTTTCAAAAAAGGTATCTGGGAAAACAATGAGCAACCAGTTTTATGATCAACTAGATGAACTAGTTGCAAATATAACAGGGCTCCTTAACAACATTGATTCTGATATAAGGGGCTTCTTGGCGCTGTATTTTTCTCATTCGCTTGAGGGCTTCATCTACGCTACTTTGATCCATAATTTCTTTTCAAATTTGAATGCCGAAAATCTACGCGAGTGTGGGCTATCCAGTGATTATGCTGCAAAAATTAAACGCAAATACAAAAATATAAAAAGAGACACGAAAACGGCGCTATCCGAGGCATCTGAAGCGCCCTTGATTGATCAGAATTTCTATGACAGTTTTAAAGCTAAGGTCAAGAACGATTTCCCGGCTGCATTTCGACTCATATCTGACATCGAACGAGAAGTGGATATTGAAAAAGCGAGAAGATACTTGGAAAATAAAAGAAGAGAGTTCAAAAAAATATCGAAGTCCGAGGAGGATCTTGATTCTATTTTGGCAGCTGGAGCATTAATAGCGTACATTGACCAGAAAAAGCGCCTGCCAAGTATTGAGGATTTGAACAAGCCATTTGACAATCTTATAGAGGCTCTGCCAGAAATATCACAACCTATGGCCAAGAAGCTCAAGGAGAGCGCCAAGGAGATGTTAGAACAGGAAAGAGAAGGTCAAAAAGGATTTGAAGAGAGACTGTACAAGCGTTGGGAAGACCCTCTAGATTCATTGGAATGCTTAATTGGACTTTCTATGGAATATGGCCAAAGTCACAGGAATAAGCTTGCTAAGGTTGTTGATGAAACGAACAGCGCGAAATTTGCGGCCCTAGTGAAAATTCATCAAAGGGCTTGTCACATATCTAACGAAATTCTTGTTCTTCTTAAAGCAGGGTACGCAGACGGTGCTAACGCTAGATGGAGGACTTTATGCGAACTTGGCGTAATTTCTGTTTTCTTAAAAGATAACGACAATGAAGTCTCTCAGAGATATTTAGACCATGATGCTGTGAGAAGATTCAGAGATGCTGTAGACTATCAGGCGCACTGTGAACAACTCAAACAACCTCCATTCGAAAAAGAAGAATTTGAAAAAATCGAAAAAGCAAAAGAAAATGCGCGTAAAAAATACGCTGATGGATTTGGAGATTGGGACTGGGACTGGATACCAAAGTCTATATTACTATTACCGAAAGGTCAAAGACGAACGTTCAGGGCTTTAATGAAACACGTTGGCTTGGGTCGTTGGATTCCTTATTTCAACTTCGCATCATCGGCGTTACATGGTCTTTCACGAGGCTTTTATCGTTTGGGATTACAGGCTGAATCGCAAGATACCCCACTTTGTCGCGGGAGTAACATTGGCCTTGCTGACCCCCTTCAAAATGCGGCCATCTTTTTGTACGACGTCACAGTGTGCTTGCTAACGCTGCAACCTGGTTTTAAAAGTCTGTTGGAACTGTATGTGATGGATAGTTTTGTTAAGGATATAGGACAGAAAGCCGTGGCTGTTCAAAAAGCGATAGAAAAGGACCAAAAAGCAATAGAAGAGGAAGAATTATCAAAATCAAAGTAGTTTCGTCATTGTTGCATTCTTTTATCTCGCTCCGTCTTTTTTTGTGTTCTGTTCAACTAAGCAGTCACAAGGTTTTGCCTCCAGCAGCAAATTTCAGCGCAAAAACCGTCTCTTGAAGGTGGCAATGAAGGCGGAAATGGCCGACTATAAAGTGCGCGGCGATACGATTTTGGAGAGACGGAGTTGAAGTAATTAAGATCGAGTGAAGAGATTCAGCCGGAATTGTCACGTAATTATGAGACGCACTTAAAGATCTATGTCAACAGGAGGGATGCCACCACACGTGGATCAAGGCAGCGGCTCAAAAATCAAAGGAAAGCGGAAAGCACTTTTGGGGTAATATGCGTCGTTCTACGCTGATTAAGTCGCATAGCTTAGAATTTGCCGATCTTGAGCAAACCCGGAAAGCACTTGCGAGCCCAGCCGCTTGAGCCTTCTATCAGTTTGCGTTGTCGTTCACTCGTAGCAGTACGATCGGGTTGGCGAGCAGATATCTATCGAACCCGCTCTATTCTTGGTCTTCATCGTAATACTCAGCAGCAATATCTGCCCAGCCATGATGGTCATGATCCCAATAATCCGCATACTTCTGATCATCATAAAACCCTTCGGGAACACGTGAAAAGGAGACGGTTTAAATCTCTCGCCTAATTGACTGCCTCTTAGCCAAAATTCGTCCATAAAGCCATCTCGCATATACTCCTTAGTGTGTGGGAACCCGTAATCTTTGGAATAGCCGTTTTCACCCGTTTGATTCATTTTCCGTCAGGGGGGACTTGTACGGAAGAAAGGAGTAGGAATTCTAAGGAAAATTGAAAATATCGTTCGTCAGGAATTTAGTTTTAGAAATGTAGGGGAAGGATGGGTTAGCGAGACTCTTCTTCATCACATTGTTAAACGCATATTTAGCGAAGAAGAAATACTGAGGCACGACAGGCCTGATTGGTTAGAAGGTTTAGAATTAGACATATTTGTTCCTTTTTAAATCTTGCTTTTGAGTATCAGGGACAACAGCATTTTTATCTAATCAGTCTTTGGGGAGGACCCGAAGGACTTCAAGATCTACAAGAGAGCGATAAACGCAAAAAGAAATTGTGTAAAAGCTACGGAATAGATCTAATTGCTATTGCTTATACAGAACCGTTAACAGAAAATTACATTTATGGAATACTAAGAAAGAAAGGCTATTTTAATATTAACTGAATCTAATTATTATTTATTAATTAAAATATAAATAAATCTATAATTTTAGTAACGTTTTAATGGTGTAGTTTTGGTGCGGTTTTGGTGCAACCAAAAAGAGCACATTCCTAGCGCTTTGGGATACTACGCTACTACCCCCCTTACAAACGAGGAAACCTTTTTGTCACGCGCGACAAAATTCACTGCGACGTGGCCAACTTCTGCCCGAACTGCGGAAAGAGGCTCTCCTCTTAGAGAACACAACAGTGACACTACGAAAGTGGTCGATTTCTATCTTCGCAGACGTCTTGTCAGAGGCGCTTCTTACGCTGATCTCTCTGCGTAATATCCGGCGACATTCGACGTTAAAAAAAGCTTCGTTACTCTTTAGGTACGCCCTCTATACAGTAGTAGGCATCGCCGAGGTCAAACATTGCCCATACGGGGCATACGTCACACGGACACTTGACGCGTCGTGGATTCTTCGGACTTGCGCCGATAGCGCAAAAAAGCGTATCAGTTAGCGTGTTCTGATTGTACGTCGGACAATCCCCTTTATCACAAATGCAGCTCTTCCTGTTTCCTTCGGTGTCTGGTACCTTCATACACTTCTCCCGTTTTACAATCTGCTGACTTCACGGATAAGCGCGGCCAACGCACAGAGGCTTTCACTACTATTCCGTACGTTTAGAAGCCGTTTATGTTCCGAAGAATTGATGAGCGCGCCACTGATATAAGATTTGCTCGCTCCCCCAGGCTGCTTGCGCGCCCGATTTGTGCATCACCTGCCGTTCGTCTTGTCAATGAATGCTGGCCCCTTAAGAGCAAATGTAAAGAGTCTTTATCGCACTAGCAGTACAGGCGAAGCTCGATGATGGTCATCTACTCCGTGGGGCATTCGAATCGATCGCTGAAGGAATTCATTTCAATTTTGTCGCATTATGCCGTTTTAACGGTGATCGACGTGCGCAGCCATCCGCACTCACTCGCTAATCCTCACTTCAACAAGGAAGTGCTTGAATACGAGCTGCCGCGATCAAGTATTCAATATTGCTGGA
>JACWML010000074.1 GCA_015661395.1 Methanomicrobia archaeon | reverse complement strand
CGGATAAGTCTTGTCCACTTTTTCAACAAGCTTTGCGGACAGTAGCGACAGATTTGGCACTTTTGTACGACTTCGCAGGTGGCCGCCGAAAAACTTTTTCGGCAGTGCTCGACCAGCTCCGACGCGCATCATTCAGATTGCAACACCCTTTACCTCCGCCTGATATAGGCGACGTTGACAATCAATTGTGGTGCTTAGACTTTTCGCTGATATCCTCGTTGGCAGCTCACGCTAGATTACCAAATGATTATCGACGTGTGAAGACGGAGGATTCAGCGCTTGAGGGGGCGTTTTCGTGTTTGTCTGGACTGCTTTTGACGTCGGCGAGACAACCACGAGGAACGCAAGAGCCCCAGTAAGAACCGTCTGGTAGATGCGCGTGGACAGTCCTACAAGCGCTGAGAACGTATGCGGTAGCCGTATCGTCGGGTAGTCGTATCCTTTCTTAGCGCGGGCGAGCGAGATTTTGCTGTGGTGAATCTCGAATAGTTGGCGGCTTGATATCGCCGAATCAGGATGAAAATCTGGGTAATGATCTACGGCTAACATAATACGTGCATAGTGGCGCTGCACACTTAATCGTTATGATTCGCTTACGCTCACAGGATAAAGCTCAGATATAAAACCATGAGTGGCTCTGAATGGCTTCTTAAGCGCTATTTTGACAGCCTTAGTTTGACGATCATGGATCGTCCCCGGGTGTCGTTTTTACTTTTGCTCATGACGCCGTTGGCCCTTCCGGTCTTTTGGTGGCGCATCGCGAAGGAATTCATCATCACAACACCGGTAGTGTGCGCCCCGGTTTTTACGCCGCAATGTCTAAAAAAAACGCGCAGATGGAAACGACTAAGTGCGTTCAGCCTGTTTGTACCTCACTGAATAACTTCTAGGGAGTTTGAAAACGAAAAAGATTGTAGCGGTGAGTTTGATCGTCGTAATCTCACTCGCATTAGCGGTAGGGTGCGCGGGGTGTACCTCATCGACGACGCCAAGCCCGAGCCCAAGTACAGCGGCCGTTAGTAGCACAGCGGTCGCTAGTAACGCATCAGCCGATCTTGGTGGCAACACAAGTAACGCAACCGCGCTTCGTGAGGCAACCAACCTCACCCTTGTGAAAGGGCAGAACTTGACGATCCAGCTGCAATCGAATCCTTCGACTGGCTACCAGTGGGAGCCGACCTACAACAACGCTTCCATAACGTTGGTCAATCAGACGTACGTGGCCAGCAACACGTCACTGCTGGGGGCGCCCGGCGCTGAACTATTCACCTTCCAGGCACCTCAGACGGGAACCAGTGTCATCACGTTCAACTACGTAAGCCCGGCGAACCAAACAACAAACAGCGTGAACTACACGATAAATTCTACAACGCTCAATGTGTCTACAGTGAATGCGGTATATGTCTCACAGGGCCAGAACTTTACGATCCCGCTGCAATCGAATCCGTCGACAGGCTACCACTGGGAGCTGTCCCTCTATGACAACTCTACCCTTAAGTTCGTCAATGAGACGTTTGTGAGCAGCGTAAGTACCTCGAGTACCGTTGTTGGGGCGGGCGGCACCGACCTGTGGACCTTCCAGGCAATTCACACAGGAACCGGTGGCATCATTTTGAGTGAGATAAGCCCGGCGAACGAAACAACAAACGGCGTCGTTTATTCGGTACTCATCACGTCGTGAGGGCGGTGGCCCTTCTCTTTTTTTATTTTGTCGTTCTCAGAGCGCACAGCTCGTGTCGTGGCACAACGTCAGTCAGGAATTTCGAGTAATCTTCAGCGGCTAGCATAATATGTGCACTACAGGCGCTATGCACTTAATCACTATAATAGTCGCCGTCTGGGTGTCATTGGCTAAGATCGCGTGCAGATGCATCGATGGATCTCAACGCCTGAATCGCAAAATCGGTTCCGCGCCTAGGTTCGCTTTCGCTATCTGTCAACGAATCCGAGCAGCTCCAGTTCCTACGCTGAAACCGACAGCTTTTTTGGCGTTAACTTGGACTCGTTGCCAAACGGCGCAGATTATGGACCAGGCGTCGGCATACGCGTATGGCGCGGGACGTTCAAACGCTCATTGAAGACGTGGCGAATCATGCCGGGGGGGATAACGCACCACCTACACAGATACGTAAATCGAGGGCAGTGGAGCTCTAATGACCAAGACCGTGCGCGTATGAAAGAGACGATCATGGTTCAAGCTAGCTTAGGAGCAAAAGGACTACGCGCGTCGCAGCCACGGCCGATCGCCCCTAAGAGCATCTCTCTCGCCTCATTCGGCCCTTAGATCTGACCGCCTACGACGCCCTTCTTTGGTTTCTTGGGAGCAAACGCACCCTCGACCAGTCCCCGCTGAAAGCCTGACGGCACCTCTCCGGACTGTGCGTAGACATAGAGCGCTGCCACGAAGATACCATGCAGTGCGGTATACACGATACCAAGCGCCGCAATGAGGATAATCGCTACAACGAGGGCAGCCACCGCGAGGACGGGGTTACCGACGAGTGCTACGGCGACCGCCGCGACGATAACCAACGCGCCGATCGCGACGAAGGGCAACGCAAGCGAGATTTGGCCGATGACGTTCTCACCCCACGTTCGCTTGAACAAAGCCCACGACTCTTTGATCGCATCGGCGACCCCTTTCTCTTCAAATACAAGAACAGGGATGACGAAGAAGGTGATAAGGCTCCATAGACCGCCGACGATGCCCCGGATGACCTCTCCAGCCGCGCCTGCCCGGTCGGCTATTATTTGAAGGATAAGACCGACCGTTGCAGAAATGAGGGCCCAAGCGATGATCGGCCGTATGTGTCGCACGGCGTTCTCCCAACCGTCATGGATGGAGGGGTCGCCTCCCGTGAGCCTGATGTGGGCGCAGGTGATCAATCCGGCGTTGAAGAAGATTACGACAGCGTAGCTGATGAGATAGAAGAAGAAAAGCGCCGCATAGAACGCATAGGGGTTCGATATTCCGTTTGTAGTGAGTGTCCCGACGGAAACCAAGGGCGTGATGAACGCAAGGAGAATGAGAATGAAGGCGAAGCCGGATATCAGCGGAAAGAACACCAGTTGTTTGTCCTTTCTGAGGACAAAAAAGGTAGCTTTTACAAGGTTGATGCCCTGAGAAAGTCTTCCCATCGCCGCTTAGAAGTGTGTCATGCGTTTAAATATTTTGCTAATTTGTGTGATTGGCAAAACAAGACCCCTGTGTCGCGTTTGGTGTGCGCTGTACCCTAAATACCCTAAATACGACCATAGCTTCTGCTATCACTACCGGCGCGGCGCAAAAAAAGAGGTATGAAACAGATGGCTAATCGTTCGAACGTACTTTTTTTAACCATATGAACGCCACCATCGCACATTCCGCTGCTAGGTCAAACCGAGGCCTTTATCGTGTCTTATAACACGTTTTTAGGCATTTAGGACCTCTTGCGAGGGATCGAAGCCCACAAGCGTCCTGTGTCCGAGAGCTGTTCAAACAACTGTGTCCGAGAGCTGTTCAAACAAAGCAGATCAATACTACGCTGCAGACCGCGCGCCGTGGCGTCAATGGCTTGTGCAGAATCACGCAGCCTCTCGCGGCGTGTGGTTGATCTATAACAAAGCGGTCGCGGGTAAACGACGCTTTTCGTACGACGACATCGTTGACGAAGCCGTGAGCTTCGGGTGGATAGACAGCCTCACTCACTCACTTGACGCTGAGCGGGCAATGCGTTACCTCTCCCCTCGAAAGCCAAAGAGCCTGTGGGCGCGAAGCAACAAGGAACGGGTGGCGCGACTCGTAAAAGAAGGGCTGATGACCGAAGCAGGGTTAGCAGTCGTCGAGGCAGCCAAAAGGGATGGATATTGGGATGTGCATGACGCGGTAGAACAGTTCACCATCCCGTCCGACCTCGAAGCGGCGTTTGCCGACAACGAAGCCGCTGGACCGAACTTCGCGGAGTTCAGCGCGTCGAACAAGAAACAGCTACTGCGGTACGTTGCGAGTGCCAAGCGTGCTGAAACGCGACAAAAACGGATCGCGCAGATTGTGCACGCGGCAGCGCAGAACAAAAACCCTCTGGCGCAGACCGCGAGCAAGAAGTAACTGCCACCGCAAAGAAATATAGCGTGTTGTAACTAGCAGAGCTTTTTTTTACGTTTGAAGGATCAGCATATCTTGGGGTGACGAAAGTTCCAGCCTTTTTGCTGACGAAATGACGGATTTGAGCTCAGCTTGGTGCGTTAAGACGTAAAGGCCGCTCTGCATACGCCGCGGCGATGTGCTTGCGCAAGGGTCAATAGGAGTTGACGTCGCGCGAGAAAGGCCAGAGCCATCTTGGGCCGTGAAGTTTACGCTTGCCTGACCTCATCGCATACCATGGACGGGGCCAGGCAGCGATGCAGGCTACCCTTCCGTTTGACGTTTTTCGTCGAGGCAAAATATCCTTATTACAGGCTGCTGAGATAATAGCAACTGAGGCGATCGGGATCATGGCACGTATTCTCATAACAGGCTGCAGAGGGGGTATAGGTCTTGATGTGGCGTGCAGACTGCTGAAGAGAGGACATAAAATCTATGCAACCGTTCACAGAGAAGCCTCAGTTGATGAATTGAGATCTGTTTTGACATCATTTGGCGAGAACTTCGTGGTGGACAAGCTCGACGTGACTGAAGCCAGCGACATCAACAAAGTCGATGCGTGGGACATCGACGTCTTAATCAACAACGCCGCTATCGGCGATTCCGGACCGTTGGCCGAAATAGACTCTCAAAGAGTTAGCGCCGTGTTTGAGACAAACGTGTTTTCAGCGCTGCTATTGACACAGAAAGTCCTGCCTCAGATGATCGCAAGGGGTGGAGGGCGGATTGTGTTCATGGGCTCAATGGCAGGCCTTATTCCCACTCCATTTTACGCACCGTACGCCATGACAAAATCTGCCCTCGAAAGTGT
>JACWML010000024.1 GCA_015661395.1 Methanomicrobia archaeon | reverse complement strand
GTTTCGATTATTTCGATCCGAACAAAACCTTGCTGCCGAATACCGCTGGCGAGCAATTTCAGTCTTTGCAAGCCGGGATAGTGATCGCAGTTTAGCCTTCACGGGTCATTCGAAGTTTCTATCAGAATGCAAAACCTCTCGCGGAACAAGGCAAGCTTTATGAGTGATTTGCTACGCCATGACGTTGCCACTTATATCTATGGGCGCTTGACATTGACCTCGATACTCGAGCGCATTTTGTGGTCTTTGAGGAATAAAAATGAAGATTGCTGTTTCTTGCTCATTCGATATATCGATGAATGAAGGCGCTAGCGTGCGAGCAAAACATGTCTTTGAATTGCTGCAAAAAAAGTACGATTGCACACTAATCATAAGGGGGAAGCACGAAAGCAAATCCGACAACGTGGAGGTAATTAGGCCATCAAAGCTTTGGAACTTTCAACTGATCCCCGTTGTATTAAAGAATCGATTCGATCTTATTTACATCGCAAGCGATTTCTGGGGTTTTTTTACCTACTTCGCCTTAGCTAAGTTGCGGAACTATAAAGTCATTCTTGAATTACATGGAGTGTATTCACTCGAAAAAGAAGTTCGTTTGCCTGATCCGAGTCTGATCGATAAGGTTAGGATCAGGATGGTTAAGTGGCGCGAGAAGTTCGCAGTTAAACACGCCGATTGCGTAATTGCGTTAGCTCAAGGTATCTGCAGATACTACGACAGCTTCAACAAGTGTATTTTCATAGTCGACAATTTCGTAGATGAAACAACGTTTAAGCCTCAAAAAAGTTCACGTGAACGGTTATCAGACGATACAGAAAGAAAAAGTATTGGTCTAATTGGTCCATTTGATCGGAACAACATAAACAACTGCTTTTTGGACTTTGTATACCAGAACATCGGTAGATTTGACGCACGCATCAACTTCATCGTCATCGGTCAATGTGACTATAAGATCACAAACGAACGAATGAGCTACACGGGTTATCTCAGTGATTTTCAAGATTACGTTGACCAATTAACGCGCTTAGACGCCGTTTTGGTTCCAGCGAAATTTCCTAGTTTTGGAGCGCTAACTAAGGTTTTAGAGCCGATGGCGTGTTCAGTGCCCGTATTTACAACGCCAGTAGGCTTAGTCAGCTTTGACCACGTCTCGCCTGGCGAGGACATATTGATCTGCGATGAATCTGAGCTGGTTGCGAAAGTCAATGAATCCCTTTTTGACGTCGACCTAATGGAAAAAGTGGGGAAAAACGCTCGACGCACCGTTGAGACGTACTACAGCACGGCAGCAAACAGTGAGAAGCTCACTAAAGTAATAGAACAGTTACGCGTCGCAGTAAAGCCCCTATAGAGGGATAACCTAACGACCTATCTAAGCGACTGCAGAGCGCCGCCGCGAGAGTTATCGTCCGCGTCCCTCCTGCGGCATGTAATACAGTAAGTGTGCAACAAACGATATCCAAAGACACAAGACAATGCCAGTGGCGTCAAGTGGCAATGTGCGACGACTTTTTGCTATTCCCGTTGTTCTTGTGCACGTTGCAGTTAACACAACAAGAAAGGTTCTTTTTAAGACCCCGAATGTCGCTCAACAGTCTTTAGGAAGCCCCACTAGTGAAATAGATCCCTACGGGCTAGTTTCGACAAACTGATCCCAACGCTTTTTATCGTCAAGCAACTCAACAGCCATTCTTACGCCCATTCAAGCACTAGGACGACGCCCGCCAGAATGATTGGGGCAAGCAAAGACAAACTAGCTTTTGAGGTTAAGCTGTGGGTCGCCGCAAGTCCAGAAGATCTTTAAGCATCTTGTCATATCGCTCTGTGGCAGCAGTTCTCGTGAACTTTTGTTTAATGAGGCCTTCCGCATTGTCTGCGACCCTTTCTAATTCCGTGTAGTTGAGGATCATTGCTATTCGTTGTGCTATGCGATCCGGCGCGGTTGATTCAAGCAAAAAGCCTGTGCCTTCATCCGTGATCACATCTGGGATTGCGCCAACTGATGTCGCTAGAACCGGGGTGCCGCACGCCATCGCCTCCAAAATACTGGTGGGGAAAGCATCAGAATTGGAAGGCAGGACAAACAGTTTCAGCTCGTTATAATAGTCGGCTAGACCCGTCTCAACCCAATTCGTCAGCGTTATGTCGATGCCCCGTTCGGTGCTCAGGCGGTTGCACTGCTCGTTGACCCACGCGCTTAAGGGCCCTGACCCTACTATCGAGAACTTCACATCTGGTACTTGCTCTGCAGCCAGAGGAATGGCGTGAACGAAATCAATTATCCCCTTTTCTCTCGTCATTCGACCGACAAATCCAACGACATTTGCTCTCTCTGATAACCGTTTGTTCTTCTTGTAGAGTCTATCGTCTATGAATCGGGCGCCTTCCGGAAGAATTTTCCGCCCGTATTTTTCTATGCCAAGTTCTCTAATCAAGCCTTTCGATTCTGGGGATATTCCGTCCAATAAAGTGAACAGGATCGGATCTTGCAGCCCCCATACGCGGGCTATCTTAGTGGTGCCTTTGCTGCGCAAAACGACTGCGATACTCTTTTTTCGAAGCAATTTCGTTACAATAAGTGGCAAAAGATATCCCGGATATGCCGCGTAAAATATTACAACATCTACGTCTGCACGCGTTCTTACTAACTCCAAGCTCTCCCGACACTGGATCAAGAACCACTTAAAGATCCATATGACTGCTGAGACATACTTTGGTTTTAGATCCTCCAGATAGTGCATACTAATGCCAATATCCCGCGTTACAACTGTACGACAGTGCGCTGTATCGATGCGATCAGTGTTCCCATCTATAAGCACGATTTTATCAGAAATCGGTTCGAGTATACTGATGAGGTCAGAGAGAAACTTGTACGGCGCGTGAGACTTAAATGGAAAAGCAACAACGGCAACTCGGGGCTTCGTCTGACTGTTCGGCCCACTAAACACAGTTTGCGGCATAGCGTCCCCCGTGAGATATTACTGAAGTTTGGGTTTATCGTATATTGCTAGCACGGAGCTACATAACTTGCGTTGCCCGTTTTTTCACCCAATCGACCTGCTCGAGGACAACTCACCTTACGCATTTATTCAGCAGTCCGAGATACGAGCGTAACCATGCCGTTACCAGGACATCCCCAACGTGCAGCGTTTCGGGTGCTTCTCCTAATGGCCTCGCAATGTAGTTGCCACCTCATACACGCACAGTGCCTCTAGTAAGAAGCTGTCGAAGAGCACCCTGACGTTATTACTTACGACAGGTTGTAAGATGCAGGCATGGGCGGGGCTGCTAAGCAGAGTCTGGTGACGAGTTAGTCCGTCACTAACTTTGCACCTGACGTCAATCCTATTAAAGCGATGTGCGTTTTCACTCATCACTTTCTATGGGGATTGGAGGGCATAATCTCCCGAGCATTGTCACTCGCAATGCGGTAACAGCATTCAATAAAGTATGGCAAGTTCTGATTCTTCTGTCGCCGTCAATAATCCCTCGGCGGATTCTCAAGGGGTTGCATTTTTTTTGTATTTGGGCTTCTTCCGAATGGCGTCGCCTGGTGTATAATCATCCAGCGACGCTCTTGATTGGTAGCGTGCGATATTATTACACAATAATTACTATACGCGTTGAGAGACAACAAATACGGAGCTTCCTATAAATCTAGCTAACATTTCTGGAGACCGATCAAAAGGCACTACGTGTATTCCTCCAGTTTCTATGATTTCCATGTCAGATTGTTTTACTAGTGATATCAGCTTTTTTACAGTAAACGCTTTTTCCCGTACGCCCGGTATTTTTAAAAAAGCTCTCCGAATAGGATGCCAATGAGACAAAAGATTAGGTACTACAGTAATCATTAACCCCCCACTCTTTAACATTCCTTTTAAATTATTGATAAGTTGAATTTGTTCAAAATGGTTGAAGTGCTCCAAAAGACCATCTGTGGATATTAGGTCAAAACAATTCTGAAAGTTAAGAACAAAATCATTATCCAGCAAGTTCCCTACAACGTATTCTGCTTTGTTGTGCGTTGTCTTTTTTGCGAGTTCTATGGCTTCTTCCGAATAATCAATGCAATAGACCTTGCAATGCATAGATAAGAATGCACAGCCACTTAAGCCGGATCCACAACCGGCGTCACAAACTACCATCCCACTTTTTGCGTATCTCTCAAATAATCTTGTCAATCTTTTTTGTCGATTATCTTTCCTCGGGATTGTGGGGTATTTAGTCCAATAATTATCCCAACCGTTTTTCATTATTTTCGCTCGACCCTCTGACTTAAGAAACGTCTGGATTGCTAAGATAGCACCCTTAACGGCGAACACTACATTCTCATAGTCTTATGTTCGCTCTTTATACTTTTGGATCATCTGGTTCTAGACTGAGAGAACATATCCAGCGTCTAACTTGGCGGATACTTCGCCGATTGTTTCCACATGGTTGCACACGTCTGCGGTGCTTTTGTTGATATGCGTGAAAAGCGTTACATAACAACTTCAACCAAAATACAGCGGCCAACCGCTGTGAATGAAAGACCGCACAGCCACGCTATGCCAAAGTCGATCTAAAAAATGCTTTTTCCGTCGAAACGCTTGTCTGTGCAATCAATACCGTAGAGGTCCAATATCGAGGGTGTCACGCTTATGATGCTCGGGACCTTGTCTTTTACCTCTTTCTCGATATTTCTGAGCAAGAGCACCGCATCCTTGTTGTGGCCACCAGAGGCCGCTTTGTGGTCGGTCGCTTTTCCAAAGAGGGCAGAGTGAACCTCCCATCCGACGCCGTACTCATCCGCCAGTTCGAAAAGAATATCGGGATACATGCGATCGCTAAATTCTCCGTTATCGACATCCTCCCTCGCCTTGACCCATTTCACGACTGAGACCCCGTCTCGTGTTCTGAGCTCAGAGAGTTCTGCTATGAGCGCAGTCCGTAGCAGCTCGTACTCTCCATCGGACACTGACTCCCGGTTGACCTCAACCCCCCCAAACGGGTAGGACTTGATGCCGGCAAAGTTAGACAAAAACGCCCGGCTTTTAGTGCGGTCGATGGACCCAACAGAAGAATAAACCGACTTGCCGGCTTTGGCAAGCCGCTCACTGTTCGCGAGCACTCGGATGAGAACGTGTTCGATGTTCAACCTAGTCGACACTTCCAAGACACTTTTTCGAACCGTGCTAAGCGCCTTGGATCTATTGCCCTTCATCGTAACGTAACCTCTCGCTCTCAAGAACTCGTTGACGTTGACCGTTCGCGCTGGCCGAGAGTGGTGGCCGTGGTCGCTCAGCACGATCATGCTCGCGTCGGGGAACGCGTTCACAAATTCTCCAACGAAGCCGTCCACTATCTTGTAGTAATCGAGGATGGTGCCCTCAAAAGCGGTACTGCCTGGATACGTCATGTCACGTTTGTCAAAGAATCGCCAGAGTCTGTGCTGAATGACGTCAAGTATATTGAAGTATGCGAAAAAAAGATCCCAGTCTGCATTACGGCAGAGCGACATCGCAATCTGTTTTTCATCGTCAACAACTTCTTTTCCAAGCATCACCCAGTCGCCCAAATGTTTGATTCCGGGAAAACTCCCCCACAGACCGCGTAGCGTGTGTGGAATGGCGTACTTCGCCATCGCCGTCTTTGGACATGCGTCGAGTTCGAGCTCTGTGGAGATCCAGTCTACCCGCCGTTCTATCTGCGATATGCTCACCATAACCCCGTTCACATTCCACGGCGGGTACATCAGCTGAGGAAAAACGATCACGCATCGGAAGCCGGCCGCGCTCAGGTAATCCCAGTACGTCTTTCCCTTCAGGTAGTGAGGGTCCAGCTTTTGCATATCGTTCAAATTCGGATCGAAGATGTCGTAAACGTAGAGCAGGCCGTGATTTCCGGGGCGCAAGCCGGTGTTGATGCTTGCCCAAGCCGGGATCGTGTCAACGGGAAAGACCGACGTGGAGAGCAACGTCGGGCTTTCATGCATTAGGCGTGCAAAGTTCGGCAGCACAGTCTTATGTTCCGATAAGACGTAGGGATCGAGCGAGTCAATTCCGAGGATCAGGGTTTTAGTCATGTGACGATCTGCATGGCGATTTTCAGGGCGTCCTCTGTGAGTTCCTTTACGGATCGCGTTCCGTCGAGCGTGACCACCTGGCCGACTGGGAGTTCTTTCAGCAGCCTCTGTATCTCTTCGTCGTTTTCGCACGAAAACTCCAAGGACGGTATGTCATTCTTTCGCGCAAAAGCCAGTTCAGGGGGGACTTTGATATAAAAAATTATCGCTGGTTCCGGGAACAACGTCAAGAGCCACACCACAAGCCTATGCGACTTCGAGCCGTCTGAGCGAAGTTCTAGGATAACGTCATAGGCGTAACGGTCGGCGATGACTATCGTGTTTTTCAGCAGCGAAGCAATAAGTGCCGGGCACACCCGGATGAAGTAATCGAACCACCTCAACAAATCAAAAAAAGGGATCTTTTCGTGGGCCGATGCAATGCCCTCCGCGTTACCTCGTCTGGTCATGGCGTATTTCGTTTGCGCGGCAAAAGGCTTGAACAGCCACGACTCAAAGCCTCGCCAGCCACACCACAGGTACGCGCTAGAGATCCCTGCGTTCGTGAGTGCCTCGTGCAGTGATCTAGCAACAGTCGTTTTTCCGGATCCGTCGATCCCCATAAAGCAAGCAAGGATGCGTCTTTTCATTTGATCTTGTCGTGACATACTTGGTTACGCTGAAGGCCCTGTCGCGTACGATGTGAATAGCTTGAGCCGAAGCCTTCAATGACAACGGTCCGAGCGCCCCAAATAGTACCCGCTTTTGTTAGCCTATTCCACGCTTGCAGCGCTGCTCGGCTTGACAAAACGACAGCGTTCCGCTGCTCCGACGTAAACTTCGATCTCATGTGATTTAGGCTGGGACGTAAAACGTTGGGCTAAAAGTAGGGCGTATACTGGGCTTCACGTTGCTCACGTAGTGACTTCAGGTAGAAGCTTAATAACCTTTCGAATGCTGCTCAACCGCACCTATACACGGCTCTTTGAAAAAAAGAGGCAATCTGAACGCGCTCCAGCTTCTAAATGCTTTGAGCCGAAGATCTCAAGCACACCGAAACGGAGGGGTCAGAATAAGAAGCCGGAAGCGCCGACTAAGCGTTCAGCTGTTCTCAACAAACGGCGAATGAGTGCGATCTTACGTCTCATGGTACAGCATAGCATATTTGACGAGCCCTTGAACGAAACGCGCACGGCACATCTACTTGGTCGTTTAGTGTAAGCGCAATGCACTAACTTCCTCGGGCCACCACCTCTTCATACACGGAGACAAGTTGCTTAGCGATGCTCGTCCAAGAGAACGTATTGAGCACATACTGCCGTTGGGTCTCGATATTCGTTTGGGTGCCATTCTTGAAAACTGCCCTGACGGCCCTCGCGATTTGATCTGAAACGTCTGCTTGCATGTCGATTGGATACCCCCCTATCTCGGACAGAATGTAGCTCAGCCCGCCTAAGTCTGCAAGCACCACAGGAGTGCCGGCGGCAATACTCTCCAAAGCGGCGATCCCGAAACCTTCGCAGCTAGAGGGTAGCACGAAAACATCCGCGGTTGCGTAAAATTCTTTCAATTTTTCGTCTGATACTCGACCCATAAACGTGCACTGGGTGAGAACATGTTCGCTCACGGCCTGTCGCTTGAGTTCTGCGCCGTACCCATCATCTTGACCAATGAACACGAATTTTGTTGATGGGTACTCGTCAAGTATGCCGGCGATCGCGTGCACGAGGTATTGAGGCCCCTTGTATGATACAAAGCGACCGACAAACAATACGAGGTGTTCGGGGTTGGCGAGGTCTCGCAAGAGCGTTGGAGAAGTCGTGAGATTCGCGAACTCTTCCGGTGTAATGCCGTTGGGGATGATCCTGATTCGCTCCTTAGGTGCGCCAAATTGCACGTGCAGCTCCTTATCCATTGGCGTCAGAGCGATGAGCGCAGCAGCGGCGCGCAACACGGCACGTCCGAAGACGACGTCGGCGAGGTTTTTGGCCGCTTCGCGAAAACCCCCGTACGACGATATCAGATCGTGCGATGTAAGAACAAATGGCGTCTTCTGGAGTTTCGACGCGATCGCCACGAGGCTCGGCTCAGCGTGCAAATATTGGTGGACGTGAACGATATCGTATTCTCGAATGTGCTGGAACAGGTAGCGTATCAGCCCGGGCGTCAAGTATAGCGTATAAAGCGCAAGTCTTGGCCTAAATCGGTAGATTTTTACGCCCTCTTCGTCTACGTCAAAACCGGGCAGATCGGGCAATGAATTTCGCAGCGTAAGCCCCTTGTTTGAAATACCGGGCACGTCCTGTTGCGCTACGGAAGTCGAGGTAACGACTGTCACGTCGTGACCCAGTTTTGCGAGCTCTCTGGATATGTGAAATACGTGGAATTCGACTCCGCCTGCCCTCGGATAAAATCGCTCTACAACCTGTAATATTCTCATTAAGCTCCCTCAGCGCGGTGCTACCGTGAGATCTGTCGCTTAAGCCAGATGCGGTACAATGAGAGACCGCGTATATTAGCGTTAATCTAAAAGCCCCTCCAAGGTGAACCAATCCTCAGTTTGGGTGTTCACGCGTTCGTTTCGTTTTCGCCCTGCAGCTTTGCCGCTCGACTGTCTGGAAGGCTCGGTGACCAAACCAGCGCAATTGCAAAAATGCTGCATCCCGCCATGAGGGTGCTTTTTCGCTCCTCCCAAGCTTAATGACTGTCGAACTAAGAAGTCCAGCCGATCGACACGTCTGCACCGAATCACGAAAGCAGCCCCTCGTAAACGTTCAGCAGGTTTTGAGCGATATTCTCCCATGAATAGGGAAAAACAAGTTCTCTCGTCTTGACCGCAGCTCCTTGCGACTTCAGGAGCTTCAACCGGTCAGGAAACTCCGCGACGTCGGCGTAGTAAAACCCGTCTGCTTCACTGAAAATCTGTGGCAGGCCGCCAAACCGTGTCGAAACCACAGGTAATCCACACGCCATAGCCTCAAGAACCGATAGTGGGATATCGATGCTTCCTGCGGCATCGGTCGTCGGAAACATGTAGCAGTCCGAGAGCGCATAGAACTCCTCGATCTTGGGATTGTACGCATGTGTGACCATGACGCCTGCTCTCTCTAACAGCTCTGTAACATCGCGTTCGTATTTAGTTGCAGGTCTCCCGACCAAAAAAACCTGGTTTTCGTCATCTTCTTGGATCTTCTTCAGACACTCCACATTGCGCCACTTTCGCACCGATCCTACGTGCAAAATAACAAATTTGTCTGATTCGACTTCATACCTCGCCCGCAGCTCCTTCTTTTCCGCGCTTGAAATAGGGTGGAACCTGTCGAGATCAACGCCGCTGTATACGAACGGCATTACGTTACAGCCAAGTCGGCGGTATGTCGCTTCCGCTTCAGCCGATTGGGTCAATACCAGGTCAGGTTTTATAAGAGGGACGGTGGGCTCAAGAAGCGACGAAAACGCGAACCAGAGCCCGTGGGAATACCCTCGAAATGGAATGATCGGTGAAAACATCACGGTCTTGGGGTTTTTGCACATCCTTTGGAGGATTCGCGTTAAGAGAAAACTAAAAGGAGAGGCGGCCATAATGGCGTGTATGACGTCAGGCTTGAACTTCTTGACCTTATCCCACTCATCGAGCGACAACAGACGTTGTAAGTCAAAAAACGTGACGTCGCATTCCTTCGCTAAGATAGACAACAGGTTGTGAGCCATGACTTTGCGAGCTTCATCGGGCGGTGAAACAGTGCCAACTAAGCATATCCTCACTCTAAAAACCCCCGCGAAGCTTTTTGTTGGTCTCTAGGTTCCTTAGTCTCGCAGCCCTCACCGTGCCGCGCGTCCTCGCGGCTTGATGCGCGCTGTACATCGCTACCCCGTGCGGCGTCGATCACGACAAAAAAGTTCAATGTACTGTTCATTGATCACTGAGGAGGCTATCGTGTGATTGCATTTCGACCAAAATCGGCCCCTAGCGGTTCGTTTACGGGCGCAAGCGTCTGAGCGCTGGGCCTGGCGGGAGACCGAGCAGCACGCGAAGATTGACCTCAGCGGCTATGCTCACGCACCGAGCTACGTCACGAAGACCGGTTGGCGTGCTTCAGAAACACTCGGGCAGACTTGATCAATCCCGATAGTTCATACAAACCGTCTCTACCTAAAATATTTCGCATGGCGATTTTTGCGTAGCTTGCGCTGATATAGTAGTCCTTGAGCGCTTCCTCCACTCGACAAACGAGGTCTTCAGTTGCCATGTTGGGATACGAGATGACACATCGCTGATGTCCGTTCT
Source organism: Methanomicrobia archaeon (assembly GCA_015661395.1). Taxonomy (GTDB): domain Archaea; phylum Halobacteriota; class Bog-38; order Methanoflorentales; family Methanoflorentaceae; genus Methanoflorens. The sequence continues at coordinate 28,712 of JACWML010000024.1, read as the reverse complement.
CATCAATGGTCTTGCTCGGGTCAGATTCGAGCAGGTAGCCGTTGTCGGAGACCCACTGATAGAACTCGGTCCCGGGGATGGGGGTTGCAACCGATATTTGCAGTAAATCGGGTTTGATGTCCTTGATAAACCGAACTGTTTGCTGTATGGTGTCTTCTGTCTCGTCGGGCAAACCAAAAACGAAGTCAGCCAAAATCTTTAAACCCACCTTTCTTGCATCAGCGGTAAATCGCTTAGAGTCCACCGTCTTGATCCCTTTCTTTATGTTTTTGAGTATCTTTTCGCTGCCCGACTCGTAGCCGACGTCGAGGAGGCGGCAGCCCGCCGATTTCATTATCCGCATCGTTTCATAGTCAAGGGTTACTCGGGCATTGCAGGACCAGCGAACGTTAATTTCACGTCGTTGAATCTCTTCGCAGATTTCTCTGACTCTCTGCGTGTTGATCGTGAACGTATCGTCTTCAACAAAGATCTCCTTGACTGCAGGGAGCTCGTTGCTGACGTACTCGAATTCGTCAACGACATTGGAGACGCTTCTCGCTCGAAACTTCCTGCCCATGAACGTGATCGGCCATGAGCAGAACGTGCACTGGTTTGGACACCCACGCGCGGTGAATACCTGCACCATCGGGTACAGTGCATGGTTGAGCGTGTAGTCCCTAATATCAAGGTGGTTCTTGTACACGCTCGTCACGAACGGGATAGCGTCGAGTTGTCCGGAAGTCATAAAGGGTCGGTCTGGCGTCTGGACCGTGCGCCCATCTCGCCGATATGAGATCCCGGGCACCGCTCCCAAATCAGTCCCTTCCTCAGTTGCCGCGGCGATGTCTCTGATCGTCAGGTCATACTCGTACCTTCCCACCACGTCCACGTGGTCTTCGAGCATTGCGTCGTGAAACTGAGACGCCGGCGGTCCGACTAACACCGACAAAAAGTCAGCATCTTGTTTCAACTGCCCGATGATGTCGATGTCGTTTTTTACGCTTGCGAAATTCGACTCGATCACAAGTATATCCGGATCGAACGCATCAATATCGTTCTTGACCTCTGGCACGCCCCATTCCTTTGCTGGCGCGTCTACCAGTGTGGCTTGGTAGCCTATGTCTTCAATGGCCCCTGTCGCGTACGACAACCAAATTGGATAAAAGTACGTGCCCCCAAGCGAGACGCCCCCCTGCCATCTTTCGCACCTATGGAACTTGGACAGGGTTTTTCCGTTTGACACAAACGGCGGGTTAAGTAGGTAGACCCTCACGTGATGCACCCACCTGCTGTCGTTTTTGTGATATTTGCGTGCACGGGTATTTTACCTCTTCTCCCGAATCTAACCGAATCCCTACCCTTTATACTTCTCCGTCACCTATGTATCGAACGTGATCAGCGCATTGGCCTTTCTTTGACCATCGTGTTTTTCGGTCTCAATCAACGCTATAAGTCCTTGACCTGGCCTCCACGACCTAAAGGCTCATTCCGCTGCAAATACTTTGTGCGTCTCCGTAGAGCGTGCTCGATTTTAGCGACATAGTTCGTAAAACTTTTCCGATGTACCCTTTGCGATGATGCTAGTTTATCAGTTTGCGTGCATTTGGTTCTTCGCTACAATTCGTTTTCAGTCTAAGAACATTTCTGCCTCTCTCAGAACCTGATCCTAGCTTGAGCCTATTCTGCTTAAGCCCGTTTTGAGAATAGTCCTCGCAATGCTTCATGGAATCCTCAACATCTTTCTAAAATCCGCCTTCACGACCAACAAACAGTCACCTGCGATTAAGACACTTGATATTTAAAGGCAGGTGACCGAATATTAACTACTGAACATAGTTACGGTGAGCTCTTGCATCTCCTTGAGATCTGAGATGCCACGCATTCATGATCTCATCGCGCAGATTCATGAAAATAGATTTGATCCTCGGTCAAATCAATAGCTCGAGCACTGGTCTTTGCTGACGTCCTCGTCGAATCGATTTTTTCCCAAAGAACCGAGTGTCTTCTGGACAAAAAGTCTCTCCAAGCCAGTAAGAGCAGGTATTCATCGAAAAGCACGTATGATGCTAATCGAAGGAGTGAGACCTGCCTGCACGGGGCGCCGCTGTACGCCCGGTGCAATCGGGGCACGAAGTGCAGGTAAAGAAAGAGCAGGATAAGAAAAAGCGCGGACATGATGAATATATGGCTCAGCACCAAATCCGGGTTCCCTATTACTATGTAGCCGACTAGTATCCCGACAAACATGAAGGGGGTGAACATAAGCAAGCCCTTGTGGGAAGGAAATATAATGAGGCGGTACCAATCCTTCGGGACAAAGAGATGATGCCAGTGCTTGAAGATGGTCTGGATGGTGCCCAAGCAGCGCCGTTTTTTTTGCGTTCGTTGTTCAGCAAATGACGTCGGAGCGGGCTCGTAAGATATTGCATTGGGCTCGAACGCCACCTTGTAGCCTTTCTTCCGTATCGCTATTGACATGTCCAGATCTTCGCCGATCATCGCCGTGTCAGCATCGACTATAGCTTTCCTCCAAGCGTTAATCGACCCTTCGAAAAGGCAGGCGGAATCCAAGGCAGACTCGCCCGTGCGGAGCACATCTTCTAGCCCCCAGTAGAACTGCTCGGCGCGCGGAAGGTGGCTTTCGGGGTTTGCGACCACGTATCGTCCCCCGACTCCACCTATTTGGTCGTCTTTGAAGTGGGGGACTAACTCTGCCACGGCACGCTCGTCAAATACCGAATTCGCATCCGTTACGAGTATTATATCTCCCGCAGCGTGGGCTTTTCCACAATTGATCGCAGATGCCTTGCCATTTCGCTCGTTCTGACACACGAGCTTGATCTGCGGGGTTCCACCTTCTTGGGAGATCCGCCGAACGATGCTCCTTGTGTCATCCGAGGAGCCCGAGTCGACCACGAGGATCTCATACTTCTCGTTGGGGTACCGCAGATCTCGCAGATTTTGGATCCGCTTTTCAATCACCCCGTCTTCATTGTACGTCGGGACAATTACGGAAACGAAGGGCTGGTACGAGTAATCCTTGTCGCTGGGCTTGTGACGCAGAGCGAATCGTAGCATCAAGAGCGGGTAGCCCACAAACACCCAGATGAGAAGAGCTGCAAGCGCATACACCGCAATAAGGGCTAGCGTGGGAATAGGATACACGTTCACTAGTGGCATCTCCCCTAGTGTGGCAGAAAAACTAATGCACAGCATCAGTTTCCCCCCAATCGGGTTGACGCGTTCCTTTTCGTTCCCGATTCATTCAGGCCATTCAATTGAGGCTGTCGCAAGCGTCGCTTGCACAAAAAAAGGCCGATTTTGACGCCGTCTCTCAGTGAAGCCAGCTTTGGTCGATCCGCTCGAGCGCGGTAGCTGATCTCAGTGGATTGCCCGTCGATCACGACAGTTTGGAGCCCGCTCTGCAGGAGGTCGGCAGCGGGCACGCTGTCGATGACCGTGCCGATTGAGCGTCCCTCGTTTAACGTCGGAATGACGACAGATACTGTCTCCATGACCTCACCCGTTCTCTGACCGTGCCATAGCGTCCGTGGTATCGGTGATCCCCCTTTGATCGAGCGATTTGCGTCGGTTGCTCAGTTCAGCAGCGTCAAACTGCTCGATCCTTCAAAAACCACCGCTACACATATTCGCCTATTCACAGCACCGCTACCAGAGCGCAACCGCCCGCTTCAAAAGCCCCAAAAAAAGAACGGGCCGGCATCTCAGCGCCATGATTTTTGTGCGTATCCGTAGCTATACGTCCAATGTATAAAAACGTTATGGCAATATTGCAAGATTAGGAAAATATTGTCCGATGAAAACAATATTGATATCAATAATTTAAATTTATATAAAAAACTTACCAGAGACCCAAGAGTCAAGTTGACATCACTTCGTGCGGTTCGCTAACGACTTCTGGTTCGTCTACAAGTTCGGGGGTATCAGATCGTCATTAGTACCCATGAGTTCTTGCTCAGTCGTCAAAGCCACGTGCGTGACTGACGTATCGATCGTTCATCCGAACGTCTTTGTCAGGTGCAGGGTCGCCGTTACACCTAGTCGCGGGTGTAGGTACGTCGTACATCTGGCCACAGCGTCGTGCAATTTGCCCGTGTGCTGACAGAAATGCCGCTCAACCCAACCAGTACTTTGGCGATAGCTACCGCCAAACAAACTATTCGGCTATTCACAGCACCCTACCAGAGAGCGACCGCTTAGAACGAGCATCATGCCGAGGCGATCCACCATGACGATAGCAGATCCACGGCGCGGAGCAGCGATCAAAAAAAAGCGCCGTGCCTGGCAAAAAAGGCCTGTCGAGGCATTTGCAAACGGAGGACCGCACCAGGGGTCTGCCTAATCCTCGCTTTCAGGGAAAAAATCAGGAATTCATCAAACACCGAGTAGCTTCTGCTAATCGTGCATCACAAAAGCCAGTGAGCTACGTGCATACGCGTAGCTCCTTAGCATTCACCAAGCTTTCCTGTGTCACCACTCGACTTTGCGGCCGCGCGTGTACTGCGTCAGCTCGCCCTGCCGCTGTCCAGGGAACCGCAGCTAAACCTGGTACGGCTGCCAAACGTGTTGAGCTGGACTCGCGGTTTGAGCAGGGCAAGCGGAGGTTACGACACAGCACGCGACTGCCGCGCAGGTCGTGGTCGGACACGTGACGGGGCACGGAGGGGAGCAGCACGATGCGGTGGTGCAGCTCGTGCACTGAGCGCAGCTCGTCGCCGGACACGTGCTGGTGGCGCCACATTTATCGCTGCGAACAGCGAAAGCGCCACGAATAGCCCCAATAAAGAAACAACTACTCTTTTTATTCTTCCTTCGACGCACAAATCGGGCTTGCCGAGGACGAAGCCCGTTCAGTTCGCATGAGCAAGGTCAGCACAACGCAAGCCCCTTTCAGCGATGATCGCTGATACGCGTGCTGACGCTATTGATGCTCGATACCAGAGTTAGCGTCGGCCAACATATATATCTTGCTAAAAGATTGCACGATACGATGGATGTTGCTGTTTTCTGACAACCTTCGCAGATGCCCCACGCGATGGGAGGGTATAGCCTGGCGAGCCTTTTCCGAAGTGTGAGCTGCTGCGCTGAAGATCCCGTCTGGCTGGAGAAGCAATCGCCTGCTGCTGTTACCGTCACCGTGACCCTTCGACTGCACACAATTTCGGCGGCACCCTGAACGAAGCACTCGGCGACGTATGCAGCGGCTTCGCGCAATAATGATCTACCGCGAGGTTCGCGCGCGTTGCTCGCGATTTCAATAGAGTCGCGGTTTTTTTTCGAGTTGCGTTTGACCGACGTTCTTGGAAACCTGTTCCAGGCGTCGCCTGCACAAAAAAAGCCCTATTCTTACGCCGTCCCGCAGTGACGCGAGCTTCGGCCGATCCTTTCGAGCGCGGTAGGTGATCGGGATTTCCCGTATGCGCAAGCCGTTCCTCACGCATTCAGCGAACATGTCAGCTTCAATTTCAAAGCCGGGCGCTGCGAGCTCCAAGCGCCGAATCGCGTCGCTTCGGTAGGCCCAGAAACCTGTGCACACGTCGCTGACGTGCACACCAGACAGCCCCCACGCGAGGAGCGAGAGGAGGACGTTCCCCACGACGTTGAGTGCGGTCATGGCTCCCGGCTCTATGGTACCCTTGAGTCGCGATCCGATGACCACGTCGTATTTCTTGAGCAGGCGGGTCATCTCTGTCGCCATTTCGATCGGGTACGTGTCGTCCCCATCAACCATAATCGCGTAGTCGGCGTTGATGGACTTAAATGCCGTTTGAATGGCCACACCCTTTCCCGGCCGCTCTTCGAGTATGATCGTCGCTCCCTTTTCGATGGCGATCTCCCTCGTGTTGTCGGTGGATCTCCCGTCGATCACGTACACGGCAGTTTTTAGCCCGCTCTGCGAGAGGTCGTCAACGGGCACGCCGTCGATGACCTTGGCGATTGAGCGTCCCTCGTTTAACGTCGGAATGACGATAGCTACGGTTTCCATCGCCTCGCCTTCTTGGATATCGTCCGTGAGATCGGCGATTCCTCCCTTTGATCGTTCTAGTAGGGCCACAGCTGCGAAGACTGTTCTCCGGGCTGGTGCATCACAACTTAACTATTGTTAAAGTATTTAAAAGTTGCCTAAAGTTATCAATAATTTAATTTAACAAAAACGTATATTAGAGCCTCGAGTTACGGTGGCATCACCTCGTGCTGTTCGCTAAAGATTGCGTTATCTTCGTCTCCACGTTTGGCTGTTCGGATTGTCATTGTTGATCGAACCGATTTGCTCGTCGGTTGCTCATTTCAGCAGCGTCACGCTGCTCAATCTTTCAAAAGTATCTAACAAGGAGGATTTCAATTACCTAAACGGTGCGCAGGAACTACCCTTCCGAAGCTGCACGTTGTACTGCGGACGATCGGTTTGCGGGTACGTGACCGTAGCCCTAACGGATTGTCAACGCTTCCCGACGCCGCGACGCACGCCATAATGACGAGACGTGCATCTCGCAGACTCGCAACGCATCCGAAACCGTACCGAAACCGTACCAAAAGTTAACCACATTTCCGCTCTCGTGTAGGCCGATCGCGGCACCGTTGCGTTCATCTCCCGGAATGTGGATGATCGTGCGTTCTATTTTGCCACGAACAACACCTCGAAGCTTCCCGAGGATTACCGCACGCGACTCAACGCAATTGGCATACCCGCTGACGCGGAGCACGTCATCACCCCGCTTGCGCCCCTTATCGCGTACCTGCGAGCGCGCGGTAACACACGTGTATCTGCTCGCGAACGCCACCGACAGCGGCTGTATCTTGTCGGTGCTCGAACAGGCATCCGGCCGCACGCCGGACACGGTTTTTGGTAAGCCTAACCCGCTTTTGTTGGGGCGCGTGACAGCTCAATACCGGCCGGACCAGATGGTGGTCGTGGGCGACCGACTGTACACCGACAGGACGATGGCGCGCAACGTGGGATGCGATTTCATCTGTGTATTGAGCGGCAAAACCACGCGTGAACGGATAGACGAACTCAGCGAGGACGAGTTCCCGTCGCTCATCGTGAGGGATCTTAGGGGCCTGCTGACGTGAGCAGTTGGACCGACCGACCCGTTGCCGACGACTAAACGTGAACGGAAACGACGTGGATGAGAGTGTCTCTCTCAGCGTGTGCTTTGCCGTGTTACCGTGAGCCGATGGCGGCGGCGGAAGCTATATATCCAAACGACTGAGACCTCCCGCGCATGCGGCGAGGGATTATTGCAGTGCTGCTTATCTGCGCGTTCGTTGTCCTCGCAGCGTACTACCAGGCAAATATTACGCAACACCTCGATTACCCACGCGAAGGCGAGGTGAGTGCGAACTACGCGAAGTACGTCGGGCAGAACGTCACGATATCGGGCACGGTCGCCGCGACAGACGTTGGGTCGTTTCAGCTCAAGGGGTTGTACGGCACCTACACGATCCTCTCGTCGGAGGCGGTGCAGCGGGGGGATGTCGTCACCGTTGTCGGTACGCTCCAGCCCGGGCACCAACTGCGCGCGGTGGCGATGTTCGTCTCACCCTGGCTGCTAAGCGAGCTTGTCTACGTCCGATCGTTTATTGCGCTCATCGTTCTTGTCGTGCTCTTTTTCATGAGTTGGCGGTTTGATTGGCGGGCATTCGTTATTAGGCCGCGTGAAAAACGTCGAGATCGCGATCAGCTCAGCGAGAGAAAGGTGGAGTGAGTAGCCGTGGACTGGATGGCGCACATCGCGTTTGCCTTTATTCTCTGCGCGCTCCTTGCGCTCAGGTGGCCGGTGTTTGGCGGGCGCAACACCGTGCTCGTGATGATCGGTGCGATCCTGCCGGACATCTTCAAGGTGTACCTGCCGTTGCAGGTGCTCGGCATTTATGCGCAAGATTCTCTTGCGCTCTTCCACATCCCGATCGGCACGCTCCTCGTGTGCGGAGTGTGCGCCCTGTTCTTTGAAGAGGGAACACGCGTGCGCGTGTTCCTGTTGTTCGCCTTAGGGATGGCCACGCACTACGCGCTCGACGGTCTGTTGATACACGTAAGTGGGGGGCTCAGGTTACTATGGCCGCTAAGCTGGGGGGCGTGGCAGCTCCAGTTGGTGCGGCCGGACAATTGGCTGGGGACGACGATACTGGTGGCTGCCGCACTCCTCGTGTACGTTGTGTTGAAGATCCGGAACGATCGTGTCGGGCGTGCAGAGCGCACGCAGGATGAAATGAGCAGTGACGTCTAGCGCTCGTTTGCATACGTGATTGGCTCCATGTTTCCCTCCCGTTGCGCGAACGCAGCGTTTCGTGGCAGCACGATATGGAGCAGTCACGGTGGTTCGTGATAGGCATCGGCCCGCAGGGTCCACTACGCGGGAAACCGGCAGAATGTCACACGGGGCTCGTGGTGACCCTAACGGCAAAGAGGTTTTTACTCGTCAGCCGGTGCGTTAGTCAAAGGGGGATGTTAACAGCACGGCGCTTTCGCTATACTAGTTATTTATGACCCAAAAAAAAGCTTCACAAACTATACTCGTTGATTTCCTTGAACCGCCCGGACATCAACAATGAAAAACGTTGCTAGTTACTGGTGCAGCGGTTTCAAATCAACGCGCTGCTCGCTTTCAGAAGCTAGCTAAGCTTAACTATGCCTACCGCACCCTCATGACTGGTGGAGAGTGCTTATCCTCGCACTCACCAACTACAGTGGTACGGGTGAAATACGGGGCACTGACACGAGGTTGACACGCAGCACGCAACTGCCGCGCAGGTTGTGGTCGGACACGTGGTCGGACACGTGGTCGGACAGCTGCAGCACGATGAGGTCGCGCAGCTCGTGCACTGAGCGCAGGTCGTCGCTGAGCAGCTACTGGTCGTGGTCTTAGCGGCGGCCGTGCTCTGAGCGGGGCACTGGGCTGACACGCCCATCGCCGCGAACACTGAAAGTGCTACGAATAGCGCCAATACCGAAACGATTAGTTTTCTCATATCCGTTTCTCCTATGTATGCGCTTGTTCCCGTTGGGATCAAGCCCATTCAATCTTCAATCATTCAATAAATGCTATCTGTGTGATCGGCGTGCCTTCACGCAACTATTACTGGAAGTATACTGAACTCCCTAGACTTTGCCTAGCTATTACTCTGAGGGACGCTATATATATTTTGCCAACTGTTATGGCGAAGATGCGGGAGTTCAGCGGATGAAAAGCGCTCGCAACGAACCGCGCCACCTCACTGACTCTCGCCGCCCTCGTTGTACTGCGTTTTTTGCATACGGTACGCTAATTGTCGACAGCCCTTGAAGCAATGTTCTTAGCTGCGTTTATTTCCGCGTTCTCTGCGAGTCCGCACGAGACGCAAACAAACTCAGCTTGAGGCTTTCTATTCTTCTTGTGTGTGTTGCAAAAGGACTGCCGAGAGTGACTACGTGTAAGGCCAGAGGCTTTCCGGGTCCGATCTCGAAGCTCATCAAAGCAGCAGCAATCGAGGTCTTTCAGTAGCGGGTCTGGGTGGTGACGTACAGCGCCGAAGGCCGCGCTGAGTCAAGTGATCGGCTATGGATCCAGTCTTTCGCGTTATGATGGTGCCAGCCCGCTGCATCGAATGATGATGTCGCTGCCTTCGCCGCGAGCCTCCTCAAGCACGCTTGCGGTGTCGGCGTATTCGGTATAGATGCACGCGATCATGCTGCACAGCGGGCAGCCGATCTGCTCGCAGACTTGTGGGGCTTCTTCTCCGATGGAATGACACGTTCCGATGTACGGCGTATTGTGGAGGCGCACGCTGAGCTCGCCGTCGCTGTGTGAGACAATGACCTTGTCGGCGAGTTCCAAGCCTCTTACGAGGACATCTTGCAACTTGTCGGCGAGCGTGTCCTGCTGTTCATGGTCCTGCTGATGTTCCTCCGCGCCCTCCGTTTCAGTCGGGGCGTCTCTCCAGTCCACCCGCAGGTCGCGGGTCGTGTGCGCAAACAGGTGGTAGCCGAGCGGCTTAAGCAGCACGCCCTCCTGTGCGGGGTTGGCAAGGTCGATCAAAAACGCCCGGTCCTCAGCGAGGTGCACCTTTGCGGGCACCTCGTACTCCCTCCTGAGCGGTATGAATACCTTGACGTTCGTGCCGGTCATCGATGACGGCAGGTACACGCCGCGGTTCTTCACCCGAAGGTCGCGCAGCAGGTCATCAACGACGATGACGCTGCTCAGGTTGAGGTCTTCAGCGACCTTCTGGCTGATGAAACGCTCCGTATTGAGAAACACCGTGACGGCGCCGACAAACAGCGCGCCGACGCCGACCATCATGAGGACGCTGGCGCTGGGTGACACGTTGTACGATGGGTACGCGACGAGTGTTATCACCGCCCCGATCGCAAGCAGGATCACTCCGGTGATCCGGAATTCCCACTTTCGCGCGAGGTTCTGGTTCTTCTGATAGCGGGTGTTCTCCGCTTCGAGCTCGTGGATGCGCTTTCGCAGGTGATATGAGGTAAGGTCGTCGGTCGCTTCCATGTCAGGCCTCCGCCGGGCGTTGCACGAACGCCGGCCGGCGTAGTCGTGCGAGCGCTAACGCCACCCCGAGCAGAATGACGCCTGACAGCGCCGCCGCCTGAGCCGCCGTGAGCACCTTCGCGTATGCGGCAGCAACGCCGGGCGCGAGCGATGCGGCTGCTACTATGGCCGTCATGAGTGCGGGCAGGGCGTATGTGCGGAGCTTCCCAAGGCGGGGAAACGGCGCGATGACCGACGTAAGCAGCAGTAGGCATAGCACCTGGTACACCACGACGGTGGTGAGATCCGCCGCCAGACCGATGGCGTTCAGTTCAGCGATTACCAGCCCGTAAAAGCCGAAGCTCGACGTATGCCACCGCCTGGTGTACGCCACCGCAAAAGCGGCGAGAGCGGCGGCCCCCGCTAACGTCCCGAGGGTGAGGTGTGCGAGGTCGAGGGCGATGAGCGCAAGCACTGAGATGAGGAGCAGGGCCTCGGAGGGGTGAGCACGGGCCGCCTTGACGGGCTGAGTGATGCCGCTCGGTGCCATTACGCTATCCGCGCCTCCTGCAGTGCGGGCTGCAGCGCTTCTGCGGTGTTCGCCTCGATGACCTTCACGTTGGAGATCTGCTCAAGCTTGCGCATCCGCCTCAGGTGTGCGTCGTAGGCCGCGTAGACGTCCTCAAGCGAGAGAAGCGGATCCGCGAACTGCTCGAATATCTTCGAAAAGAGCGCGACGACGTACACGCGGGCCCCTCGACTTGTCGCGAGGCGGACACCCTCGGTAAGCGGGCTGAAGTCACGTTCGAGGTCAGAAACGATGACAATGCTCGATTGGCCCTGTGCACGCAGGAGTGAGGCGGCTATCGCACGAAATGCCGGAGCGCGCTTCAGGCTGTGCAGGTAGCCCTCGCCGCGCGCGTACATGTAGGAGACGATGTGCCGGAAGTGCCTGACGTCCGCGTCAGTCTCGTCGTCTGCGGTCGCCGCGAAGTGCCGCTTGACGCGCACCACGTCGGCTCCCGTCACGTCGAGCTTCGCGCGGGGAGCGCGGAGCGGAATGCCCGGCTCGATCTCGTTGAGTGACCGGACGACGCTCGACGCGTGCGACAGTGATGAGTCAGCCCGGAGGCTCGTGGCCACCCCCTGGTCGTCGTAGGTGACGAGGCCGATCCGGTTCCCCCTGGCGATCGCCGACTTGACGACGGCGCTCGCGACGTTGACCGCAAAATCGAGCTCCGTGGCGCCGGGAGGCCCGCGGGCCATCGTCCCGCCCTGGTCGATGATGATGCTGACGCTCGCGCTTCCGCCTGTGGCCTCGTCCACCTCCGCGAGGAACTCCTTTGTCATGAGCTTGTTGAGCCTCGCCGACGCCTTCCAGTGAATGCGCTTGAGCGGGTCGCCCGAGACGAACGGACGGAGGTGCGAGATGTCGGTTCCGCCGCCGGTGCGGCGCGTGCGGTACAGCGACTGGACCGACGCGCTCGTCACGCCGGGCGCCCCTCCCGGCCCGCCGGCCCCGCCTTCGACGCTAACGGCGTAGGGGGCCTGCTGCACCACGCTGGCCGCGGCACCCAGTTCGAGCGTGTGCGTAAACAAGCCGTTGGTCAAGCTGAGGGTGGCACGCTCGATCTGTGCGCTCTGTCTGCTCGCCATGAAGAGCGTGTACCGCCACGTCGCCGTCTGGCCCGCCGCCAGTGCGAGGTCGGCGCTGTTCGTTCCGTCCACGAGCTCGGCGCCCCGAGGCAGCGCGTCGGTAAAGCGCCCCTCGACGGGCGTCGCTGACGAGACGGAAACGTCGACGGTGACCATTCCGCCTCGTCGCACCACTGTCTTGTCCGCGTTTCGCTGCACGTCAAGGTTGAGCGCCGCGATCGCCGCCCGGAACGCAAGGAAACGCCAGACGACGTAGAATGCGAGCGCAAAGCCGGCTCCAGCGTAGAACCACGCGTCGAGGAGCGCGCCGAGCGCGATAAAGAGCGCGGCAAGCGCAAGGAGAAGGTGCGTGAGACGGGTGGTCTTCATGATTATAAGGGTGGTTATTTTGGTACTCAGCGCGAGGGCCGCGCCTCCATGAGAATCGCGGCGATCACCTCTTCGAGCGTGACGCCTTCGATTTCAGACTCGGGGGAGATAAGCAGGCGATGATTGAGCACTTCGTAGGCGATCGCCTTGACGTCGTCTGGTATGACGTAGTCCCGTCCGCGTATCGCCGCGCGCGCCCTCGACTTGCCGAGCAGCGCGATCGACGCCCGCGGGCTTGCCGGGAGCACAAGATCCTTGTGATTGCGGGTGCTGACGACGATGTCCCTGATGTATTCAAGCACCTTCTCGTCGACGTAGACGTTTCTGACGATGTCGATCATGCGAAGGATTGCCTCGCGGTCGGTGACCTGGGCGATGGCGGACGCTTCTCGCAACTTCACGTTCAGGATCTGCAGCTCCTCGTCTGTGCTCGGGTAATCGAGCGTCACTTTGACGTAGAAACGGTCAAGCTGCACCTCGGGAAGGGGGAAGGTGCCCTCGATATTGACCGTCGTTTGCGTGGCTAAGACCATAAACGGCTTTTCGAGCGGGAACGTCGTGCCCTCGATCGTGACCATGCGTTCTTCCATCGCCTCGAGAAGCGCGGACTGCGTGCGCGGCGTTGCGCGGTTGAGCTCATCGACCATGACGATGTTGGCGAAGATGCCCCCCTTACGCACGTAGAACTCGCTGGTCTTCTGATCGAACACGTAGCTCCCGGTGATGTCTCCAGGGAGCAGGTCGGGCGTGAACTGCTGGCGGTTGAAGGTGCAGCCCAGCGTGTGCGCGAACAGCTTTGTTATCGTCGTCTTGGCAAGACCAGGGTTGCCCTCAACGAGGATGTGCCCCTCCGCGAGAAGACATGAGAAGAGTGTCTCTATCAGCTCGTCTTTTCCCACGATCACGCGATGGAGCTCGTCCGTGATGCGTTGCGCCGTGTCGGCGACCATGTCGATGTCGAGCGGTATTGGTAAGCCGTTCAAGTCACTTTCAGTTGCCACGCCGTATCCTCCGCCGTTGCTGTAATTGTTTCAGGAACCCCTTCACCCGCGACCGGCGCCATTCGGGGTGCTCCCTGACGATATCGGTAATCACGGCCTCTTCGCTCACGGGCAATTCGTTCGGCGCGGGGCCCCTCTCCTTTCGCTGCCGCCGCCGCACGAGTGCGCTCGTGTTGACCCCGATCACAAAGGCCGCACTAGCAAGAACGACAACGGTGTATTTCACAGTATCGTTTGCGTTGATGCGGTCGTAGAGGAGACTGAACACGGGCGGAGACGCGAAGTGCGACTCGTCGAACATGATCGGCACGGTTTTGTCACCACCAGTGAGGTTCGCGAGCATGCTCGTCAGGAGTTGCTGGTTGTCCGCCTGGCCGAGCATGTCGTTGATGAACACGCTCGGGTCGGAGAGCAGGACGATGCGTCCGTTGCCGTAGTCGAGCGTGGCAAGGACGGGGTGCGCGCCAGTGGTCGCGTTGACCGTCGCGTTACCGCCTGCAGGAGCCACCAGGTAGCTCGTCGGCGCGCTTCGCGCGAGCACCGTGACGTTAGTGCCTGGTACGTCGAGGGCCGTCCCGTAGTTGAAGTAGAGCTCGTGCACGCCGGCAGTGAGACCTGAGGCGTTGACGTCCGTGATGAGCGGGTGCGCCGCGTCGACCCCCTTGCTCACGTTGTCCTCGAGGAGTGAGCCGTTGAAGCGCGCGCCCGAAACCCCGAGCCCGCTGAGCACGGCGTTGCCGTTGCCAAAGTCGTTGGCGAGCACGAGAACGCCGCCGTTCTGAACGAAGGACTGAAGCGTGCTCGCGTCACCGCTAGTGAACCCCACCGAGCTGTTCGGGTTGAGCATGAAGAACACGCCGTCGCCCGAGCTTCCGATCTCGCTGAGCGCAAAGACGGAGGGCGTCGCGTAACCGTCGCTGGAGGCGAGGGCCTTTGCGTCTGAGGCGCCGTTCCACGCCGTGTTGTACGTGCTGAAGTCCTCCTTGGTCGTGTTGAGGAGCGGTACGCTGATGATGAGCGCAGCGGCGACGACAGCTGCAATGAGCGCGTAGCTCAGCTTCACGTGCTTCCCTCTGCGCCGCTGACGTGGCTGCGAAGGGATGCAAAGGCGCTCAAGGCGGCTTCGCGCTGCGATCCTGTGAGCGTGCGGTCACCGAAGTTGGCGAGTTCGTACGCCTTGGTCAACTGCCGCAGCGCGAGGCGCGTGTCTTCGTCAGGAAAAGCTGCGGTGACGGCCCAGCTCTTCTCCGAGTGTGTCATATGCGCGGCAATGTGGACGTTCGCAACGACCGCGAGCGACGTCACGGCCGCGTCAAACAGCGCTTTTGTAGCGTTCTCGTCGTCAGCACGTTCAAACGCTTCGCGGGCTTCGCCGAGAACCGCGTCCCAATCGCTGATCCGTTGTGGCGCTTCCGTTACGCGCGCGACGGGAACCGGCACGACGATCGGGCGCGCCTCCCTTGCCGGCGGCAGAACGGGGGCGGCCACCTCTTCTTTCTCGACGGGCGCGCGCCGCAGATACCCGCCGCGGTACAGGAAGACGATCAGGAGCACGGCGAGCACGAGCCCTGCGATGATGGCGAGCAGGCCGGTCAAGTCGACGGGTACATGCGCTGCGGCGCTCGTGGCGGACACGAGTGGCTGGCCGCTCGGGTCAAAGACCGTGTAGGCGGTGACACCTCCTGACACCGCTGACATATAGAGCGGCAGGGACGGTACTGAAAACGAATAGCTGCCGTTCTGATCGGATTGGGCGCTCGCGACGTCCGTGCCGCCGATGAAAAGCGCCACCGTGGCGTTGGCAACCGGTCCGGTCACCGTAGTGAGCGTCCCGCGCGCCTGCACGTTGCCCCCTAGAGCTATGCTGGGCGACAGGAAGCTCAGCGTGTTGTTCACCGGCGATGCGGCAACGGAAAAGTTGGCGGGCGCGCTTTGCGCGGGCTTGTAGGGCGCGTTGAGGGGCACGTATCGAACGGACACGACGTGCGCGCCGGCCGGGATGTTAATGATTGGGAGCGTATACGCGTATGACCCGTTCGCGGCCGTCGGTACGGTTGCGATCGTCCGATTGTCGACGTGCACGTCCACCGTGCCGTTGTATGCCGCCGTTTGATTGCTCTGGAGGCCGCCCGCGAGCAGGAACGTATCGCCGTAGGTCGCGTTCTTCGCGCTCCCAGTGAGCGTCAGAGTGGGTGTTACGAAGACCGCCCCTGTGACGTTGGCAACGCGACCTTCCACCTGCGCAGCGTACGCGTTCAAGAGCGCTGTGGCGTTGCCGTACGGAGCGAGGTCGAGCCCGTTTTGAACGGCAATGGCGTAGATATCCGCGTTCTGCCCGCCGATGGTTCCCGGGAGCCTGACGAGGGCGTTGCCGAGCGCCTGCATCCCGAGCGCGTTTGCGATGGAGGCGTTGCCGAGCGGGGCTGCCACGAGCAGCCCGGCCTCACTCGCGTTAAGTACGTCGAAGCGTTGTGCATCGGCGATAAGGCTCGTGAACGAACCCTGCGAAGCCTGCATGGCGCCGATGGCCGTGCTCTGCCTGACCGTGCTGTTGTAGTGGGCAAGCAGCGCGCTCGCGTTGGAGAAGTTGCCTTGGGTGACGTTCGCGATGATGCCGTTCGCATCGGCGGCGAGCGACGCAAAGAGCGGCAGCTGAGTGGGAAAGTCAAACCCGCCGCTCGGCGAGGGATTCAGCTCGATCTGCGAGGGGAAGCTCTGCGCCGACGCACACCCTACGGTAAGGACGAGCACAATCGCTGAGAGAATACACGCAACTTGAGCCTGTCGTCTGAAACCGCGCATGGGTGCCCCGGTGAGTGAAAAAGACCACTTGATAATCCAGCGATCATTATCTTCAAACCACTATAAAAACGCTCCTTAGGCGGACGTCCGGATGCGAAGAGCGCGCACGGGTCAGCGTGTTGAGTTCTGCGAGTTTGCGCAAGCAATAAAAGTACGTATGTTTTGGGTTTTTTGCTCTTCGCGTTGGTAATTTTGGGACTTTTGGGACGCACTCCGGGGGGCCGGTCCGACAGCACTTACTAATTCTACTCATTACGTCAATTTCGTGCTGCCTCGCGCCACTGACGGTTTCGTCAACAATTTGCGTTGTGGTGTGCTACTCAGCCTTCACGGCCCGCGGGTTCGTCGTTTTGAGCGTGGCCACCCCCGGGGAGATTCTCTTTCCATCCTGCTGGGTCGCACTTTGCACGTGACGCTGATATTCCGATTGAACGATGAACCGTATCAATCGCCACTTCCTTATCGACGTGCTCGGTGTAAATGCACGCGATCAAGCTGCATGCGGACCGCCGAGCTACTTGCGCACTTGCGGGGCACGTTCGCACGATTACTTGGCACGCGAAGAAGTAGCGTGGGATGGTCTTATAAAAACGTAGTGATCTGCCAAGACGGAGCGTTGTAGCGGTCCACAATCGGGTGCGATCACCGGCCTGAAGTCACGAACCTGCGCGAATAGAATTGCGCACACCGTGCCGTTTTCGTGTACTAAACACACAACACCTCAGCCTTAGCGTGTTACGTTAACCCACAAATGCAGCGACCGGTAAGGAGCTGCATAATCGTCTGCGCGATATAGGAGAAAATCTACTCGCATGTTGTTGCCGGCGCGGTTTGGCTTCAACTCAACGGTTTTTTGCCACGTTTGGGCGTTCGCGAGCGTGATATTTTGTGAATAGAGCGTGCTTGTGGTTCTGCTGTTGTTGAGTGCAATGACCAGCTGGTACAGCTGCTCGCTGTTTTCGTGATTTACGACTCCAACCGTCACCGGCTCTTGTTGCCCTAAATTAAACTGTGTAGGATAGTCGTCCGCCTTCCCGCTCGCCCCCAATACATAGAACTCGGTAAACGTTTCAGCGTTTTTGGGCACCCCCAGGACGTAGATGAATCCACTAACTGACGCTAGCACTGAAAGTATCAAAATCACCGTCAGTACTCGACTAAAGCGTGAATCAGATGGAGGCAACACGCGTTCCCTGAGCGTGTGACCCCCCGGAAAACGGACTACAAAGCGTTCTTCAGTCGGAACGGCCTGCCGGCGCCCGTAAGCAACTGCAGTGGCGATGAACACAAACGTGCCAAGGCCAACGGCTATTGGCCCTTCGTTGAGGTTCCAGATGTAGTTCAGACCGAAACCGATGAGGGAAACCGTGGCGATGCTAAAAGCGCACGAGAGCACTATTCGCTCACCCCACCCAAGCCCTTTTCGCGGGAAAATCGCCGCGATCAACGTATAACCAGGAATAAGAAAGACGAAGACGAGGACTAGCAACGGGCGGACTGGTGTATCCTGAAGATACGGTACAAAGACAAACGCGAAAACGAAGGCCGTGGCGATCACACCGAGGACGAGATCTGCGTCTCTCGAAACGAGGCTCTGTGCGATGTCTGCCGGCGGAGCGTTGGAGGGCGCGTGTTTATTCGGCGTCGACATGCCTGTATCCTAGATAGCACTTACGTACGCTTAGATCTTCCCAGCTCAGAAGCAGTCCGATCGGCGTTCTTGTGCGTTCTATGTTCTGAGTCAGCCAAAAACCTTTCCCAGTGGGGACATCGGCAAGTCATTCTCGCTAACAGCGTTGCTGCGGTGGCGCGCAGGCGTAACTCGCACAGGAAGCGCAATCCGACAGGAAAGACAAATGCGTTTGATGGGTCGTTTTGCAACTAACGTTACGACCACTCATAGACCCCGTGCGACGGAAAACGTAAGGCAGGTGCCGTGAGACCAACGGCGGCGTGAACGCCACGTGAAAAGTGCTCGATGACACGGTCGAGGGCAGTGACTAGACGAAACTAGCACGAGGACTGTGCCGATCTCAACTGCCTTGGGTGTCGAGCACCAAGCCGATTCTCAAGGCGAGAGCTAACGTGGGTTGTAGGCCTTGACGAGGTACACGTCAACTCCGCCGTTTGTATACACTTTGTTGACCGTAGCATCGCCATTCAGTCTGGTCAAGTCGTTGTTTGTAAACCCCGTTCTAAAAACTGTGGGGTCATTGATGCCCTCTGACATCAACACGCTACTCGTGAGAGCAGTTTTAAACCGAGCGGTCATCAGCACGTAGGTTTGGCTCTGGGTTCCGAGCGTTTCAGAGAGCGAGGCATTCTGCGGATACCCGAAGTGATCGGGTATGCCCGAGCCGAGCGGGTTGCTGTAGACAGTGATGTTGTAGTTCTCCGGCGTTAGTAGCTCCGGGTGGGTTTCGGACACAAACCCGAGTATGTTAGGATTGTATCCAAGACCTTGGATGATAAAACCTTGGTCTCTTCCCTCCAAGAACCAGTGAGTCGCCGCCACGTCAGCGTAAGTAGTTTGCCAGCTGGGTTCGAGCACCCAGGGCGAGGAATAAACGCTCACCGCGCTACCAATGGAGCTCGCGACGAGGAAAATGGCAATAAGGCCCATAGTTTTTGGCGTGCTCAAGCGTTTAAAGAGCCTAAGTAATACGAACCCAACAAGCAGCGGCGCCGTAACTATCGCATAGTTGAGATGCAGAAATCGACCAAGAGTCCAAAACCTAAACACTTCGAACACGACGAATCCAAAGAGAAACGCAGTGACAAAGAGCACGAACACGAACAACAGATTGTCTACTTTTTTCGTTCGTAAACGCTTCCAAATCAAAACGCCTGCGACGATACAGATCGCAAAATAAGCGAGATTGACTCCGTAAAGTTTTACAATGTAGGCGAGCAAGTCTAGTCCTCTCAATTGCGCGGTTGTTTGCGCTATGACTTGCGCGTGGCTAGTCGTTTCTCCTGTCTCAAAGAACTCTTTAAGCCTCGACACATTCACTGCAAAAGCGTACGTGCTCATGAGCCAAGCGAAGAGCGTTACGGCCGCGATCAAAATGGGCGTAATCGCAACTCGAGCAAGCGATCGGCTACGCAACGTCTTAATTGCTTCGATTGCTATCAGGAGAAGTATAACCCCCGCCATCGTTGGGGGATACAAAAAGGTGACATAGAACAGAGAAATGATGAACAGAGCCGTGAAATGCGTCCCAGGTACCCTCGTTCTCTTGAGATACAAATAGAAGATAAGCGGCAAAAATACAACGGCAAGAAACTCGGGATACAGCGCGACGTGATAGTATGAAAAAAGAAGCGGAATGCTTGATGCGGTCGCTAGCAATACAAACTCACGTCTGCTGCACACGGCCTTTGCAAAGAGGTAGATTAGGCCTACAAACAAGATCGAAAAAATGCCGGGAAGATAGGCGACAACCGATAATGGCGAGAGTCCGGCCAGTTCGACAATCGAAACGGCAAGCGTGTAAGTCATCGGATAAAGTTGAGTTGTCTCCTGACTTCCTAGATAATCGAGATGCCCGATACGGGCAATTTCCGTGACCGCGACAACGTGGCTGAATGTGTCCCCGGCGCTGTACAAGACATAGCCCCGCAAAACTGCTAAGTAAATGACGATCAAGTTGCACAACGCGATGATTGTGAAGCCGATTAACAACCAGTGCGTGCTATTCTCCCGCACGAATATGTGGTAAACGACCAAGCTCACCCCGCCAACAAGGCTCAGAGCGAGTAATATCCATGCGATCAAGGGCGTGCTTGAGTAGATTGATAGCTCATAGCCACGTGCAGGTGCCTCCACGATCGCCAACAGCGCAAGTGTCAGTGACAAAAAACAGCCCGTTGCGATGAGCTTTAGTGTGCTGCTGCGCGTGAATCGGACGCTCTCGGGCGGCACTTGAATCACCGTGTTTACTCCCGTTTTGTCAGCAGCTGTCAGAAAGAACCTGCAGTTAGGAACATCTTCTTTATCTTAAGTTTCTTCGACGCGTTAGTCGATGCCTCTTCTACGTCGCTTTGATTGAAACTGCGTACAGGCTCAAAAAAAGCCCCTACTGGAACCGATTGGGTTGAAATCATACTTAAGTTTTTACGTGATGATTTCGGATCAGCTTCTCGTTTTTCATCTGTGCCGAGAGTCACCAAACAACGTCAAAATCAAAGCACGAGACATATACTTCTCGAGTCGTCGCGACAATCCGCAATGCTGCATTTTGTCAAGACTTTTTGCGACCACCCATCCGGACAGACGAGAGATCGAACCCACGAAAAAACACATTAAAAAACCACCCCAGCGAGGCGTCCTCTGAACGCTGCGCGATGCTCGACGATACGCACGTCAGTTGATACTATCCCGGCTCGGAGACCCCTTTCACCTAGCTCATAGCCATATCTTCGAAAGTATCGGTGAAACGCGAGAGACGACAGCGCGTAGAAAGGCGCTGTGTGTAATATACCAGAGAAAACACGTGCACGATCGCTCATACGCGACACAGCGCACGAAGCGTAGTTCATTTGAGAACAAGCACGGGCGGGCCGACGACGGGCGACGACAAAACAATTTCACTTGAGACAACCGTCGTTGGGACCAAAGAACGCGCGACTCTGCACTAACTGCAAAAACCGTGGTGCCGTATCGTATTTCACGAGGCCGACCTTTCATCTGACGAGATCAAGGTTGCGCACGTGCTTCGTTGTATCTATAGAAGATCTTGTCAAGCAACATTGGCAACCCCGGCACCTACTCTGAGTGCACGTTAAGCAACTTGATTCCTAGTGGGTTCTTAGTAAACGACGACCCGCGCAGTATACCTAGCGAGAAGGACCGCATGCAAGATTTTCGCTGAATAACCGATGCGAGCTACCATCCGAACATTCGAATGGTGTAACTTCCGTTTTAACGCGCTGTGGTATGAAGCCGCGTCACGTGTCTTACGCACAATACAGCGCAGAGATCCTTAAGAACGACGCCGGACGCGATTCAAGTGCAGAACGGAGAATAGTGAAGACGGGATATTTGCCCGAGAACCAGCTCGACACGAGCGTCATCGTGTTCGCACGATAGTTAGTAAGATAGATTATTATACGTCGACCTAATTGTTGACGTATTTGCTTAGCCGGTTGAGTAATCCGCTCGTTGACCAAAATCCTCTAAGGGGGCAAAATGAAACTTAATATGCAGCAGAATACCAAAGGCGCACTCAAAGCACGTTTAATTCATCCGTTGGGGCGGTTAATTGAATAGGCAGCGCCCCGAAACGCGAAAAGCGTGCGTAGTCATCACCAGTTGGGATGACGGCTCAATACTAGACAATGAATTATCGAAACTGCTCAACAGATATCAAATCAACGGTACTTTTTATGTCCCGCAACGCTGTGATCCATTGGACCTAATTGACGAAAATGAGCTCAAGAAACTAGCCAGAGATTTTGAGATCGGAGCCCATACGTTGACCCATCGTCGCCTAGATACCTTATCGCCTGCTGAAGCAAAGGGTGAGATCCTCGGAGGGAAAGAATATTTGAGCGCCATTCTTGACCAAGAAATCGAACTTTTTGCGTATCCTGAAGGCAAGTACACCAGCGAGACAATCGATCTGGTTAAGGAATGTGGTTTTGTTGCAGCGAGGACCACGCAATGTTTCCGCATCGGCCGTCCCTTAAGCCCCTATACGCTGTGGACCACTTTACAAGTGTACCCGAATTCATTGGGGAAGGCGACAGGGAACATCATCCGCGGCAGGGCCTTTGCGCACTTGGCTGGAATCTCTGTGTTGCTGAGAAACGTGGGAAAACCCTGGATAGACCTAGCAAAAGCATACTTTGACTACGTACATCAATACGGAGGCATGTTTCATCTGTGGGGACATTCGTGGGAAATTGAACGTTTGCGGTTGTGGGATGAACTTGAAGACCTGCTTGCGTACACGCGCATTTTTAGAGGAGTGTCGTATATGACTACAGGTGAGTTCCTGAGAACTCTGCAAACACGCTAGCAGGTCCGCACACCATCGTTTAGACAGACAGATTCGGTCCTACTATCTCATCCTTCTGGCGTAAACAAGCCATGCTTGGCTTTCGTGTAACAAGAGAGTCATATCGTTAACGTTACGAACTCGGGCGTGCATTGCCACGCAGCATTCGGCGCAGTTTTCTGGGTTACGCACAACTGATCTTGAGAGGTGAAGCTAGCTAACATCTGATCTGCCTCGTTATGCTGTTTCAATTCGCATGCGATGTACCAACATCTTGCTTACAGACTGCTGACCCCGGAAGCAGAGCAGTACGTCAGTGGCTAAAAAAACATACGGGTCTGTTAAAAGCTTCTCTGAAATGGTCGTCGGCTGAATGATTTCAAGGCACAACCGAGTTTGTCATCGCGTAAACAGCAATGTGCATCAATTAATAAGCCCGTCGCTTGACCATGCGTCTGCCTCAAGATAGAGCCTTACGCATATTCACCGACGCGCTGAATGGCTCAAGCTCGAGGGCATCACAACTGCGGCACAAAAAAAGGTTTTTCCGCCCTTCCACAATTCTTCGCCTCACTCCCCAGTACAAGTCACTATTCCACACGTCAGAGATTGAATCCCGCGTCAGGTCTCCTAAGGTTGCTTTTCCGAGGGCATCGTTGCAACACAGGCTAATTTTGCCATCTGGGCGCACCACCATCTGGGTGAACGGGTAAATACAAGACGACTTCAGCGGTGCAATTTTGGTTCTGTTTGGTGCGCTTCCTCCCCTTGTAGTCCTCATCAGATCTTTCTTTCTCACGTAGATCACGACTTTTTCTCCATAAGTTGGGTTTGTGAGAACGAGTTCATTAATCGCTTTGACGGGTTCTTGAAGCTTCATCTGATTATCGTAATTGTCAATGACAAGAAAATCCAGGTATTTCATCAATTTTTCAAATAACTCGGTGGTTAACAGCTTGCCATTTGTGTATAAGTAGTGGGTGGCATTTGGAATTTTTTGTTTTGCAATTTTGCAGAAATCAGCGATGCGTCGGTCGAGCAATGGTTCATTATTCGAGAAGAGACTAAACTCGCCTTCATATTGGAGATCCGCCAACTGCGCAATTGATGAGTTTAACAAGTCCTCGTCCATGACGCTCAGCTGCCTTGGGTCAAGTTTCCTGTTGACGGGGCAGAACGAACAATCATTATTGCATCGGTTGAGCGTCTCGATCTCGATCTTGGTAAACAAGGGAAACGGCTTTTGTGCCATCCTATCTTCAATGATTCTCTTTATGATCCCTCTGCAGCCTATATCCCGTAGTTTCATATGCGTCGGCAAAAGATGCCTTTCATACAGACGGGGTGTCGTCCGCTCTACGAGTTCACCTATCCTTTTTCGCTTGTTATCATAATCGTAAATTACGGTCATAGGCTCAACCAGCTACAAGTGCGGATAGATATGGATGCCCGAACATATAAAGAAGCGGTTTGCGACCGACCTAGAACGGCTGCGCTCTTTATTTGAGCGATACGCGCACTAACGGCGTCAGAGCTGAGTTTCTTGAGGCAGAACAACACAATTTTAAGTTTAAATGCTAAATGTTGACGCGATTGTTCCCAATTGCCTATTTCGGGAAATGAATACGACCATATCGCGCTCCGTTAACGTCCAGTAAACAAAGCTAGGTTTTGTAACCAAATAACGGCGCGACAGACTCCGCTCTAAGGCTGACACATTATGAGAATCCCAGGGCTTGAGGTTGCTTTGCACTATACGACTAGCAATTACCAAAAGCAGAAAGAATACGGCGCGGGGGCGCTCTGAGATCCGGACCGGCCAAGCTCCTCTTATTCTACAAGTAGGGCAGTTGACAACGGGTGAGGCACGGCGTACTAATGCCGGGGCGCGATTAATTGCACTCATCTATATAATTCAAGCATTCATTAAGAGCGTATTTTTATCGAGGTATTAGATTATGCTTAAGATACTAACCGTTTCAATCGACCCCGCGCTTATTGAACGCATAGATAACGAAGCAGAAGCTAAAGGGGTAAGCCGCTCTCATTTTTGTATCGGAAGCATTAGAGGAGTATCTCACGTCTAAGCCCGAAGTGGCGAGGTCGCCCTCATAGCAAAAGACCTTGAGCACGCGCTCAACGTGATAGACCTTAAGGACGCCCTCAAATCTGAACAAAGAACGAATGAGGGCTTTTTGCGTGCCGAGTTTCAGAAGTGCAACGAACGTAGTCGAGCAATGTGCAAAGATAAAGAACGCGCTGTGTGCTGACGTAACCGTTACTTGCTGGATCGGAGACGACCTTCCAGATTGCAAAATCAAATGAAGTTACTAGTTCTTATCACGGCCGAAGATGCTTCTCCGACCATCTTAGCAGAAGCAATGGCGTGCGGTAGTCTTGCACTGGCTACTCCGATCGGCGCCATTACAGACCTGCTGAAGAACGGAGAGACTGGCTTTCTCCTCAGAAACACCGAGCCGAGATCATAACCGAAAGCAACATAAAATACTAGCTTTTTCAAACGAGAGGGCCAGAATTGTCGAAAACGGGATTGCTTTGGTGAACGAGCTCTTACGGGGGTTCTGTGCAGAGGTACCGCAGAATTATTGCTGCGACGCCTTGAATCCCATCCGGTCAGTACGAGTGCCGCGTTTCGATCGCCTGATTGATGATCCCCGACCGGTTAGAGTTTGACCGGTTGAAAAATAATCTTGATTACTTCCCGGTGCTATTGCACTCAAATAGCCGTCACAAGAAGCGTAAGCGAATCGGTCGTATCTCTTTCTAGGAAATCGAATGAATCTATTTTAGCAGCACACTTCCAGCAGCTTTATAACTTGATCCTGCCGAATAAAGTCGAACTCACTAGAATACGATGTGCGCGTATGATCGGCAAGTCTCTCAATTTAAGCAAGTACTATCGAGAACCGCTTTATCGAAACTCGATAACCATAATGCTGAATTCAGCTTTTACTAATGTTTTCGGCCTCGTATTCTGGATTGTGGGAGCACGACTTCTATCGACAGGCGCAATAGGACTCGCAGCGGCCGCAATTGCAGCGGGATCTCTTATCATAAGCCTTTCGCGTTTAGGCTTAGACATAGGGCTTCTCCGTTTCGTGCCCCAATCAGCAGAAAAATCTGCCCTGTACGACACGGTCACATCGATCGTCGTGTCAGTGGCATTCGTGCTGACCGCTGCGTTTCTTCTTATGTTGCCATTCCTCTCTCCAGCGCTTGCATTCCTCCGTCAAGGCACGTTTCTGTTAGCATTCTTGGCCTATGCTTGCCTGTACGCCACGGTCATTGTGCAGGGTAACACAATGATCGCTATGCGAAAGGGCGACCTATATCTACTACAAGGTCTCGTGCTCGGGCTCCGAATTCCTCTCTTGCTCCTTCTAGTCTCGCTGACAACACTCGGCATTTTCATTTCATTTGATGTCACGCTCATAGTCACGCTGTTAATAAGCGCTTTTTGGCTCTACCGATTGGGCCTAGTGTCACGGTTCAGAATCAGCAGACGACTCCTGAAAGAGATCGCACCGTTCTCTTTTGGCAATTATACAGCCGGCATCTTGGGAATGCTCCCTCAAACAGTCGTCCCCATACTCATCGTGAATACTGTTGGCGCTGACGCGACTGCCTATTTCTTCGTTGCATATTCTTTGGCGGCGGCACTTAGCTTGGTTTCAAGCTCGGTAGGCATGTCATTGCTTGTTGAAGGATCGCACGATTTACCGATCAAGGAAAATGTCGGTAAATCTTTGAGGCTCACTTTTGCGATTCTTATTCCGCTTCTTCTAATCATGCTGCTATTCGGGGATAAACTGCTGCTGCTATTTGGGAAGCAATACTCGGAGCAAGCATTTTTGATGCTGCAGCTTCTCGCGTTGTCAAGCATATTTCTTGCAGTAATTGATCTGGGAATCACCGTCAAGCGAATTCAGAAGGATGTTAGGAGCGTTAATCTAGTCTACTCGTCAATGGCTATACTGATTATCGCATTCGGCTATCTTGCTCTTCTACGGTATGGATTGATCGGGCTGGGATACGTGTGGTTAGCTTCAGCAGCCTTTGTCTCCATATATATGGGGTGGACGTTAACACGAATCTAGAAAGGTGTTCCGAAGAGGCTCGAGATAGGATTGGGAGGATCCTGTGCCATCCTATCCTTGTTGCCTTTTTTCAGGTGTGAATACCTCACAAGGCCTGACGCACGAATGAATACTCTTTTCGATTATCAGAGATATAGAATGGTTCGTATCCATTCGCATTCAGCAATTTGATTGCGTCCGTTGTTTGTCGCATCCCCAGATTTTCAAAAGATCGAGGATAACCAGCCCAGGCAGCAGAAAGAATGAGATGGCGACTAAGACTTGCCTTATGACACTTAGATCTCGAAAAACCGCTAAATTAGTCGCGATGAGTAGGATTCCAGAGAGCGCAAAAGAAATTACTGAGAAGCGGTCTAACGCCCCTATCCATATCCTGCCTCCAGCGCTAATATGCGCCGATATCTCGCCACTGCTGCGGCGTAGCTGTACTGCTGCTCAACGACTCGCCGTGCCTTTACGGTAATGGCTTCGAGGTGCGGATGCTCTAGCACTCTGACGATGTTTGCCCGAATTGATTGAGGCGAGTTATCTGTCAAGATAAACCCGGTATCTTCGTCCTTGACTAAGTCTAATGCTCCACCAACTTCCGTAGTCAAAACTGGTGTACCGCACGCCATTGCTTCGAGGAGTACTGTGGGCAAGGCTTCCAGTTCTGTTGGCAGGATAAGTAGCTTGAGACTGTTCAAATAGTCGGGGACTAGCTGCTTTGGTATCCACCCGAGCGTTGTTATCCTCTTGTCGAGCCCTGTTTTCTTGTCAATTTCTTCTCTGAGAGCTCCATCACCAGCTATGGCGAATTCAATTTCAGATCCTTCATCGTGCATCGTAAGCGCAGCGGTTACCAAATTCATTACACCTTTCTCCGGGCGAAGTCTGCCCAAATATCCGACTACGTTGTCCCTTTCACCCAGCTCCGTTTTTGCCGCGTATTTGACCGCATCGACAAACCTGCTACCCGTGGGAAGCACTTTGTAACTGTACTTCTGTAGCTCAAATTCCTTCGATACAGCTTCTGTTTCTGGCGAGATCCCGCTCAGCAATGTGAAGAAGAGGGGATCTTGCAAGCGCGCGATCTTGGCACTGAACGAGTCAAATCTGCCCCGGGTTACGACCTCAATCGTTTTCTTCTTCATGAACGTAGCAACCAACAGCGGTACCAGAAACTGCGGATAGGCCATATAAAATAACACAACATCCGTATCTGTTCGCGTTCTTATGAGCTCGATACTCGTTAGCAACTGTGCTGCGACGCATTTTAGGACCCATTGTAAGGCCGAATACAACGTGGGCTTGATCTCTTTGAGATAATGCAAACGAATGCCAATGTCCCGCGTGTTAATTTTGTTTGAAGGAAGAGCGACTTCCGCCGTGTTACCATCAATCAGCGTGATCTCGGACGCAATAGGATCAAGGATGCGCAACAAATCGGCTAGAAAGAGGTAGGGGCTTTCCGCCCTCCAAGGGAAGGAGACCACGACGACCCGAGGCCCACTTATGACCGACTTAGGACTCACAGGCCGGTATAGGCGCTGGTGATACATAATGTTTCCAAGTAAGCGCAATTCAGGTGAATGTGCCGCCATTCTCGAGATGTGAGGCTTTGAAGACACCCCCCAAGAAAAACGAGACCGGTTAGCGGCTTGAGCCGACCAGAAGAATCGGGCCGCGCTGCGCCATGCAGATTCATAGGATCATTCGCGATTCTAGTTTGAAAATAAGCTAGGAGAAATTTAGCACCCACATGATCTCGTATCGGACTCGCCGAACATGTGGTTACACATTTGGCGTGTCCACGAATAGACAGCCATCAGTTTCTTCTGCAGAGATTCAAACCGTTCTTTTGTGCTTGACGTCAAATGCGACTAAATCGACTCAATCGCTGCATTCCAATGTTTATCCCTAAGAAAGTCTTCCGGTAACTCTTGTGACTTGACTCTGCGAGACCAGAGAGCTTCTCGACTCTTCCTTCGCCGTCGTGCATCGCCGCAAGACTAGCGACGAGGCTTTTCGCTTCTTTTTACGATTGATCTCGCGCAAGCTGCGCGATTTGCCTGCACAGGACATTAATGAGATTGGACCAAACAACTTCGATCGAGGGCTTAGCATCGATCACGGGAATGCGTAGTTCTCGAGCTACCGACAAGTACAGCTTTCGTCTCTGTATCAGGTCCGCCGAACTGATAGAGTCGTCTTTTCTCCGCAGCGACTCCCCCTCATCGACCGTTAAGACGACAGTCAGAGACCGCCGGCCTAAGCGTCTTAAGAGGAGTTTATAGGGATAGCTGCTGAGAT
>JACWML010000023.1 GCA_015661395.1 Methanomicrobia archaeon | reverse complement strand
TTTTCCACCCGCGTATTATTAGTGGGGGTTGTAATGGTAGCTGCTGGAATTCCAGGTATATACTCAGGTTGATGAACGAATGGCATAGGAAAAGGTTGCGGAGGGCTGTGACTTAAGTTTTTGTTTTTAGTACGATTACTGTGGGATCAGCCAAACACTAACTATATACTGACTCACGGCGTCTGAGACGTTGATTGGAATCACTACAAGCATCCGCTTCCTGCGTAAGTTTATGATGATTATTTGAAATACTTGGCCGGCGTCTCTTTGGAGGCTTAAGTCCTAATTGTCAGATCTTTGTGCTCGCTTGACTTACCGATAATCTACAAAACAATTCGGCTCAAAAAGAGCCCACCTCATACCAGTGTCTTCTATGCAAGCGGAGGGCCCTGCTCCAGGAGGTCTTGTATTCGCTCTTCCGCCGGAACTGACTGTTTCCACAACATCTCGAACGTAGCAGCGAGATACTCGGCATAGGCAGGATCGTCAGTCCAAAGAGCTGCCATCGGCGCGTTCAGTGAGGGGCTCTCGGGGATATTAAGGGCTGTTATACTATGTTTTCTATCGAACACCACGAACATCACGCCGTGCCTATCGATGTGGCGTACTTCCTCGCCGATTTGCAACAGCTCCCACACGTTGTCGATAATTGGATATGAGATATCGACTATCGTCCGTACTTTGCCTCCGCGCTGAATAAACTCTCCAGCGGCATCGTTGATACCAAACAATGAGGCAACGATCGTCGCCAGTCCAGGTACGGCTACAAGCCATTCCTCCTTCATCGAGTCCAAAAGGGGTAAAGCGGCAGCGACGAGTTCTTTGATGCTCTTGATTATCTTGAACGTCCTCACCTCGCCGTAGGAGCGAAACTGCTGCAATCTTGATAGCTCTTGAAGCTCCAGCTTTCGCACCTCCATCTCGCGGAGTTCGCTCTCGTGCTTCTTCACTATAGAATCAAGGGCCGTATCAAGATCAACCGCTGCGTAAACTGTTGGTGAATCGAGCGAGGGGCGCACTATGCCCTTTTCGATGAGGCTGATGAGCGTGCGGTGCACGTCCTCGCGGTACGTCTTCAGCGTTTTGGCGATGGGAGACGGTGTTTTTGGCCCGTACTTCAGCAGATGGAGATAGAGTTGTGCCTCCTTCTCGCTAAGCCCAAAGCCAGTGAGACGGGTGATGAATTCTGCATCGTCATCCATTACAGGCCTCCAGCAAAGCGCGCATTCGCTCTTGCGCTTCAACGGATTGCGCCTATGCCGGAGCCGGAGGGGCGAAGCACGCTGTTCACGGCGTTGGCGAGGCGCTCTGCACACTTGGTGCAGCTCGGATCGTTGGTGTTCAAGCAGCCAAAGTGGAGGCCATACCAGCAGGCCCCGTTTTTTATGGTTGTTACGTTCGTTGCCATAACGTTCATCTCCGATCCAAACTGCACAGAGTAGTTTCATAAGGCCGCGTGAGGCAGCGATTGTGTGGGAAAACGTGACACGACGTTTGTGGGGGAAAGCGTGACAGTGCGTTTGTGTCACACCTAACGGCGCTTTTCGCGGGAAAGTGGCCAATACTAACCTACGTCACTGACGCAGGCGATAAACGCGATGGGCACGCTGCACACAGCAATCGTAGATAAGATTAGTTTTCTCCCGGACTTAGGTAACGAATCTAGTAGAGCGATTTGGTTTACCCTTTAATGATAGACTGTCGACGGTGCAAGAAATATAACGGGTGTAAGCTGCGCCGTGATAATGAGCGTGTCCCGTATTGTGAATATTATCGCCGTCTGCGCACTATCCGGGACTAGTGCAGTGACCACCTACCTATTGAAGCGTTTTTAACGCTTGCAGCTGGGAATAACGGCCATTTTGACGCTAATATTGCCAACAGAAAGAACCGATATGCATAATGTCATGTGGTACGTGTAATAAGTACCGATAAAGGAGGGGAAAAATGATTGAAAGCGGACTAATTTTAACCGGCAACGACGCAGACTTGCTAAGGCGCGCGCTTTCAGAAGTCAAAACAAAAGCCTATGAGGAGTCCGAGGCTAGTTTAGATGATACCCAAGCACTCGATGCGCTCCTTTCGAGTTTCAGAGCTACGGAGAAGCAAGAACATGAAAAAGAAACAAGTCATGCGTATCTTAGCCCCTTAGGTAAGCGCCTCATGCTTGGCACGATTATCGGTAAGCGAGGCGACACGGACAGCCGCGAGAGTTAAACGCGTCCGGGCCGAACGCTGGGTGGGGGGCCTTTGCAAGCCCGAGCCGTTTTAGCTACAGTCATTAACCGCAAGGTTCCGTTAAGCTCTGCAAGCTTGCCCCTAAGTGGTTCATGTGCGCCCGTATTTCCGCAGCCACCGCACGCAAAAAAGGCTCGTCTA
Source organism: Methanomicrobia archaeon (assembly GCA_015661395.1). Lineage (GTDB taxonomy): Archaea > Halobacteriota > Bog-38 > Methanoflorentales > Methanoflorentaceae > Methanoflorens. The sequence continues at coordinate 29,387 of JACWML010000023.1, read as the reverse complement.
GTTGCAAGTCCTTAAGCTTGTTTAACTGGCCACACGCCCGTTCGACTTCATATATTAGAGCTTCTTGGCCTGTGACAAAGCTGGGCTCTTTTGGCTTGCGCTTCAGTGTAATCATAGATAGTCACTGTGTTTGCACTAGTATTAGCCACTTCACGCGATCATCGAAGTGAGCGTGTCAACTATATATTTGCGGTCAATCGACCCGGATGGCTGAACAGTGAAATCAGTTCCGCGCCCACGCTCGCGCCGCCCTTCGTTTCCAACAAGACTATTTTCTTTTACAAGACTTCGGATAGTTACTATTGTAACAATCTTAGTAACGTTTATATATCGTGCTACCGTTACTACTCGTGTCTGAAGACTGGAATGTAAGGGGGTAACAAAATGACTGCAGATAGCGAATACCGCGTTCAGTTCGTAAGACAGGAAAACGGCCCACGAAGGCGGATCCGGCACGGAGCGATCACGTTGCACGCGGTAATAGAGAAGCGGACCCCAAACGGACGCGTGCTCGATAAAACGCGGCTCGGCTCTATTGACCTGGACGCGCTCGAATACGATTTCGTACGCGACAGGGAAGAATTTTGGCGCGTGACTGATTTGTACCTCGACTTATTAGATATGCCGAACGATGCCGCCGACGTAGTTTGCGCGTATCTATCCCAGGTAGTGAAGCCGGTTACGGAGTGCGAAGGATCGGCAGATTACGGTTGCGGCGGCCGGTTGCGCGAAACGATGCGCCCCGATGCGTAAGAAAATATGAAACGTGAAGATCGCGCGACGATATCAGTGCACGTAAAGACGAAAGCCGAAATAGACGCTATAGGCAAGCGCGGCGAAACGTTTGACGATATCATCAAGCGGCTGCTCGCGTGCTATCGCGAACGTTGCGCGGGCGAATAGCGCCTAGGCATGGCCTGGTGAAGCAGAACCGTCAGTGTGCCATGTAGGCGCTGCGTCGCGAAGCTCCACCTGCCACCTAGAGGCCGCTACTTCTTGTGCCGACATTGTTATCATTTGACCTATTACAGCTGCAAAGAGTCAGGAGACGTTCATTTTGCGGCAATGAGACGCACTAAACGCGCCGCTCGAAAGCTGGGGCTTGCTAACCTAGACGGCGTTTACGCGATGGATCGGCCGAAGGGCATGCATAAACAGACCTTTCAAAAGCTAAGGCAAGAAGTCATTGATGCGATGGAACGCGAGCAACGGGTTTTTGAAATGGCAATGGCGAAATTTTCACGCTCTTTTTAAATGGAGTTGTGTTACGCTCGTTCTCGACTAATCCTTTGTAGACTTGTAAAGTAAGGCCGCTTAAAGATTTTAGCTAGGTCAGCAACCGCATCTCGCGACGAGACATAAAAAAAGCTTACAGCAAAATAGACATCTTCAATAGCGTCTGTTAAGTTATCATTTACTTTTCTCCGGATAAATCTATTTTGCCATACCGATTTTCCGCAGCCAGTTTTCTACATCGCCCTGCGCGGAACCCGCATAGGTGCCATGGACAGACAGGCCCTTCAAAAGCCTTGCCTGCGGGCAGATTCTGGCAATGTCGTTTTCGCTGCTGCCCGTGCCGCTGCCCTCATGGGTGCAGAACGGGATAATGGTCTTTCCCGCGAAATCATATTGCTCTAGGAACGTGAACACCGGCATGGGCATCGTGCCATACCATGGGGTAGGGATTCACTGCTTCGATCCGGAAACTGTCGCTGCCCGTTGCTTTTTGGATCATCCTTGCAACCACTTCCGTGTTGCCCACCGGCAGATCGGTGATCGCGCCGCTGACATAGTTCTTGCCCTCACGGGAAAAATAAGCCACAAGGCTTTTTGCATTTTGGGAATTCATTTGTTCAGTCCTTTCCGCTTTTGGTCCCCAGTTCATTCTTTGTCGTCTTTTTTATAATTGACAATCAGATTTAACACTTCCATGTAGGCAACATATCGCCCATTTGCAAAAGAAGCAGCAGTGTCCACTGAGTCACGATTATCTTTGGCACTTTCGTTTGCTCCTTTCTCGCACAATTCTATAATCAGTTTAACCAGAGTTTTATAATCTTTCAGTGTGTGGGTAGATTTAATCATTTTATTCCTCCTGGCCGGTGTTTGTTACATGAACACATGCAATTATAGCGTGATCGCTTTTTTCTGATGGCAATATTAGCGTCAAAATGGCCGTTATTCACCGCGAAGAGCGTTAAGCAAACTTCAAAGGGTAAATGGCCGCCTAGCTAGTCTCTGATATGACGCGGGCGGCTCTCTCAATATAAGAAACACTCGTATAAGTCCGGCGGTAATGAAGAACGCAAGCACAAAGGGGATTAGGTTAGACGCAGCTGTCCTTTTTTTAATCTGTTTGTAGAGTATGAGAAAGGTTTATTGTAGAGTATGAAGTAGCAAGTATTACAATGGTAGTTTGTCCTACTTGCCACCACGAGCACGCCGGCCCACTTAAAACGTGCTCTTCTTGCCGTGACCGTACAGCAGCTTGGAAGCAGAACCACCAAGATAAAGACCGATTGTATAAGCGCAAGTATGCTGCCAAGAAGCGTGGGTCCGAGCGCTACGATGAGCTTTTTTACAGCACTAGAGGACAGCAAGATAAGTGGGATAAATGGGTAGGACTTGACCCGGATGAAGTAATGGTGTGGACTGGGAAGACACGTGCAGAACTCTGGGAGGAAGTTGCTCAAGTAGGCTACGAGGAAAATGTAAGAGACAGATGCTTGGGCGTTTTGAGTTGTGCTAGTGCCGGTGTCCGAGCTGACCACCTACAAGCAATAACAGACAAGGGAAAGCAGACGGAGTGCCTTATTCTGCTCAAAAAGATACAGCTACACTTAATAAACGAGCTACGAGAGAACGGTGTTATTTGGCAGGAGGGCTAGCAGTATGCCAAGCAAAGTAAGTTGGATGCACGATAGTGATGACAGGATACTAGCACGCTACCAGCACCTTTACAAGAAAGCACTTAAGGTCAAAGCCTTTCAATTACAGAAAATACAACGGGCAGAAACACGTGAACTGTGTATCTCCGTGCTACTTAAAGCAGTGGTAATATGCAATAATACCCTTAAAGAGATGGATGTTAAACAGTATGAAGCAGGCCCTGAGCAGTTCTTATTAGAGAAATAGACAAGTGAACGCTTTTTTTTCTGGCGTCAGTAATAGCGTCAAAACGGCCGTCATTCCAAGGAGGCGGGCGTTTTCGGCGAGTGCAAGCGCGACGGCGTGATATACAGCGATAGAGACGGCCTAAAGCATACGCAGACGAAATTGGCAAGACAGCTCAGATATTTGAAACTCGGGACGAAAACAGGAGGGCACTTTTTGTTACTTTTGCAGCCGGGGCAGAACCCTCCGAAGTTATACAACCTTCGCAAAAAGTTATCCAACTTGGGAGCTCAAAATACATCAAAAATCGATTGTAGGAGCTTGAATCTGAGATATGCCTTCTTAAATCACTTATTTTTCAAGGCGGAAGTGAAGCTGACGCTAATAGAGAAAATCGAAGGCCGAGGGCGAGATTCGAACCCGCGTCGTGGCCTCCACAGGGCCATAGGATAACCAAGCTACCCCACCTCGGCACAGCCTCGAAAGGCGTATAGTCCCGTGCGGATTCTCCCTTTTTGGGAGTTTGGCGTCTTCACTTTGGCTTAAACCCTCTGTGGACAGGTTTAAACCATCACCTGTCGAAATAAGGAGTGCCGTTTGCCCATCTTTGGTGATCTCAAAGAGGTGGGCCTTCTTCCCTATCAGGTGGGCGTACGTTTTAGGCCGACGGAGCTGCGGGTACGTCCCGCCGTTTCCGGTCAGCTTGCCTATCTTCGCATCGCCGACGTAGTGTAGAGCGTCACTCCTTATTTCTCTTTTGGATATATCGGACATGCTTTCATATCCTTATTGATTGAGCACGTGTTATCCCGTAGCCCGGGACGAATGCAGCCGCAACGCCGAATCCAAAGTTCTGCCATTGTGAGCTTGCAAGCGCGAGTGCAATTGCGCCGACAAACGCTATCAAGACCCGCCTCCGTGCATTGGCCCCGTCCGCATAACCGCCTCTCGACAGAGCGAGGATCTCATTACATATTTGAAGAGCATGAGGTCGGTCATCAGAGAACTCTGGAGGCGAACGGGATCTTCAGAACCAGGTAGGCTGCCGCAAAACAGAGCGGAACCGTAATCACCGCTGCCAGACCGAACTTGAGCAGGTGCTCGAGAGAGAGTCCCGTCAGCGCAACGGCAACGAATACGATGATCGGGGCCTGGATGACATAGACGGTGTACGAGTGCCGCTGCAGGAACCGGCTGCACCTGCCCGACCAGTTGAACCGCTCACGGAAGAGAGTGATCAGCCCGAGGGCCATTCCCACCGCAACGGTCGAATCCCACAGCGCATAGGCCGCAGACTGCCAGTACCCGTGGCCTGCGAAATTTGCGCCTCCGGTGAGCGCAAGGGGAAAGAGAGTGATCGTCGCGACCAGCGCCAGGATAAAGCGCGCCCTCCCATCGATTTCGGAATGTTCCGGAACCAGTTGCGACGGACGGCAACGGTGCCGACGATGAAGAAACTGAGATACTGGGGGAGGTAAGACAGGGTCGGAAAGCCGAGTGCCGACCTACCCAGCGGTATGATGATGATGCGGATCAAGTAACTGGTTAAGGCCAGGATAAGGATGAACGCGGCTATGGCGCGATAGCTGGGGGGCTCATTGCTGCTCTGCCGCCGTGGTACACGGTTTCTTCTCGCAGCCCACCAGATCGTGTAGCCGATGTCGAAGAAGAGCAGCATCTCCACAAACCATAGGGGGCCAATACCGAGCATTTTGGGGTAATCTTGCCAAGACAGAGGCGTGGTGATGCCCCTAAGGGACTGGCGCGGGAGGTGTTTCTGCCGCTTAAGGCCGAGGGCGCTTGAGCGATTCGTACAAATTGTCGAAATATACTTTTAGTTCTTCGATCATCGGTTCTAGTTTTTCAATAAACGCCGCTCCACCCAGCTGCGTTATTTCGTCTTCGGCCTCGGTGATATCTTGATCTAGCTGCGCGACTAGGCCTAGAGCCTGATCACGTAAGGCGACCGCGTCGTTAAGCATAGCCATCGCTTTTCGTATGACGTCGTCTGCCTCGGTCGTACAGAGCGACTCGTACCGCTTCATCCACCACGCGATATCGTCTTTATGTCGGAATTTTTCGCCGGCTACGCCCCCGTGCAGAGATGGTATTTTCATCTATTCCACCTTTTCTTGCAACATCGGCTCATCCGCCTGTTACGGGTACCCTGGAACTGTATGTCGATTGACGTCTACGGTATTATCGGCGTGATATTTACATCAGTCGAAACAAAGCTGTATTCCAACTCAGAAACCGGCCTCCCAAAGAACGCAGCCGGAAAGTCCTGCGTTAAAAGCGCATTGCGTATTTCGACATCGTAGTATCGGCCATATTTAGTGTGCGCGAAAATGCCCTTTATGGCCACGCAGGGTAAAGAGAAGTCGCTAAGCTGACGCAAAGTGAATTTTTCATAGAGCATACTATATGCTTTTTCTGGACCGGGATCCCCTTTACTATAACTAGCAGGGCCTATCGTCTCTTTTGGATCAAGTATAACCGAGAAATCCCCTTCGATAAAAACTCGCAGCAGTTCGATCTTCGCTTTGTTATCCGGACTATCGTCGAACATATATGTTTTAATAACCTTAAAAGACGCCGTTTCTAGCTCCGGATGACGACCATCGCTAGTTTTAATAATCAACTCCGGGTTCCTATGCTTGTGGTCTTTCATTAGAGTGTATTCGTCTTGAACGACGTAACTTCCGCTTTCTGGCGCATACAATTCGTACATATTCTCACCAGCGGTGTTAATGCAGCACTCATGTGTCTGATTAGAACGAAGAATGTTTTGCTCAGAAAGGACAGTAGATGCAAAACGCAATATCGACGCTACGTCGAGGCTTTAACATATTCAAGCGCTTCGTTTTTCAACTGCGGCAATAACCTAAGATGGATGGCCAAACAAGAGGCATCAAAACGCGAGGCTAAAACTGAGCCGAGCGGGTTATCTCTCACTTTCAAAAGGCTACGATTCTCACTCAGCACCGCCTGCACCTTCTCCTTTGACACGTTCGGCGCGAGGACGCATCAATCTTTCTTGGGGCGATACCTAAGCGACGATTCAGCGGGTAAACTTCATTAAACGAACAATGCATACTAAAGCAGTCTAAAGCGGCACGGAGACTGTCTGTGGGAGAAAGAGAAAATGCAAAAACACCTCATTGTAGTGCTCGTTGTGATAGCGTGTGCAACGGTTATGATCGCGGGATGCACATCGTCGTCAACCCCGAGTCCAAGCCCGAGCCTTAGTGCAACGACAACGGCCGTTAGTAGCGCAACGGTCGCTGCTGACGCAGCAGCCGCGCTTGGTGGTAACGCAAGTAATGCAACCAACCTCACCGCCGTACAAGGGCAGAATTTTACGATCCAGCTGCCATCGAATTCATCGATCGGCAACGGCAACCACTGGGAGCTGGCCCTCTATGACACCTCGTCCGTAACGTTGGTCAATCAGACGTACGTGGCCGACAGCATATCAGTGCCCGGAGCGGCCAGCGCCGACGTGTTCACCTTCCAGGGAACTAAGACGGGAACCAGTGTCATCACGTTCCTCTGCGTAAGCCCCGCGAACCAAACTGAAAACACCGTGAAGTACACGATTAATTGTACAACGCTCACTGTGCCCACAGTGAACGCGGTATATGTCTCACAGGGACAGGACTTTACGATCCGGCTGCCATCGAATCCATCGACCGGCTACCACTGGGAGCTGGCCTTCTATGACAACTCTACCCTTATGTTGGTCAATCAGACGCATGCGAGCAACGTCAGCACATCGAGCACAGTTGTCGGAGCAGGCGGCACGGACTTGTTCACCTTCCAGGCAACTCAGGCGGGAACCGGTGGCATTGCGTTCAGCGAGATAAGCCCAGCGAACCAAACAACAAGCACCGTCGTTTATTCGGTGGTCATTGCGGCGTAAGGGCTTCGCCCTCCCCTTTTGCTTGAGACCTCTTCGTACTCCGGGCAGAGGGCTTCGGGGAATAGACAGCTGTGAAGCGCGCTATGCGGCGCATCCGCGATGCCCGACCTCGGCCCACTCGTCCCCTTGCATTTTTGCCCGAAGCAGCTCCATAAACATTTAAACATACTAGCCTTACCCTGGTGAGGTGGTCTAATGTTGGGCGAACTGGTATACGAAGGAACCGGCAAGCCGATGGGCATGAGAGTGCTCGATGACAACGGGACACTAGAGCTTTACGTTTCAAGAACAAGGCGCAGTTTTCGGGATACAGTGCACGAACGCGCTGACCTATGTCAGCACCGCTCGACCCGATGGAACAAGCTACTCGGAAGGTCACGGAGTACTGTTGACAGTGGACGGTGACACTGCTACATTTGTCTCGTCTAGTATCAGTATTCCAAAAAAGAACCCTCCAGCGAGCAGTATTCGAGGAGCGCGTTTCTTCCGAACGCGGTCGCCGAAGCTTGCACGCTTCAACAGCATTGTCTGCGTGTACGAAGTGGAAGCAAATGAGGATTGGACGTATACGGTAAAAGACTGGGAATGGAAGTAACGCATTGAACTAAAGCCTTTCAATTACGGAAAGAAACTGCGTACCTTTCCAATACTGCATGTAGACCTCATAAACGTGCTCAGGCAGCGGACTTGACTGATCCCACTGAATGGTATCACCATATTGCTCAGCAAACTTCCGCAAGTCTGATGCTACAAAATGGCTCTTACACGAGTGACGGTAATTTTCTGCTTTCGCGCCCTCAGAGTTCGGAGCTAAATCGGAAGCATTAAGTTCGTGGGCGCATTTACAAGGCTACTGATAAGCTCTGAAGCACCAAAGTAACCATAATGGCCACCCTGCCTCAACTTCTCGCGGTCGTGATACCGCTTGCCATCGCGTCCATGATAAGCCCTTTGGCAATCATTACGGTCATGACGGTACTGAGCTCAGCTGAACACCGGCTTAAAAAAGGCGTGATCTTTGTCGCTACGTACTGTATCATATTTTCGCTGATATGCCTGGTTTTTGTTGCCGTCGGAAGCCTGACGACGACCGGTGGCAAGCCGTCGTTGGCGACGGTGACGATCGACTTCATCCTCGGTTTCCTCCTCCTCTACGCCAGCGCTCGTTCGCTCCTGAAAAAAGGGGAATCAAAAACTTTTGACGCGACGGCAATGGGCACCGGAGCATTGGTTTCCATGGGAATCGCCTTCGGCTTCGGCAATATCTTCTCATCGCTTCCGGCTCTCGCCGCAAGCAAGGATATCGGTGTCGTCGTGCTATCCCTTCACGACAAAGCGATCGCCTTCTTCCTGGTAATGGCCATAACGCTATGCTGGCTTTGGGGACCACTCGTCGTTTTTGCCGTGACGCCCCGAAATTTCGACCGCATCTTCGACCCCATCATCCGTTTCTTGAAGATACACGGAAGTCAGATAATTGCCGCCGTGTTCTTCCTTGTCGGCATCTTCCTTGTCGCGCGTGGTGTGACGTCGGCAATGATGTTGTAGGTCGTTGACTGGAACTGCCTAAGCAGCGAAGGTCACGCGCTTGAGCATGCAGGGAAGCTTCAGGTATCGAACTGATGGGGAACTCAACCTGTAAGTTCGACATCTTTCTAGTATCGCATATACACATCATACACGTTCGCAGGCAATGGATGCTTGTAGAATCACCAATCGACTCGTTCTGGAGCTGCAGTTGGAGCTGTATTAGGCGTATGCTAAACTCCAGCCGGCTCAAGCTAGAGCGTCAAGGTAGATATCGCGCATTTGTACATACATATTGAGATCTCCCACGTCAAGCCCTGCAGAGAAGCACGGTCTCGATAATAGCAGTCGTGGCGCTTATCAGTAGTGCCACGGCAGCGTACGCGTACACGTCAGGCCCTCCCTCTCAGACACCGCAACTCAGTTCGGGACATGGCGTGCTCGTTCAAGCGTCGACTTATAGCGCGCTGCAGGCAGGCGACTACAGCGGAGAGACGACTCTCAAAGAGCTGCGAGCGCACGGCGATTTCGGCTTGGGCACCTTTGACGCCCTCGACGGTGAGATGGCCTTGTTAAATGGCACATTCTATCAGATCAAATCCGACGGAAACGCCTACCTCGACAACGATTCAATGAAAACCCCTTTTGCAGACGTGACGTCATTCGAGGTTGATAGACAATTGGTATTCTCCGAAGCTTCAAACGGCCCTTTGAACTATTTTGAGCTGCAGAACTACCTAGACCAGCAATTGCCGACGAAGAACATCTTCTGCGCGGTAAAGATAACGGGGGAATGCTCGTACCTAGAAGTGCGTAGCCCCCAAAGCAGGTGATGCCGTATCCTCCGCTTTCTGACGCGTTAAAAAACCAATCAGTCTTTGAACTTCACAACGTCACAGGCACTTTCGTGGGCTTTTTCTCGCCTCAGTACTCGAGTAGTATATGCGTTCCCGGTTGGCACTTCCATTTTCTCACCGCAGATAACACTCACTGTGGGCATGTCTTAGAAGTAACGCTGCAACGCGCCACGATACAAATTGATGATACGATGACGACGCTCTCTGTGGAACTCCCTCACATCGCAACCGCACCCGTGACGTACCCCGTCGTCACATCAGTCGCTGTGAATGGCATCTCTTTCATTTTTTTACCTCCGCAAAATTAAGTGACCACTTCATAGTGTCATCTTGGGTCTTTCGACCGAGAAAATCGGCGAGTTCTGTGCGAAACACGTTAAACAGATTTAGCGACCCCCACGAAACGGCTAAAGACGTTCGATCTTGTTCTCGCCCACTGCCTGTCCCGAGACGATTTTTCGATCGTGATGAGTCTTTCTTGGGGCTAAACACTGGACGGTATCACGTTAATGCTTCTGTCTTGCGGGGCCGGAGCCTCACAAAGGCTCTTCCTTCCGGCCTCTGGAAGGAATGAACGCGGCAGCAACAACGAGGGTATCTCGCAGGGCCTATAACGTTGGGATGCGGTGCGTGAGTTCGGCCCAGTCACTGCCGACGGCCTTTTTAATGAGTTCCTTTGCTCCGGCGAAGGCAGGTGCAGGCATCACCATCTGCCAGGTACGGGTCATGTTTTCACGATCGTCCTGCCCCATCAGCGGGAACATCCACGCCACCACTTCCTGGAACCGCTCCTGGGGAATCGTGCTGGACATGATACCAACCGCCTTTCCTTGTTCGGGCACGGAGACCCGTTCCGTGAAAATCCGGTAGAGATGGGTATCCTCCTTGTCCAGGTGGATATCGAGATGAAAACGGAACGCCGCAGTGGCCCGGGCAGTTGCTAAAAGGTCGCGTGAAGCATACGATTTGCTCAACTCGTCAAATGCCGAGTCCAAACCACGGTGATCTTTCACATAGGCTTCAGCAACCAACGGGGCGACCTTCTCGAGCACGGGGAAGACAGCTAACTCTTCTCCGTGGGCATGCCAGACCAATACTTCGTTGAAGAACCGGAAACGCTCGACGGTGGTGTCAAGACCCCCCGTTCCCCGTGCTGAGTCCAACGCGGCAGCATCGATATGCTCCATGTCATTCCTGAACGCATTGTGAATCGCCCGTATCGCATCTACAGGTTCTACCATGACAAAACCCCCTGTGTTTTAGTTATAAAACATTACCTGTCTGAATAGCGCAGATCCCATTCCTAGACCCAAGAGTGAACGTGCGACGTGTCGTCTCGAAATCGGATTGCTGTGCACCCCATTGAGTTGCGCACAGAATCAGCAGAGCGCAGCAACATAGTGAGACACTATCGGAATTGATTGCATCGAGATAGCAGATCGTATGTAACGTCCAAGTTTGGCGTTGCCTATTCGTCACATTTCAAAAACAGTACCCGACCAATACTCTAGATACGCATCAGACACCTGCTCAGGCAGCGGATGCTTGTAAAATCGCCAATCGACCCCGAAAACGTCACGTACCGTTATGAACTGAGGACTCCTGCAGCTCTTTAATGGCACGAGATAACCATCGAAAACGTCAAGGACGCATTAGCCGCAGGTTCAAACATCATAGAATCTGCGCAGAATTACAAAAACACTCGTTTTGCTCTTTATTCGACGAAATACTTGAAAAAAGAGACTCCACCGGGCTATAGGATAACCAAGCTACCCCACCTCGGCACAGCCTCGAAAGGCGTATAGTCCCGTGCGGATTCGAACCGCAGTCGCGGGCTTTCTTCTATCAGTGGCCAATGTACCACGACCACGTGAATCCAAAGGCCCGCATGATTGACCACTACACCACGGGACTCTCGAGCTAGAGTAAGATTTATACATACTTAACGTTTTGGTCACTTTACAGCTCACGCGTGCGCATTCGTCGACATCGAGCGCTTCAATTCAAAAACAACTCGCTAAGGCGGAAGCAACGAAGCCATGCGCTACGAGACTGCTCCAAAAAAAGCTCAATCTGCCGATTTGCACGGACGCCAAGCGCCAACTCACGTATGCGCTTGGGGAAAAAATGGGGCTGGAGAGATTTGAACTCTCGATCGACGGGTCTCTCCGATCAGTGCTCCAACGGGACATCACCTGACTCAAGCGTCCCCGAGTCATCAGTTGACCCGTTGCTCATCATATCGAGAACCTTTACCGCTGGAGCCCGTCGCCATTCCTGACTAGGCCACAGCCCCGCAATACGCGGGCCGGGAGGGAGTTGAACCCTCGACCTTTGGGTATCTCTGGTCAACAGGTCACAACAAGCATACCGTAAGAGCCCAACGCTCTGCCTGACTAAGCTACCGGCCCGTATTTGGCATATGCTCTTATACCCCTTCCGCATATATAGCTTACCCAAACTAAATTTGAGGCTTCAATCCAGCAAGCTCAAAAAGCAGGTGGTGGCTTATTTCGGCTTATAATTCGACAAGCTTGGAGCAAGGCATACCGCTCAAAATTGACGAACGCGTAACGTACGCGATACTCGGCACAGGCAGCGTCGGCTTTCTCGTCGCCAAGGAACTCGCACAACGCGGCAGGATGTTTACCATTATCGACAAGAACGCGAAACGGGTCGAGACGCTGCGTGACCAGAATTTTGACGCGCATGTCGGCGACATCACAAAGGAGGAGGTCATCACCGAGCTGCTCACGCCCGATCTCGAGATCGTTATGATTCTCAGCTCGGACGTCGAAGCGAACACCAAGGCGCTGAGCGTGATCAAGGAGAGGAAGCCAGACGTTTTTGTGATCGTCCGAGCGGCCGATCCGCTCAGCAAAGATAAGCTCGAAGAGTTGGGGGCCGACGCGGTCGTGTATCCTTCGGCGCTTATCGCGATCGCCACGATGTACGATCTCCATAAAGCAGAATCGCAGCGGTCTGCGAATCGACTTTACGAAATCCTCAAAAGCATAAAGAAGCTCGGCATACTGGTCCACGATAACCCCGATCCCGACTCGATCGCAAGCGCACTCGCACTCCGGCAGATCGCCGCCAGCGTCGACACGGAAGCCGCGATACTCTACCACGGCGAGATCAGCAGACAGGAGAACAGAGCCTTTGTAAACCTGCTCAACATCGACTTGGTCCACGTCGACGAGGTTGATCCGAACGAGTACGACATGCTCGCCTTGGTCGATACGGGGACGCCAGGGGCGAATAACCCCCTGACAAACTTAGACAAAGTTGGAATCATCATCGACCATCACGGGATCCCCGAACAACGCGTCCTGTACACCGATATCAGGGATGTGGGGTCAACGGCGACGATATTGACGAACTACCTTGACGAGCTTGACATTGACATCGACAAGCGGCTCGCGACGGCGTTGCTGTACGGTATACGCATCGACACGCAGGACTACAAAAAGCACGTGACCCCATCAGATCTCGCCGCCGCAATGAAGCTCATGCAGCTCTCCGACAGAGAGATTCTCAATCAGATTGAATCACCGACGATGTCAATGGAGACGCTTGACATAATCGGCGAGGCCATCCACAACAAGCACATCACCGGAAGCTACCTTGTCTCGTGCGTCGGGTTTATGCACAACGTAGACGCGCTCGCGCAAGCGGCCGACTACGTGCTCAACCTTGAGGGGGTAACGGCCGTCGCCATCTTCGGGCTCAACGAAGAAAAGATTCACATCTCCGCGCGGAGCAAGGACATCCGCGTCAACATCGGCGCCATCATGAGCCAAGCATTCGGCGACATCGGCTCAGCAGGCGGCCATTCAAACGCCGCTGCCGCGCAGATTCCCCTCGGCGTTTTCACCGGCGTCAGGGACCGAACGACGCTGCTCCGCCTCGTCGAAGAGGTCATAACGCGCAGGTTCTATTCTGAAATTGGCGTGGAGCGGGACGAATAACGGTCGCACCGCTCGTTACTGGTCGTGTGCCAAGCGACGTTCGTGATATCCGCATCTCACCCAAGATTTGCACCGCACGGAATCTGCGGTATTATTGTCTATTTTGCGACGTTCGCGACTTCCGCCGGCAGCGGGCGCAGTTTCTCAGTCTTGACGAACGCTACCAGATCATCGATGGTGGGGTGGACCCCGCGTCTGCTTGATACGTAGTAGCCTGCCACCGCGTTCGCGAGGCACAAGCGCAGTTCGGGGGCCAGACCGAGGAGCTCACCAAAGATGTTGCCTGAGTTCCAGGCATCACCGGCGCCGGTGGATCGGTGCAGCTCCACGCCAAACGCGGGGAATAACGTCACGCCATCGTCGATCGACGCCGCAAACCAGGGGGTGTGATAATCAACGCGTGAGACGACTCGGTGCTTGAATGCGATCGCGCGCTCAAGGGTGGCCTCACCGGTGTGCTTCTCGAGCTCATTTTGATTGAGGCTCATCATATCAAGGTTAGTGCTCGCGATCACGCTTTCATAGAGTTCGGTGAGGTCGTGGACGCGGGGGCTCGGGTCTGCCGAGTCAAAGTACGTCTTCACGTTGTATTGCTTCGCGTAAGCGAACGTCTTCACGGCAAGATCGGTGCCGCCCACGACGTTGGTCCCCCAATCGTGCACGGTCACGAGCTCACTATTTTCGATGAGTTCGAGATCGGTATCGCGCAGGCTGTCGAAAGCAAAGTCATAGTTCGAGCCGACGTCGTTGAGCATGACGTTGATCCGTTGCTCGCCAATCTCGAGAGCGAGGGTCTGTCCCAATCTGCCGTCGGTCTTCACGTGAGCGATGTCAACGCCGCTATTTTCGGCGAAGAACTTCAAAACGTGATGTCCAAGCTCGCTCGTGCGGCCGATGAAATGGGAGCTTAGCCCGAGTCGCGACAGCGCTATTGCGGTATTTGCCGCGCCGCCGCCCGACAGCACGCTCTGGACGAAGCCAGGAAGGTTGCCGCCGCCGCTGGCGTACTTCGCCTGAAGCGCGCTGCAAAACGAGCTCAGATCGTTGACCTGCACGAAGTGATCCAAGTAGAAGCTGGGCGTACACACGACGTGCAGCTTCCGCGTCTCTCGCGGATCGCGCGCTGCTAAGATCTGTGACAATTCGCGCTTGACGTCCTCGTAAAGCTCTTTCAAGGCCAGCCTCCGCACTAAACTCTAAAAGGGAATGTTATTTATACGTTTCTTACCGTACGCATGCACGCGCCGGCAGCAAACGCTAGACGGAGAGACTATGCCCATACGGAGTTCCTATGAACTGACGAGGCTTTTTTTGTCACTTTCAGACGTGAGCCGGCTCGACATCTTGAACCAGCTGGACGAACGAACGTCAGTCATCGACATTTGCCGGCGGTTTGGCTTGCTCGTACACGAAGCGGTGCGACATCTTCGCCGCTTGGAGGACGTGGGACTCGTCTCTCAGCTCCCTAACGGGGACTACGTCATATCGGAATACGGAAAGGTGCTGGTAACCTTCATTGAAGGGATAAGCGACGTTCACGACCTATTAGAGTACTGGGAGCGCCACAGTGCGGCTGAGCTTCCCGCGCATCTCAAGCGTTTGCCGGCAGACCTCGGCGAGTCGCTGCTCCAGGATAGTGAGCTGCTGCACGCGGCTGCCGCCGAGATCGTGGGTGAAGCGAGACGGTTTCTATGGGTCTTGAACTACACCGTGGACCAGACTGGTCTCAACGCGTCCGACGTCAAAGTGCTCATGAAGAGCACGGCAGGAACAGAACGCCCCGATGTCCGGTACGTCGATAGCGTCAGCACGATACTCCTCGTCAACGAGCTTCGCGGCCTCATTTTTTTCCCGCGAGTGACCACTCACGAAGGCTACGACCCTGATATGTCGTGCGGATTTCTCGTCCCTGCAGCTGATGTGACCTACCGACTGCTCGTGGAACTGTTCGATTTCTTGTGGAGCTGCAAATCGACACGCGTGGTCAACTGAGTTAGTATATTAAACGTTGAGAGCACAAGGTGCCTAGAGGGAAAAATGGCAAAAGATCCCGTGTGCAACATGGACGTCGATGAAACGACGGCGAAGTACGTCAGCGAATACAAGGGGAAGAAGTACTTTTTTTGCGCTCCTGGCTGCAAGGCGATGTTCGACAGAGATCCGGAGAAATTCGCGTAAGCCCCGGATCGCGGCACACTACCGAACTGCCAGTCGCGTACTTTTTTCTTTTTTTTTGGGCTCCCGCCGACGGGCTCACGGCTCAGCGCACGTTTCTAAATAAGATGGAGCCGACAACCGTCATCAGTGCGAAGAATCCGACGACGACCGCGAGATCAGTCGTCAGGGCGTAGGTATGTAGCCCGGTGACGGCATAACGCATCGCGTCGACGCCATACGCAAGCGGATTGATGTCCACAAGCGCCTTCATCCAGTTCGGAAGCGACGCGACCGGGAAGAATGCGCCGCTCAGGAAGAAGATGGGCAGCACGAGGAGGTTAGCGACGACTTGAAAGCCCTCGATATTCTCGAGCCGAGAGGCGATGCTAACCCCCAGCCCGACAAAACCCATGCCGAGAAAGAACATGGTCACGAGTATGAGCACCACGGCGGGTGCAAGTCCGAGCGTGCCCGATATTTTCACCCCGATGAACGTGGAAAGGGCGAGTATCAGCAGGGCCTGTATTGACGCTTGTGTCGTTCCCCCGAGGGCTTTTCCGATGACGATAGACGTCCGCGAAACGGGGGCGACGAGAATTTCTTTGAGAAAACCGAATTCTTTGTCGAACATCACGCTCATTCCGGAGAAAATCGAGGTGAAGAGCACCGTCATGCCGAGGATTCCAGGCGCGAGGAAGTTTATGTAATTCGTGGTGCCGCCTGCACCGAACGACAAAGAGGAGCTAAATCCGGTCCCGAATATGATGAGCCACAGCAGGGGGGTAATAAGTGAGGTAACGACCCGCGACCGAGCTCTTACGTACCGGGTCATCTCCCTGAGCCAAATCGAATAGATGTCACCCATAAAAACCATTCGTCCGTTTGGCATCGCTAGCGTCTCCCCGGACCATGGAAACCAGCGAACCCGCTCGCGGCCTCCTGCGTCCGAATCTCCCGTCCGGTGTACTTGATGAAGATGTCCTCCAGCGTGGGCTCGTGAAGCGCAATCGAGGGCACGGCGATCCCCTCTTGACGCGCCACGTCCATGAAAATCGGTATCGCGGTCTCGCCTTTGTCGACGCTCAGCCTCAACGTGCCGTCAACGAGTTGGGTCGACTTGACGAATTCGAGCTGTTCGAGTTTAGTCTTGAGCTGCTCACTCCCGTTGGGCACCGTCATGATCACGACGTCGCCGCCAACGTCATGTTTAAGGTTCTCGGGAGTGTCCATCGCAACGATCTGCCCGTGATCGATAATGGCGATGCGGTCGCACAACTGATCGGCCTCGTCCATGTAGTGCGTGGTCAGGATCATCGTGATCTTCTTCTCTCTGTTGAGCTTCTCTATGTACTCCCAGATGTGACGCCGGGTCTGCGGGTCAAGCCCGAGCGTGGGCTCATCGAGAAAGAGCACCTTGGGGTGATGGAGCAGGCCGCGCGCGATCTCCAGCCGCCGTTTCATGCCACCAGAGTACTTCTTAACGATCACGTTGGCCTTATCAGCGAGTTCAACGAGCTCGAGGACTTCGCTGATTCTTCCGGCTATTTCATTTCTCGGCACTTTGTAGAGCCGGCCGTGGAAGTCGAGGTTTTCCTTCCCGGTAAGGTTATCGTCGAGACTGGGGTCCTGAAATACGATGCCTATCATTCCGCGCACGGTGCTGGATTCTTTTTTGACGTCGTGCCCGAAGACGCTCGCTGAGCCGCTCGTGGGTTTCACTATGGTGCACAGCATCGAGATGGTCGTCGTTTTTCCGGCGCCGTTGGGTCCGAGCAGCCCGAAAAGCTCCCCCTCTTCAATCTCCAAATTGATTCCTTTTACTGCTTCAACGTCTTCAAACCGTTTGAAGAGATCTTTAGTTTCGATGGCTTTCATTGTTGATCACGGTCGCATAAGAAGCGCATTTGCGAGTTTATGTGTATCTAGCATATTTGCGTGTACTCTTTAGCAGTTTTAGTCTATATATAACGTGTTGATATATTAGTAGGTTCGCGGTCAGCATTCTTCGCGCGCTCACCCGAGACACGGGCGTATCTATGGGCAAGAATGACTGATTGCACGGCGCATCTTAGGAGACCACAAGACCGAGAAACTGAGCGTCGCCAAGCTTAGATCGGTGTGCGGTGGGCACGATATTTCATCATCCCTAATCACTGCTAGAGGCATTGCCCGAGCTGTTCAACCCTCTTAGACGCACTTTCAGAGCGGCCGACCAGCGCCCCCGACGGGCTATTAGACTGTATGCTGCGACTCATAACGTTAAAGTACTAAAATGGCATTGAGTACGTGGCAGATTGAGGGAGGGCCGATACGCCATGGAGTACTGGAATCCAAAAGTCGAACGATTGTCCGCGGAAGAGCTCAAACAGCTGCAAGAACGCAAGCTCAGACGGTTAGTCGAAAACGCGTACGAGTACTCCAGTTTCTACAAGAAGCGTTTTGCGGCAGCCGGCGTTTCTCCGCACGACATACGATCACTCGAGGATATCCAACAGCTGCCGTTCACGCACAAGACCGATCTGCGGGACACCTATCCGACCGGCATGTTCTCGGTTCCACAGAGCCAGATCGTGCGATTTCACGTTTCAAGCGGTACGACAGGCGTCCCGACCGTTGTCGGCTACAGCGCCAACGACATTGACGTTTGGACGACCTGCTTAGCGCGCTCGCTGACCGCGTGCGGGCTCGGGCGCGGTGACGTCGTCCAAGTCGCCTACGCCTATGGGCTGTTTACGGGAGGGCTCGGCCTTCACTACGGCGTCGAGGAGATTGGCGCAGCCGTCCTGCCCGTAGGCGCTGGCACCACGACGCGACAGATAAGCCTCATGAAAGACCTGGGAACGACGGCGATCGCGTGCACGCCGTCGTATCTTCTCCACATCGGTGAAGTCGCCGAGTCAATGAGCATCGATATAGCGTCGCAGACGCAACTGCGAGCGGGCATCCTTGGAGCCGAGCCTTGGTCGCTTGAATCTCGCAAGCGCATCGAGCAGAACCTTGGGATCAAGGCCTATGATATCTACGGCACGTCTGAGATGAGCGGTCCGCTCTTTACTGAGTGTTCCGCTCAGAATGGCATCCACGCGTGGGCGGATCACTTCTTGATCGAGATCGTCGACGATTATGGCGGCCCCGTCGAAGAGGGCGAAAAAGGCGAACTCGTTGTCACGACGCTGTCAAAGGAGGCCCTGCCGCTCATCCGGTACAAGATGGGCGATATAACCTCGCTGGTGTGGGAAGAGTGCGAATGTGGTCGGACCCATCCGAGAATCATGCGCATTCAAGGGCGGGTTGACGATATGATCGTGGTCAGAGGAGTGAACGTGTTTCCAAGCCAGATCGAATCGGTGCTCATGCAGATTCCGGAAGTCGGTGACCACTTCCAGATCGTGGTCGACCGAGCCGGCCCCATGGACGTCATGGCGGTTAAGATTGAAGTAACAGAGAGCACGCTGAGCGACCGAATCGGCGCGTTGATGCAGCTGGAAGAACGAGTCGCGAAGCAGCTGCGCGACGTGCTCATGGTGAACGCAAAGGTGGAACTCGTGGAACGAGGCACCCTGCCACGGTCATCAGGAAAGTCGCAGAAGGTCATCGACCTGCGACAGATTTAGGCTAACGAGATCGTGATGCGAATGGTCACAAACAAAATGTTGAAGCAGATCACGCTGTTTGCCGAGAACAAACCCGGCCGGCTTGCAAGCGCGACGAAAATACTCTCTGAAAACGGAATAAACATACGCGCTTTTACCATCGCTGATAGCGGCGAATTTGGCATCATTCGGTTCGTCGTCGACGACGCAGATGCGTCTCTGCGCCACCTAAGAAGAGCCGATTTTACCGTCTCTGAAACAAAGGTGATCGGCCTTGAAATGCCCGACACGCCTGGCGCCTTGTGGGAGATCAGCCGTGCGCTCTCCGACAACGACATAAACGTCGACTACGCCTACGCTTACGCGAGCGCAACGCCGAATAAAGCGATCCTAATTCTCCAAGCGAGCGACCTGAAGAAGGCGGTCGGATTGCTAACCGAACTCGGGTTTCATCTTATCGAATCCTCACCATGACTGCAGCGTCCTTATCGTAGCCTGCCTCGCCGCGTGGCGCCGCGATATCGCACGGGGGGCTCGCGGTGCCCGATAGTGGCGCGCGAGATTCGGATTGCCCGTTTGCAAGGCTGCCGGACGAGGATGATGATGAGGGGTGTGCACCGCAACGAGTTTCTCTTTGCGACGAGAGAATGTGATCAGGCAACGGGCTAAGGAGGCACAAATGCGGCTGGAGACGGTGACGGCCGAGGGGTTGGCACACAAAAGTTACTTCCTGTCTGACCACAACGAGGCGATGGTCGTCGATCCTCGTCGAGACTGTTCAATCTACGTCGAGCTAGCGGCCCGTGAGTGCACCGAAATTAAGTACATCTTGGAGACCCACTGCAACGAGGACTTTATCGTCGGTTCTCTCGACCTTCAACGGCGGACTGACGCAGAAATCGGGCATAGCAAGGAAACCCATTTTCGATACGGGGACCACAACCTTTCCGAAGGCGAAACATTCTATGTCGGCGACCTCAGGGTTGACGTCCTCAGCACGCCCGGGCACACCAACGATAGCCTCTGTTTTGTCGTCTATGGGCGGCGTGATAGCCGCGTGCCGCTAATGGTGGTTACGGGGGACACGCTCTTTGCGGGCGATGCCGGGCGGATTGATCTCCTCGGAACAGAATCAGCCGGCGCACAGGCAAGGAAGCTCCATAGCAGCATCTTTGAAAAGCTCTTGCCGCTTGGTGATCATTCTATCGTATACCCAGCCCACGGCGCAGGAAGCCTTTGTGGAAACAACATGGGCGCCAGAGCGTACCATGGGCTACGAACGGCAATTGAATCCGCTGCTTCGGCTGGACGAAAACGGTTTCGTGCGCTATCTGACGCAACAGCAACTCTCACTACCGCCTTACTTCCGCAGAGCACACGAACTTAATGTTCAAGGTCCACCGCCAATGCCTCGGACGCTCCGTGAGGCCGACTGCGACGAGTTCGAGGAACTTGTTGCGGCTCGGGCGACAACCATTATCGACACCCGAGAGCCAGGGGCATTTGCCGGATCGCATGTTCCTGGATCACTCAGCATATGGCTTGAAGGCGTAAGCGTCTATCCCGGGTGGGTGCTCGATGACGATGAGCCCGTCGCACTCGTTACCGAACGACCATTAGACACCACGGTGGCCCTGACGTATCTGAATCGGCTTGGCTTTGACAACGTCGCTGCGCATCTCTGCCTCGGAATGCCGGACTGGCGGAACCATGGAAAGCCAATCGCACGGCTCAAGACGTGTTCGGTCGAGCAGCTGAAAAAGGCTGTGGATCGCGCGGCTGTCAACGTGCTCGACGTCCGCGACGATCACGAGTGGAGCGAGGGTCACATCAAAGGGGCACAGCACCTCTTTGTAGGGTACCTCCAACAGCAGGTTGCTCGTGTGCCGCGGGATACGCCCCTCGCCGTGCACTGTTCGTGGGGGGGGCGCGCCAGCCTCGCCGCGAGCATTTTAGCACGACACGGGTACACAAGCGTCTACAACGTGCTCGGCGCGATCAGGGCGTGGAAAAGCCGCGGATATCCGCTCGAGATAGCGAGGGGATAGCGTCGCAACTGCGCCAGCTGGTTTGCTCATCTTGTCTAGACGACGCAGAGCATGCCCATTCGTTTCAAGGATTTTTGTCAAGAAGACAAAAAAGAGGCCCTTTGTGCGAAAGAGTGACCGAAGGCGGTCGGGCACAAAGGGGCCGTTTACACCAACGCGCAATTATCTGAGCGTTCCGGCAAATACCTGCCACGCCAACGCAGTCTTTGCGACGATGCTGAGGATGACGTACACATACTCGCCGTAGAGGTAATCCTTCCACCTGCCCACCTTCTTGTACTGCAAGAACATGTTGAGGGGGAACAGAAGGAAGAAGAACGCTAAAGACGCAAGGATGTAATAGATAAAGGTGGGTACTGATGCGTTTTGCGTCGCTCCGACGAAGTACAGAACGATGACTATCCACGGAATGACGCCGGCAAACGATCCAAATATGAACGCTGTCCAATTCGTTTTTTCCGTCTTTTGGTTATGGAGCTCCATCATCAGGCCGAAAAGATTCATCGTTGCGTTTATGCAGAATAACGGGATGAGGGCTGCTATGTCGTAGACGCCGCTAAGCAAGGCGATCGCCACGATCATCACCGATGAGCTGAGCGCATAGTCGTACCAGCGCGCGTAGTTTACGTGTTTCTTGAGGTTTTTGACATACCATCGGTTCGCGAACGGTGATGCCACAAGCAGATGGTCAATCGTCGAAATCAATAAGAATAGCGCAACGAGGAGCCCCACACGGAGCTGGTAGATCGTATTCTCGACCGGCGCGAGGACCTGCGTGGTCGCGTTGAAATGCAGATAATACGTGTTTATCGGTAGTTTGAACGAGTTGCTCAGGAAAACTATAGCTATAGCTTGGACCAAAAGGAATAAGCCCGCAATGACGTTGAATGTTCTCAGACGCCTAAATTTACTCTCTTCTTGGTCTTCCATCGTTTACCTCCAGCTATTTGGTAACAACGCTTTCTCTTCCATTTATTTAACGATTCCCTTTTCTTGCCGCTGAGAGCTGCGACAGCCATTTCACGTTGACGTAGGCGTTGGACGTTGCGCACACATTCGGAGCGCGGGCTAAGCAGCGAAGTACTGAGGCGTTCCCCGAAGATTAAGCGCTGCCAGCGACCCACGAAGGACTGGTCCAACGGCGCGGAGAACAATCCATTTCAAGCCAAAGAGCGCTAACGCAACACGCTTCGGCCCTGCTGGAAGGGTGCGCGTTTGGATGCTGTCAGCAGTGTAGGCCCGTCAAGCGCCGTTTATCGGTGCGTGTCCCGCCACGCCATCATGCCACCCTTCAAAACGAATACTCGGTCAAATCCCGAATCCTGAAGGATTCGAGCGGCGGCCTCTGAGCGTCTTCCCGAGCGGCACACAACGACGATGTCCAGCGTTTTGTGCGTCGAAAGTTCGCCTATCCGCTGTTGAAGCTGCCCGAGCGGGATATTTAGGGAGCCGGGCAGCTGCCCCAACTCCCCCCCTAATTCGTCAGGGTTTCGCACATCGCACACAAGCAACGCCGGGTCTGAATCTAGTCTTCGGGCGAGCTCCTCTGGAGACAAGTAGGACAAACCGTCCTGCGACTTATCACGATCTGTATCGGTCAATGTATCCTCCATTATGCACGCAGATTGTCACGTCCTACTCTCTCGGTGCTTAACGGATCAATACTGTCTGAGCCGCAGGACATCACTCCTCGAGCTCTTTATAGCATAACCACCAGTCGTAGTTATCATACATTTTAGCGCGTTCTTTGGCCGTCTTTTCATCGGCCGGCGCCGGTATAAGCACCTTCTTGCCGATAAGCTCGTTTTCCGGCCACCCAGCGGGCATGGCGACGCCGTATTTGTCGGCGATTTGGAGAGCTTTCACGGCTCGAAGAATTTCGTCCATGTTTCTGCCGACCTCTTGTGGATAATAGATAATCAACCGAACGATGCTTTTCGGATCGACAATGAACACAGCGCGCACGGTATTCGACGCCTTGCCAGGGTGAATCATCCCCAGCATTGAGGCTACTTTGCCGGTGTCCGCAATAATCGGGAACCGAATTTCGACGTCGAGGTTCTGCTGGATCCACTCGGTCCACTTCATGTGCGCTATCACTTGATCAACGGACAGTCCGATAAGCTCGCAGTTAAGCTTCTGGAATGCGTCATATCGTTTAGCAAAGGCCACAAACTCCGTCGTGCACACCGGCGTGAAATCTGCAGGGTGACTAAAAAGCACGAACCACTTGCCGCTAAAAACATCCGGCAGCGTCATCTTGCCGTGAGTCGTTTGGACTTCTATCTGCGGGAACTTGTCCCCGATCAGCGGAATACCTCGCGCGGCTTGCGCGCTTTCTCCTGCGCCTATTACAGCGCTCGCTGCACTCGATTGCATACCATTCGATCTCAAATCGCGCGCATATATACCTTGCGCAAGACGGTGAGCAGCCCTCGTCCCACAGAAAAAACGCGAGCCGTCCATCTCGCCCTAGACTCTGACACAGTGCCCACGACCCACGAGGAGGAGAACGTTAAAACTCTAACTGAGGACGCATGCATGAGAAAGCACTCAAATGCTAATTTGCTCTTAAGGGCCTCATAAGCTCAAAAGATTTACTCAGGAATAATATTTTATGCAGAATATATTTATACCATGGGAAAAAGAGCGACAGAGGCAAGGGCATCGAAAGCCCTCAATCAGTAAGACAGGAGAACTAGAATGAAGAAAATAACTGTATCTCTACTAGCGCTCGTTTTTGTGGCGCTCGCAGCAACAGGCACAGTTTCAGCCCAGTGCGCGGCTAGGCCCGCAACCACGACTAGTACCAGTACATGCGCTGCGACGACGTGCGCGCAGTGTACGAGCTGCCAAAAGACTTCAGCGTGCCCTACGACAACGAGCGCGCAGTGTACGAGCTGCCAAAAGACTTCAGCGTGCCCTACGACAACGAGCGCGCAGTGTACGAGCTGCCAAAAGACTTCAGCGTGCCCTACGACAACGACGAAGTGCGCGAACTATCCGACAATGACCTGCAAGCACAGTGCATTCGCGCCAGTCCAACACGCTGTAACGTGTCCTACGTGCCGGCTTGCATAACGTCACACGCCTTCAAAGCAATCTCTTATCGATCGCGTGATTACGTTTAGGCAAATGAACTAGCTTTTTTTAAACAGCTTTTAAAGCCGGGAGCTCATCTCCAGGCTTTTTGTTTCTTAAGCCTTCGGCGCGCCAAAGCTGAAGCGAAAAGGACCGCTTGGTGCTGGAAAGCGCGTTGGGGCTTTTTTTCTCTGGCTCATTTTGAGAAGCTGCGGGCCGACGCAATCAGCCGAAACGTCCAGCATTTCCTATGGCGCGAAGCTTAAGTGAAAAAGATTGATATGCGCGCTCAATATGGCCTTAAAATTGGAGCATTAGAGGAAAAAAAGGCAAATGTCCTTATTTCAGTGATCCGTAAACGATCATCGATTTACGAGTGACCTCATAACAGGACAGTTATTAATCAGGGCAGTTGCAAAAGCTAAAATCGAATGCGATTTAGGCCAGGGATGACCTGGCTTTTTTTGCTTTTTTGAATTGCAGCTAGCTAGCTGTTCTTCAGTGAATAGCAAAGCACGAACACAGCGAGGCCTTGTCTCACAGGTGTTCGCGCATTAGTTTTAAATCGAAGGTCGTCCAAAACCTTTTGAGTTTTGTAAGCCCCACAGGTGCCTTATGTGTAGGACTTGGTCTATCGGTTATGGGGCTCAGCGACAGAGTCGCCGAGACCTGCACTTTATCTTTACATTCAAACAACAGTCTTGAGAGCAGAACAGAACGTGAACGAAAAGGAACCCCCTACAAGCAACGCGCCATTGAAAAAACAAGAAGAAAGCCAGTTGCGCGACCAGGCACGCCTATTTGGCAACGTTCAGTTCATTTACGAACTTATCCTAGCACAGCTCGAACTCCGTTCGCTGGGAGCTGTTTTCGAGATGACCGACGGGTTTTCGAGCTTCAGGCTCCTCGATGTCGAAGATGAAGAACGGCTCAAGAGGCAGCTTGCATATTTTCAGACGGTCCGGGGGGAGAACACTGATTACGTTTGCATTTCGCAAAAAAATCGCACGCGTTCGGTCAACCAGTATCTGACACACTGGATATATCCCTATAAAGGCAAATTCCACCCGCAATTGGTGCGAGCGGCGCTCAACATCATCGGGCTGCGACCGGGAGACACCGTCTTGGATCCATTTGTCGGAAGCGGCACGACGGCGCTCGAGGCCCAGTTATTGGGCGTGAACTGCGTCGGGTTCGATGCCTCGCCGCTGTGCGTCCTACAGAGCAGGGTCAAGACCGCATCACATGAAGTCGTCGACAAGATACGAGAACGCTGCGTAGAGCTTGCGGGAGTGAAGCAGGAGGGCATGACGTTGCACGAAGCAGCGCTTCGTAACGCGCTATCGTCCACTGCTGATCAAAGGGTCGGGAACTTCTTTACCTTGGCCGAACTGGTAGCGTTGAGCGACAATGTTCGGCGAAAAAGAGACATCACTGCGGCATTTGCCGCAAAAACGAAGCTCATGGTCCAGTCGGTTACCGACTACGATCAGATCCGAAAGGAGCTTAGGCTATCACTGGGACGAGCAGCAATCGAACGCGGCGATGCGCGCGCCCTGCCAGTGCGGAATAACAGCATCGATGGCATCGTCACGTCTCCTCCGTACGCTATTGCACTCGACTATATCAAGAACGATGCGCACGCACTGCAGGCCCTTGGATTGGATACGAGTGAGATTAGGGAACAGTTCATTGGGTTGCGGGGTCGGATGAAAGACCGGGTATGCCTTTACGATGAGGACATGAAAAGAAGCTTGGAAGAAATGATGCGCGTGTTAAAGCCGAACAGATACGCTCTTATCGTTATTGGAAATGCAGTCTTTGGAGGCACGCCACTGCGATCTGTCGAGCTCATCACAGAACACGCGAACGACATAGGATTACAGCTTACAAAGAGCGTAGATAAAACCATCTTTGGCCTCTACAACGTTATGCAAAAGGAAAAGGTTTTAATCTTCAAGAAGGATGAAGAGTCCACGTAAAGTTAGGGAGAGTGGCATGCGGTCGCTTATCGTATATCCGTGGCTGGTGGAAGAATTCATCCAGTGGCTGAAGCCTGACGTTTCGAAATGGGCGATCGACGACGTCAAAGCGACGAGTTCTGAAGGGTCCGACGAAGAGCGCATTGAGGAGTACGTCATTCTGGCGCTTTCCCGCTATGACTCTCTCAGATGGTTTGAAGACGGCAGGTTAGTGGGCAGTAAAAACAACGAATCGCACGAGATTGCAGACAACCTCAAGGACTACCGCTTCAACGGCTTGTTCTATTCCGGTTTATTTGGCACAGAGGGCGAACCGGAATGGTAACCTCTCTATGACCTGCTTTGAGCGGATCGACGGTGTCACTGCGCAAATTCTGTCGTTGTACGCGAACCCTATGAAACTCGGCTCTAGAGAGCTGCTCTCGCTTGTTCGCGACCACTGCTAGAGCATGCAGATCTGACTCGTTGACGTAGTTTTTATTGTCTGAGCGCTTCTCGGGTTAGTTTGACAGCTTCGACGTGGCCGTTCACTTTGACTTTTCTCCATGCCTGGGCTAGCTTCCCTTCCGGGTTTATGAGAAAGGTGCTGCGTTCGACACCGTAGTACTCCTTCCCGTACAAACGTTTGAGTTTCCAGACGCCATATTTGTCGGTGACCTCGTGGCGTTCGTCGCTTAGGAGTAACACGCGAAGCTGATGCTTTTCGCCGAATTTTTGATGGCTCGCAGGGGAATCGGGGCTAATCCCTATAACGGCTGCGTCGTACTTCTCAAAATCCGGCAACTGTTCGCTAAAATCCACAGCTTCTCGCGTACAGCCACTTGTGTTGTCTCTCGGATAGAAGTAACAGACCACCCCCTTACCCCTAAAATCGCTTAAACACCGCTGCTCCCCTACCTTATCAGGAAGACAGAATCCCGGCACTTGTGAACCAATTTCCATCTAACCACCCCTGTGCACGATTAGCTTTGTACGCGAGCGTCATGCTATTTGGAGCAACGATCTCATAGAAACTGAGCCAGATCATCGCATTTCTTACGTGTATCGACACCAGGCAAGATGTTGCTAGGATTGTATCGGGGACAACCAGTATCTGCGTGGGTTACGGTAACGTGTAACAACATGCGCTCAGCTCATTTTCGTTTCATCCGCATGGTTGATTAAGGCTATTCCACGCGATAAAAACCGCCATCCGAGCATCCTTTGACCACGTCTGTCAGCCGGTCCAGAGGTGCGCAAGCGCGCGTGGCACTAGAAACTTGGTCGGCTAGGCAGTCTGCGTCTCTTGTTTTTCTGTAGAGGTGGTGCCAACCAAGGAGAGCTATATACGATTAACCTAACATGGTCAATCCCGAAAGGTGCGTGTAACTATGCTAAATCCGATGCTGCACGACGGTCCCGGTGAAACGGCTTTGATGACTGATCTTGAAAAGACGGTTTTGAGAAGCATCTATGAGTCTAGCAGCGAAGGCCTTCGCTCGTGGCAGGTGCAGAAAAAAGTCGACGGGACGAAGCTCGAAGTCCAAAAGGCTCTTCACGAGTTGCTGGCAGCAGGCTACATAGGGATTTTGTCGATGGGTGGGGGGCCCAAATACTACAAGATTTCGTCAAAGACGTACGTTCTAGATGCGCTGGATGCGCCAGACACCACAACGCGTTGACGATTCGCCCAACCAGCGCGCTTAAAAAATGTTGACCACAGAGACCGCTCGCTCTACGCTCTCTATCTGGAAATGGATGAAACAGCGAAAATCATCGACAGCCTCCAAAAAAAAGAATTTGTCGAGAGAGTAGTCAGAGACGATGGAAAAAAGGGGTATAAATTGACGCAACGCGGACGGTTATTTATGATAGATCGAAGCTGACGGAAAGATATATGAACCAAAAAAATCCGTTCGAGTGAACCTAAGCAGGAAAAAAAGAGGTGAGTACAAAATGACAGTTCCTAAATCCATAACGTTTGTCAAAGGTTGTGGCAGTTATAAGGCCGGCGACGGCTTGCAGCTCGATAGCGCGGACGCGGCGACACTCGTTGACGCAGGGTTCGCCGTATATCGCGAAGATCATCCGAGAGGTGAATAATAAAAAGTAGATAAGAGCGTCTTTTGAGCAATTGGAGGGTGCTCAAAGCTTCTTTTTCAAACCGTAACAAACTTCATGAAGTTACGGCATGTAAAGCGCCTGTCACGCTGCCCATTTGTGGACTCTTTGCTTGGTGAACAATGCTGACGACGAATGCAGCGGCAGACAGGATAATAGTTGTTATAATGCCCTTTCCCATCCACTTAGCGAGTCGCTTTAGGGATTCCGTGTTTTTTTATGGCTTCTGTGTTGCTCTTCACTTCCTCTAGGTTGATGAGTTCGGTAGAATGTTCTTTGGCGTCTGTAACTACCGGTTCAGGTGGTGCCGTAATGTGTTTGGTTTCCCGATGATTTTTCGTTTCTCATCATCTCTTGTTTCTCACTGATTATTCGATCAAAGAGCAAGTAAGTTGAAGCCACATTAACTCTCACTTTTGCTTGTGCTCAGATCCTACGTAGGCGGAGCATTGCGACATAGAAGCATTGAATTATAACGGAAAGTGCTCCAGAAACGGAAAGAATTTGCCTCTTTGTATAAACCGGTGGCATTAGGCCGCAAAGAACAGCAAAATAGCAAGATTTATTACCCAAAATATACCTTTTGGGCAATGTGAAGAATATTACCAATTATTTGGAGCGAGAGCAGGTCAATGCGATGTTTGAAGCTGCTATGATTGCCAACCACCGAGACTTTTTGCTTATGCAAGTGCTGTGGCGAACGGGAGTGCGCGTGAGTGAGTTAATCAATATCAAACCTGGGGATATTGAGTGGACTAATCAGGTTGTGAACATCACCAAAGGCAAAGGGGGAAAACAACGCAGGGTGTTACTTGATGAAAAGACCTTACAAATGCTCTCCGACTATGTTTCTGCACAAAATATCGGGGAAGAACAGCCGGTTTTTGACCTCAAACGTAGGCAAATCGGTAACATAGTCAAAAAATACGGCAACATGATCGGTGTAGATGTGCACCCTCACACACTTCGTCACAGTTTTGCTATTCACCTTGTCCGGTCGGGAATGGATCTACGACGTGTGCAACTGCTCTTAGG
>JACWML010000022.1 GCA_015661395.1 Methanomicrobia archaeon | reverse complement strand
AGGGCGTGCCGCGATAGCGGATTGAAGGTCGGGTTCCACGTTATGCCCGGACTTCCGGGCTCAGATTTTGATTCTGATCGTAAGATGCTTGGAGACTTGTTCACCGACGAACGATTCTGCCCAGACTACCTCAAGATATACCCAACGCTTGTGACGGAGGGTACCCCATTACACGGTTTGTGGAAAAGGGGTGAGTATGATGCCTTTGATCTACACGATGCCGTTGAACTGATCGCGCAAGTCAAGGCGGAGCTCCCCAAATGGGTGAGACTCCAAAGAGTGCAGAGAGATATCCCAGCTCACCGAATCGTCGCCGGCGTCAAAAAGGGCAACTTGCGACAACTAGCCAAAAAGCGCTTGCGCGAACTAGGGCGCGAATGTAACTGCATACGATGTAGAGAGGTGGGGCTCCAAGGCATCACCAACGTTGAAGAGGTCGAACGACGGGTTGAAGAGTACAGGGCTTGTAATGGCGTTGAGTACTTTATCTCAACCGTCGGCTTGCGTGGCGATTTGGAGTTCCTTATCGGCTTCGCGCGGCTGCGCATTCCGCACACGTCTGATAGGCCCGAGATTACAAATGAAACGGCGCTGATCAGAGAGCTGCACGTTTACGGGAACTCGGCTACGATTGGAGAGCGGCACGAAAAAAAGTGGCAACACCGTGGATTTGGGGCAGAACTGCTTCGAACTGCTGAACGCATCGCAGCCAATTCCGGGATGCGTAAGATCGCGACAAACAGCGCGGTCGGAGTGCGCGAGTACTATCGCACCAAAGGCTACGCCCGTGAAGGCCCATATATGACCAAAGCACTCTGATAGCGCGGGACTACTCGCCGCGATCGATATATTTCAAAACTACGGAGACGAGGGAACGACTGATTACGTTTCTAAAATTCCTTTAAAGAGATTAAGCCGCGGCCTCCGAATGGTTTTCTGCTTATACTTCCCCTTGATGTGTTCGCTAAAGTATCTCAAATCAGTTTTTTCGAGGTTGGACCCGAGCGAATTCATAAGGCCGTTGTAAATTTCTTCCGAGACAGGAGCATACTGATAGATGCTTGAATCGCAAAACTCAATCTCAAGCGTCGATGTTTCATGATCATAACCAACAGCTCGCACGCTTACAGAGACGACAACCTCTCGGTCCATAAGTATTGGTTATGTTCTTACGAATTAAAGGTATCGAAAAACGGCGGCGACGTCGCCATGTCACACGGGGCGCTTTAATGCGCTCTGATGAACGCGCGTCAGCGGTGTTACCTTTCAGCTTGAGGGTTAACCTGAATTTAAGCGCCGAATTAGTCCGCTCACAGCAGCGATCGAACGCTTTCCGAGCAAGATTTAGGAGTTCTCAAACTGTTTAGTCCGTACGCTTAACAACACTGAAGTGATGGGCATGGCGATAAAATTCACTGCCGGCGAAGCAATGGCGACACTGACCACGGAGCCCGGGTTCGTGTTTGATTGCTACTATTCACACGTAACTGAAGACACATTCGACAAGCACTCGAAATTCGTATACCTGGTCGTGAAGCGCATGAAACGTATGCTCTGTCCAGCCCCAGAGTATGCCCTGGCAGACAACTTATTTATATCCTAGCTGGGAATCAATAGTTGTCGTTACAAGCAGGAGGATCCAGAATTCCCATCTCACGCGTTGTACTGCTGTCTTTCGTAATTGTCATAGCAGCAGCTTCATCAGCGCTTTGTTTGCAGGCTGCTGGAGCGACGGCTACGGCCCAGGTGAGTGTGACGCCTTCGCCGACGGCTACGGCCCGGGTGAGTGTGACGCCTTCGCCGACGGCTACGGCCCGGGTGAGTGTGACGCCTTCGCCGACGGCTACGGCCCGGGTGAGTGTGACGCCTTCGCCGGTGGTTAGTGTGACGCCTTCGGCCAATCAAACGGGAGGCGGCGGCGCTGATCCTACACTTGTAGGCGCAGCGATAATCGGCATCATCGCGGTTGGGCTTATGGTTGCCTTCTATTACACGACAAGGAGAATGTGACCACGCAGCGCGGACAAAACAAATACGTCGAAGTCAACAAGGGCGACGTCTACAACCGAATTCTTGAGTTAGATTTTCGAAAAATGGAAAAACGCCACGAACGCCACATATGGCACATAAAATCGATGTGGGGTGGGGTGGCAGGGATTCTTCTCGCTGTTTACGTCGTACTCACGTCACAATACTTGTACGGCAACGCCATTCTCGTGCGAGGCGACAACTATATACTAGCCGGGGGGACCGTTCTTATTTCGATCGCCCTATGCTACGGGCTCATGTGGATTGGTGTAATACGCGAGTATAAGAAATTTGAAGGCGTGATCAACGAAAAAATCAGGTACTACGAAGGCCTAATAAACGCGCCGCTAAGCGCGCAGCTCTCTAGTGACTAATACCGCTTTTCGTGCCCCCACGGATCTTGGTCTTCGTAGGTGAGATCTTTATAGTCTAGCTCATTACGATCTTTTCTTTGGTGGTCAGGGCTATACGCGATCAATGACGCCCCTCGGATCAAGACGATTCCAACGAGGATGAGGACGAGTGCAAACAGAACGATAGCGGGAAGATTCAGAGTGTTAAGGAGAAGCCCAATGATCCCTAATTGTGATAGAAGAACGAATGCGCCAGCGATTATCAGCAGTGCTCCGAGGAGATACACCAAAAAAGCACCTAGTCTCGTGAGACGTCCTCCTCCTGTGTTCCAGCCGCGATTTTCCCCATCAATTCGACCACTTCTTTGAAGCTTCTTACTTTTATTGGACCGTAGACCTTGTCCAGCACGAGGGAGTGGGCGTTTCGCCCAACGGCAACGGCGGGGTTGCCCCGGTTGCGTATTTCGATGGTCAGGCCCTCGTCATCGAGGGCGCGCGCGGCAACACCGAACGTCTTCAGCGCGGAAAGTGCATTGCCTATCATTAGAGCTCACATCGCCGTGCTTACGACATCAGATCCCGAAACTGTTGGACCAACTGGCCAAGCCTTTCGGGTTCAACTATATCCACGGAAACAGTGGTTCCTTCGCCTTCAACTTTGACCTCAATAGCAGGATCGTTGTGCACCTTCAGCAAAAGTTTCGTGTCGTTCTGATAAATAATCTGAAGGTAGTCTTTGCTTGATCGCACAATCTCGCGTATTCGCTCCGAGTCCATAAGTCCATTTGGCATGTAACGTCACCATTTTTATATCAATTCAATTAGATATAAGCTATACCCGTGCGTTAAAAAGCTTGCGTGCCTATTTCCCAAAGAAACGACACGATGTCTACGAGTCTATTTCAATTCTACCGGACGTTCGTCCCGACGCTGCGCGGGCTGAATGACCCCGTTGTGTTATCCTTCGATAACACCACCTTTGCAAAGGCGTACGCGACAGATCCAGCGATCATCCCCCATCAGTTCATTCACAGCGGCAACTTTTTCTCGCCCCCATATTCGAAAAAGCCCGAACTGCGAACGAAAGAAAGGGTTCTGTTATTGCAGGAAAAGCTGGTGAACAACAGGACCGACGGTTTGATGACACTCAACGTTCCGGTCAACGGCGATTTTAAAACGCCCTACTGGAAGCACGTCAAAGCAGATCGTTTGAAGGCGCTTGAAACGAGCCTAAAAGCCGCTTTGTGGGCCAACGAGAACGCTCAACGGCCTGATTTGTTGTACGCTGGCTTTGAGGTAGGTACGTTCCGCGATGCCCTGTACATATTCGAGAGAGCTTTAAATGCCGGTTTGACGAAGCTCTCCGCGGGATTTGGCCTGTTTTCCCGCCTCGCAAAATTCCGCTCGGAAGATCGCGTGAAGCAGTTTGAGGTGCTCGCCGCATACAATCAGCTCTTAAGCGAGTTTGGAGGCGCGCGATTTCACGCCTCAGGAGGCAGCTCATTGAACGCCCTCGAGCTTCTCGCATACGCTAACGTGACGTCAGCAGACGGTTCGAGTGCCGTAATCGCCGGACTCGCGTATGGATCTGTTCTAACAGCTTCAGGCAGGCTTGTGCGAGCGGACAAACTCTCCGAATGGACGTGCAACTGCGATTTTTGCTCCAGCAAGAATCCGCTTGATGCGCTCAAAGAGCTCAAGCGCTCTCCTGAGGCGCGCGTCAGACACAACGTTCACATAATGCGCCTTTCAGAAGCGCGTATAAATGACGCCCTCGAGAACAATACGATTGCAGAGCTCACCCAACAGCGGCTTGTTGAGTATGACAAGCAAGAACTGTGGAGATGCTACGCCATCGTGAGCGAAAAACTGCCGCGGGAGTAAGGACGTGCTTAAAGCAGTGATGTTCGACTGGGATGGGACGCTCTACAATTCGGTCATTCCCACCTATGAGAGCTATCTGGTCGTCATGGACGCCTTCGGTCTGCCACAGGTAACCCTCGAAGAGTTCCGCCAAGAGAGTCGTCCCAACTATCACGATTACTACTTGTACTTGGGAATAGGCGAAGACGACTGGGCAACCGCAGACGCGGCGTGGATGGACTGCTACGTGCGACATGACAAGGAGTGCGTACTGTTCGACGGCACTGCCGACGCTCTACTTGAGCTGAAGAAGATGCATTTGAAGCTTGGCCTCGTCTCTGGCGGGTCTCGAGAGCGCGTGACGAGCGAGGTCAGTGAACAAGGAATCGAGGCGTACTTCGATACCATGTTGTTTGGCGACGATGTCGGATTTGAGCACGGGAAGCCAGCGCCGGAAACCTTGCTTATGGCAATGGAGCGAGCGCGCGTCGCCGCCTCAGAGGTGCTCTACGTGGGCGACATGGTCGAAGATATCCTTATGGGAAAAAAAGCGGGAACAAAAACGGCCGCAGTGCTCTGCGGCTTTGCCACGCGTCAGTTGCTGATCCGCGCCCAGCCCGATTTCGTGCTGCGCGACGTAAGCACCTTGCCCGATGCCATTAAAAAGGAAGTTTGAAGAGGGTGAACCCCTTCATTCGACGCTAATGTGCGACTTCTCTTCTTCAGGTTGGACGCGTTTCAGCCTCACCTCAAGAACGCCATTTCGGTAGGTTGCCTTCGCGCTGTGTGGGTCAACCTTGACGGGAAGTTCAACGCTTTCAGAGTATTTTCTAAACTCGTTTTGAGCTTTGATGTCAAGTCTGCTCTCAGTGGTTTCGAGCTGCACATCCGTCCGATCCACGCCGGGCATCTCGGCAATAACGTGAACTTCGTCCGTCGTCTCCATAACGTCAATCAGGGGCTTTCTCTCGTCCTCCATCTTGACGCTCCTGCCAAAGGGCTGGATATTCCCGAATTCTCGCACTTCTGGTGCTTCGCCCGGATGCTGCGTCATTGAGAACCCATAAATGAAGGGTTTCGGTTGCCCCCCTTCCTGCAGGTCTCGCAGCATCTGATCCATCAGCTCATCGAATCCTTCACCGAAAAAGTCATCGAAAAAACTCCGTCGCTTTTTCGCCATTTTTACGCCTCCTTTTCTTTCTTCACGCCGTTAATTCTGTGTGTTTCATCTCACGCATAACCTGCAAATTCAGGCTTTGCGGCCTGCTCCTTCGGCTCTTCTTCGGTAACAGAGAACTTTGCAAACGCCGTTGCGATCTGCTCGTACTGGTGAAGCATATCACGCGATGCCGTTGGCTTGACCCGATTGATTGCAGCGTACAGATGCGCTTTCGTAATCCGTATCGTCTGCGCCCCTTCTTTAACCTGCTCGGGCGTCATGTCGTCTCGGATGAAGCCTCGGAGAGCGAGCATCGCGCCTTCTCTGCAAATTGCTTCGATATCAGCACCGACGTATCCCTCGGTCTCTTTGGCGAGCTGCTCGATGTCGACGTCGTCTGCCAGCGGCTTTCCGCGCAGGTGGATTGCAAATATCTGCGCGCGACTCGACACGTTTGGTGGCGGTATGTACACGAGCCGGTCAAGTCGTCCGGGCCGTAGGAGCGCAGTATCAACCATGTCGGGCCGATTCGTTGCGCCGATCACCACCACGTCCTTTAGCTCCTCTAAGCCATCGAGCTCGGTCAGCAGTTGGCTCACTACGCGTTCCGTAACGTGCGAGTCTGAACTCGCCCCTCGGGTCGGTGCCACCGCGTCAAGCTCATCGAACAGAATAATGGTCGGTGAGACCTGCTTGGCGCGCCGAAACGTCTCGCGCACGCCTTTTTCCGACTCGCCAACCCACTTGCTCAACAGTTCAGGCCCCTTTATGCTAATAAAGTTGGCTTCGCTTTCCGTCGCGACCGCCTTGGCTAGGAGCGTCTTTCCCGTCCCCGGTGGGCCGAAGAGCAACACCCCCTTCGGTGGCTTCGTGTTGATGCTGCTAAACGCGTCGGCGAATTTTATGGGCCACTCGACGGCCTCTATAAGCTCTTGTTTTGGCGCTTCAAGCCCTCCGACGTCTTGCCACTTCACGTTTGGCGCCTCAACAAAGACCTCGCGCATCGCTGAGGGCTCGATGTTTTTCTGGACGTTCGCGAAGTCTTCCGCGGTGACCTGGAGCTTATCGAGCACATCTTGTGGGATCTCTTCTTCAAGGTCAATCTCGGGAAGGATCTTTCGCAGTGCGTGCATCGCCGCTTCTTTGGATAAGGCGGCGAGGTCAGCGCCGACAAAGCCGTGCGTCGTACGGGCGAGATCCTCCAGACGCACGTCGTCGGCGATGGGCATGCCCCTGGTGTGCACCTGTAATATCTGCAGACGGCCGGCTGCATCGGGCACTCCGATTTCGATCTCTCTGTCGAATCGACCGGGCCTCCGCAGCGCGGAGTCGATTCCTTCCGGACGATTGGTAGCGGCGATGACGACGACCTGTCCTCGTGCCTCGAGGCCGTCCATCAGCGCGAGCAGTTGGGCGACGACGCGCCGTTCGACCTCTCCCGTCACTTCGCTTCGCTTGGGTGCAATCGCGTCGATCTCGTCTATAAAAATGATCGCAGGAGTGTTGTCCGACGCCTCCTTAAACAGCTCCCGGAGGTGCTGTTCGCTCTCGCCGTAAAACTTGCTCATTATCTCCGGGCCGCTGATGTTGATAAAGTAGGCGTCCGTCTCGTTCGCAACGGCCTTCGCGATGAGTGTCTTTCCCGTGCCCGGTGGGCCATAGAGCAAGACGCCTTTTGGCGGGTCGATGCCGAGCTTTTGAAATAGCTCGGGGTGCCGTAGCGGCAACTCAATCATTTCTCGTACCAGGGCAAGCTCTCTCTTGAGGCCTCCGATATCCTCGTAGGTGACGTGAGAAATCGAACGTTCCGCCGCCACCGTCGGCTTTTCTTTAAGCGTTATTTGCGTGCTCTTCCCAGCGATAACGATGCCTGCTGGCTGGGTGGCAGTGATCACAAAAGTTATCGGATTGCCCAGCATTTCGACCCGGAGCGTCTCGCCCTTCTGCACCGGACGCCCCTCGAGGAATCGCATGAGATAGTCCTCCCCGCCGACGATACGCACCGGCTGGGTGGGGGCCAGCGTGATCTTCACGGCCGGATTCGATTTTGCCTTTCTAATGACGACTTTGTCGTCGATGCCCACGTGTGCGTTGCCGCGAATGTTACCATCGATTCTGATGATGCCAAGGCCGCGGTCTTCTGGGTATGCCGGCCACACCACTGCGGCCGCTCTGTTGCGGCCCGTTATCTCAATGATGTCGCCACTTACGAGCCCGAGTTGTCGCATGGTATCCATGTCGATTCGGGCGATACCCCTTCCCGCGTCGCGATGGTACGCCTCGACGACTTTAAGCGTTACTTCTTCTACCATTTTTCAATTGTCTCCTATTTCGTGTGTATGATGCGTTGATGAGCTTATCTCCCTACCTCGCTAGCCAGTACGTCTTTGCATCTATTCTTCTGATTTTCTCTCGTTTTTCGAGGTCGCGAAGGCGCTCTGACAATATCTGGGCGGGTATCGCGAGCCCTGCTGACAACTGAAGAGCAGTCTTGGGCCCGGTAAGCAGCAGCGAAAGGATGTCATACTCGATGAAGTCTTGCGATATTCGGTCGATCTTCCGCGCGCCACGTTCCATCACTTCATTCATTAACTCTTGTACCCTTCGCTGGGCCCCCATCAGTTCGTGGTTTGCCCTTCTAAGGCTATCCAATGTCTCAGCTACGTCGGCTAGACTTCGCGTCTTGAGTTGTATCTCGCCTATCGGAGTTGAGAACTCAATGGCGCTTGGTTCCTTCTCTCCAGGATTCGCAGTCTCAACGTCATAGCTGAACGGAGAGATTTGAATCTCAAGCAGCACGTTATCGGCGATGTGGAAGTACTTCCGCCTTCGCTCGTCCACAAAGAACGCTATGATGCCAGCCTGCTCGAGCATGCTCAGATGGCTGATCACGGCCTTGGGCGCCACGTGAAGTCTTTCCGAGATCTCGGTCACGTAAAAAGGCCGCAGCGAAAGGAGTTTCAAGATATTGCGGCGATTTTCATTGCCGAGAATGTCAAGGAGTGCTGCTTCGTCCATTGCTCTTTCTTAGCGTGTCACGGTCGGAATGGATCGTAACACTAACTTATAGTTAGTTTCAATTCTATATAAAAGTTAGTCAATCGGGCACTGGTGAAACTACGGTTAATCTCAGTGGTGAAAAAGCGGTTGGTGAAACGGTGAAGTATCAATTGTTAAATAGTGGCGTTGCATTAGTAACAACACATATGCCCCGCCTAAACGAATCTCTTTCTAAATTTATTGACGTTGAGGAAGAGACGGATGAAGATATCATTAGATGTTTCAGGAAAAAATCGAAACCAAATGACGTTTTTCTTTCAATAATAGCTCCTTATTATGGAGTCAGAGTCACGCCGTCTAAAGTAAAAAGTGCCGAACTTGGGGTATCCGAAGAGTTTAGCATTGAAACCGCTATTGAAGAGATTAAGAAACTATTAAGAAAAGATACCGAAGACGCTTTAGAATCGCATAAACTTTACCTGCTCGTACATAGTCCAGGGGGGCTAGTCGCATCTTCTTACAAAGTCGCAAGAGCGCTGAAAAAGAGTTTTGCTGAGATAATAGCGTTTGTCCCTCACACTGCCGCCAGTGGGGGCACGCTCGTCGCCTTAACAGGCAATGAAATCGTAATGGGCATGATGAGCGAAATATCGCCGCTAGACCCTACTATTGGAGACACATCAGCTCAGTCAATCGTTGAAGGGTTTGAGTACGTTGAAGATAAATTCAAAAAAATCTCTGAAGCCGATGCGACTTACAGTCTGAAAGCGCTAGCAGACAAATATGACGCAATTCAGTTACAAGTAGCGTACTCTTTGCTATTTCTGATGACAGAATATATACAGGATATAATGAAGGGCACTTATACTGACCAAGAAATAAGGCGGATTTCAACTAAGTTAGTATCTGGTTACTTGCATCATTCGCAAGTCCTGCACGCAGACGAGGCAAAAAATCTGGGTCTAAAAGTTGTGACTGACAACAAATATCCTGAATTGTGGCAAGCGTTTCGCGATTTGTTAGGCGAGTATTTATTGCAAGGGGGAGACAAACACATAATTCGATATTGGGTTAATGATGGTGAGAGCGATGCAAAAGGAGGCGCAAAAAGTGCAAAAACAAATACAAAAACGTGAAACTGGCACAGCCGCAGAACCGTTCGATTGGTCAGTTTCCAGAATAGGAAAAAGTTCTATCACAAGAGATTGGATAAAAAGAATTGATGAGAAAAGGAGTGAAACGGAAAAAGCGTAATCTTTCGCTATTCTCTCCGTTTAGTCTTTTGACGCCTTTTTAACCAGCTCCAACCACTTGTTCTTTCCTAGTTTCAAATCAACCCCTGCCACCTCAGCCGGTGTCTTTCCCCCTAGCGCCTGATTCGGTCTTACGTAGTTGTAATACACCTTGAACCCTTCATTGAACACGGCGGGCGACTTATCGCTGTGCAACCCCCGCATTACCTTAACCCTCTCTCTAACGGTGTTATGCAACCTTTCAACTTTGTTATTATTAGCGCGAGCGGTCAACCCCTCAGCTACAACGTGCTCGCTTTCTTGATGGTGGTCGTAAAACTCCTTGTTAAACGCCTTGTGATATGATTGCAGCCCGTCTGTAATCAGCAATTCCGGTTTCCCCGCTTCTCTTGCTTCCTTGAACAGCTCTTGAGCATCCCCAACCTCACGCTTCTTTGTAACTAGATTGGCAACCATAAACCGCGTCTCGCTGTCCATAACGTGCCACAGCCATGACCATTCATCCCGCTTTGTCTTGACCTTCATTTCATCAGCGTGCCAAATACCCCCCAATTGTGGCGAGAGAGTTTCAGCGTATTGACTGATTATCGCGCTGTATTTCTTGACCCAGTAAAGAACGGTTGTGTGGTCTAGTTTTCGCTCGTAGAACTGCTCAAGGTGGTCGGTGATTTTCCTTAAAGAAGTGCCCTTAAAGTAAAGGTCTAATGCTACCGTGACCATCTTTGACGTGACTTGCATCTTCTCAAAGCCAGCCTCAGATTCAAGAGTAAATGTGTGGTTGCACGACTTACACCACATCCGCGTCTTGCTGCCAGTTTTTGTCGTGCGTGTGCCATGCTTGATAATCTCTTCACAGCCGCAGTATATGCACGCGAAGTTCTGTGGGTGGCGATTTGCGACAATTTCGTCCTCTACCTCTTGCGCTTCCTGAGCCTGCTCGATTACGAGCTTATTTTTAAGCTCCTGCCAAAAACGGACGGCGTGAATGTGTTTGCACTCAATTTTCCGGTAAAGGTAATCGGGACAGTCGCAGTACCACGCGTTGTATTTGTGCAGGACGTTGTACTGCTTATCGCTCGATTGAGAGTGAATTGAGAATGTTGTATTATCAATTTGGCTAGGCTCAAAGCCTTGTTCAATCATCGACTGCCCGCGCAGGATGCGAGCGGATTGTTGAGGGGTTGTGTGCGGGAACATTTTTACCACCTTATAGTATATTACTAATAGGTATATAACTATATATACCTAACGCTAATAGAGCAGAAGTAATATACCAAAAGGTAAAAGCTTAAATAAGATGCACTTTAAAACAACTACTATGGCACAAGTTCAGGTGATGGCTAATCAGTGCGAACGGTGCGGACATATTTGGATGCCACGAAGGGAATCAACGACAGAACCGAGAGTATGCCCTAGTTGTAAAAGCCCTTATTGGGATAGGCCACGAGTAAAACAATCCGCTTACGTGAACTTACATCAAATATTTAAAACTAAGACGCTGCGTTACAGAGCGTCTGCGCGGCAAGTCGTTGAAAATCTGCCAAAGAATAAGCCAATCACTATTGACTTTGAAAATATAGAGTTTGCTTCTCGGTCATTCGTGCACGAATTATTACACTCTTTGGGCAACCGACAAGTCACATTTGAGCATAGGAATGCTGATGTGCAAAAAATGATGGAAATAGTCGAAAGAAAAGCAATTACTGTGCCTCATTAGTGTATGTGGCGATAAAGGTCTACGTCTTGAGGGTGGAAGTTAATGCAAACCATTGACCCCTGCCACTCAAACGGTAGTTCAATCTCTTTCGTCGCTTGTTTTGTATGCCGCTTATAATATTGTATTGATTTTCCCGACATGATAACGAGCTTGCCGTTAAGCCCATCGAAAAGTGTGGTTGCGATATCAGGTATCCCCGCACCCCGCTCTTCTAGTTGCATCCTAGCGGATTTAGACGATTTACCTTCAAAGGCATTTCGAATTGCCTCAGCATCTGTTTCTACTTCAAAGATTGTATTTTCATACGATTTCTTGTACCCTCCCCCGTTGTCAGCAATGACTATTTCGCAGAGCCTATTGCTCGCTTTCCCGTAATATTGGGCGAGAACCCAGTAATTTTTAATTCCGGCATGCTGCTCGACATTGTCAACAAGTTCGCTTGTAAAAAATGCGAGGCTGCTTCTTAATCCAGACGCATGCAGTAATCCTGCCTGAGAAAATATCCGCTCTTCGTATTCTTCCAAAATTTTATCTTCCCGAATTACGGACAGGTTTCTAATTGGCAGGTAACTTGTTTTACTGCTTTGAAAAAAGGTCACCCCTTTTGGGAACCCTATGGTGTTAAGGTAGTCACATACGTCATTGTTTGAGCCTTCAGCAAAAGGCACTGAAAGCTCGAAGCGATTAGCGTAGACTGCGATGGGTAAAATGGCAAGAGGGGTGGCGAGTCTTTCAGTGTAAAGTTCGGCTTTTGATTGGCCGTTAAGCCATGCTGCTTCTAACTCTGATACGTTCTCGACAAGTTCATCCAGCCTATTTGAAATGCTGAAATCAGCTCGGATTTCCACAGCTCGTTTTTAAGCATAAACAGTATTTAAGGTCAATTATCCCGCGCCGACCAACCGATTCACCAACCGGCGATTCACCACTTTACCCAACCCAAGATTCACCAAAGCCGTCAATCGGGCACAGCTGAATTATCGGTGAACCCGCTCAAAAAAAACTGCTGAATCTGCGGTTGCTGAATCGGTGAAAACTAAAACAAGCACTTTGTTACAAGGACATGATTCGCTTTATGAATCTGTGTAACGCCATTTAGAATCGAAACGCAGTGGGAGCCAATAACCCCTTAGAAGGAGAAATAGGGGGTATGACAAACCCACTAGATGACTAAGGGGTTATTGGCTCCCACCACACGATTTGGCGCGATTACTCTTAATCGTTTCCTACTAGAAGAAACTTAAAGAGCATGACCCTCTAGTAAAGAGATTAACGGGGGGAAGGTGAGGTAGCCCCTTTAAACTAGAGAGTCACTGCCCCGCCGAACGATTTAGCGCGGTTAATCTTAATCGTTTCTAATCGTGATTGAAGATGATTGACGCAGCACAAATACACCAGAAATACTTAATAGCCTTCCAGAAGTTCTTGGAAGATATTATGGTAGAAGCAAATGTGTGGACATTCACTGAATATCTGGATGGAATTGGAGCAACTCATTTGTATCGCCCTCTCGGACACCATATAGAACAATACAAAAAGCTCTATAGTGAGGACATACACGACATTTTTGTTTCTAACGATATTGCAGATAATGAACCAAAGTGGGAAACCCTATGGCTTTTTTCTGAGAAGTACTGTGTTGAAATGAAAAATTTTCTGAAAGAAGACAGTATGAGTTTAATTCGGTTAAAAGGCAACGTTGAAAGCTGGGAAATCGAAAAAGAGAACTATGTTATTAAGGATTTTAAAACTGAGAGGGATTACTACTTTAACACTGGCACGTCTGCGTCAGCGCGATTGCACGTTTCGGTGAAATTGTTACACGGGCAGGCTGTGTATTTCAAAGCATTGGGGAAGAACTGCGATTTCCTGCTAAACATTTTCAACAAATACATAAAGGCTAATCAAGTCGAAAACTGACCGCCCAAATTTACTCCTTCGCATTCTTCGTCGTTCTCTTAACTAATGCCAGCCACTTATTCCCTCCCAACTTCAAGTCAACCCCCGCAACCTCCGCAGGCGTTTTCCCTTTTAGCGCCTGATTCGGTCTGACGAAGTTGTAATACACCTTGAACCCCTCATTGAACACCGCAGCCGACTTATCGCTGTGCAACCCACGCATTACCTTTACCCGCTCCCTTACGGTATTGTGCAACCGTTCGCCTTTGTTATTGTTGCTTC
This sequence comes from Methanomicrobia archaeon, assembly GCA_015661395.1. Classification (GTDB taxonomy): domain Archaea; phylum Halobacteriota; class Bog-38; order Methanoflorentales; family Methanoflorentaceae; genus Methanoflorens. The sequence goes on along the minus strand of JACWML010000022.1, from coordinate 14,638 downwards.
TCGCCGTCAACCCCTCAGCGACGATGTGTTCGCTCTGTTGGTGGGCGTAGAACTCCTTGTTGAACGCTTTGTGATATGACTGTAAGCCGTCAGTAATGAGCAATTCCGGTTTGCCCGCATCTCTTGCCTCTCTACAGTGAATTTTTCAAACGGTGACAAAACTCAGAACGTAGAACGTGTTCACAAGCCGCCGCGTCCCGCGACTTCAGATCACGGAACAGCGCTCGTGGAAGATCACAACGCATTTATATGCAAATTGACGTTCACTCTTGGGGTGCACTATTTCGATTCAAAACCTCGAAGCCGCGCATGTCCAAGCAAAATGACGAACTGAAGCGCCGTGTATATGAGATCTTCCAGCCCGCCCCTGTAGGCGAGGCCCGCATTGCAGCGCGTCGTCGGGACGTTTCCACAGCTATACGCGTACGGTTCTTTTTGATGGCATTGATCTGGGTACTCGTAGGTGTCATCATACTAGCCAGCTACAGCGACGTATACCAAAGGTATCATAACCTCTTCAACGCAGTGTTTGCTTTTGCAATCGTGGTTTTTACCATTGAGCTGCTACTACGCTTATGGTCGTGCACGGTAGATCCGCGGTTCAGAGGCCCGATCAAAGGCAGACTAAAATGCCTGTTTACTACATCCCTGCTCATAAATCTGCTTGTCATTGTGCCTTTTTACGCCAAGCCGTTATTTCCAGGAGCGGACGTATTCATAAACGCGGCGATAATCCTCATCATCATCAAGCTGCTCACGTACTCCAGTGTATTCAAATTCGTCATCGATGTTCTGCAAGCGAAAAAAAACGAGCTCGTTACTGCGCTGGCAATCGACCTAATCTTGCTGATAACGTTCTCAAGTTTCATGTTCATTATTGAGCACGGCTCAGACCCGCGCGATTTTTCAAGCATTCCTGCTGCCGGGTGGTGGGCTGCGCAGACCCTGACCACCGTCGGCTACGGCGATCTCGTCCCCACGACACCGCTCGGGCAATTCTTGGCAGTTTTTGCAATGTTCTTAGGCATAGCCACGTTTGCTATCCCAATTGCCATTATCGGCGCCGGATTCACCGAGGCATTTGAGGCACGACGGGGCGGAGCCGGCAAGCAGGCCGCCGACCCGTGCAAATTGCTGGGTAATTTGGCCGATCTAAAAGAGCAAGGAGTCATCACCGAGGAGGAGTTCGCGGCCAAGAAACAGGAGCTTCTGACCCGACTCTGACCACGTTTGTTCGGGCAAGCGGTGCTTACGGCGACGCGCCGACGTTTCGATGTTTACCGCCACCGCGCAGTCCGCGCACCTACCCGAAACCAAGCGAGACCAATACGTTTTTCCCCTGCGGACGATATGCTTAGTGCGGAGCGAACCGATGGATATTATCTTTGCAATGGACATTCGAGGCGGAATCGTCGTAAAAGGCTACAGAGGCGATCGAGAACAATATGAACCCATTGAACGTCATAGTAAGATCTGCACGACGTCAGATCCGCTAAATGTCGTTGACGCCATCAAGCCGAGGAGGACGTACATCGCGGATCTCGATCGGATCCTCGGTTCGGGTAGCAACTCACTCATTATCCAACGCATAGGCACACGCACAAAAACCCTCATAGACATAGGTATCCGGCGGCTCGATGACGTCCGAGAAGCCGAGCGAATCGGTGATACAGCGATAATTGGCACCGAAACGGGGCGCCTCGACGTGATTCGAGCAGCTCAATCGATGCGGATCGCCGTTAGCATCGATATGAGGGAGGGAAGTGCAATATCCCCCGATCCAGCACTTTCCGGAGATCCTCTCGAGGTTATCGAGAAGATGAACCTCTACAAGATGAGTGAACTGCTCGTGCTGAACATCAATCTCGTGGGAACGAAGCACGGGGTCGACTTTGATTTCATAGACAGGGTGATCGACGTTTCGGGACATCCAATTGTTGTCGCTGGCGGAATAAAGAACAGTGAAGACTTGGATACGCTCGAAGATCTCGGCGCTGCAGGCGTTATTCTTTCGACGGCGATTCACGAAGAGATAATCCCGGTCGATCTCGTCCGATAGAAAACGAAGAATAAAAAAAGACGATAGAGCGGAACAGCCCGCCAGTTCTCCGCCCTAAAACGCTCTTTACAAAATAGGCAGGTACCGCCCGATCTCGTACTCCGACACCTGGATGCGATACTCATCCCATTCTTTCTGTTTGAGTTGGATGAAGCGGTCAAAGACGTGATTGCCGAGTGCGCGTCGCACGAGTTCAGAGTTCTCGGTCTCTTTTATTGCAAGTCCTAAGTTCTCGGGGAGTGAGCCAATGCCGTGCGCATCGAGCTGTTGCGGCGTCATTTTGAAGATGTCCTTCTCGACGGGGTCAGGAAGGTCGTAGCCCTTTTCGATTCCGTCGAGCCCGCTTGCGAGCATTACCGCAAAGGTGAGGTAGGGATTACAGGCCGGATCGGGGCAACGCAGTTCTACCCTCGTCGCGAGCTCGTTTCCGGGCTTATACATTGGCACTCTTATCAGTGCAGATCTATTTCGCCGCGCCCACGAAATGTAAACAGGCGCTTCAAAGCCGGGAACCAGCCGCTTGTAAGAGTTCACCCATTGGCTCATGACGAGACAGAATTCGTTTACGTGCTTCAACTGGCCGGCAATAAAGCCTTTGCCTTGGTCTGACAGGTGGTACATGTCATTGGGGTCGAAAAATGCATTCTTCTTTCCCCTAAACAGTGATTGGTGCGTATGCATGCCGCTTCCGTTTTCACCGAGTATGGGCTTCGGCATAAACGTGGCATAGTAGCCGGCCCGGAGCGCGATCTCCTTAACGACGAGGCGGTACGTCATGACGCTGTCGGACATGGTCAAAGCGTCCGTGTAGCGCAGATCAATTTCGTGTTGGCTAGGGCCAACCTCGTGGTGACTATACTCGACGTGAATGCCCATGTCTTGCAGGGCAAATATCGTGTCCCTCCGAAGATCAGTCGCTTGATCCAAAGGGGTAAGATCGAAGTACCCGCCGGTATCAATGATATCGGCGCATTGATTGTTTGCAAAATAGAAATACTCAAGTTCCGGCCCAATGTTGAATGTGAGGCCTTTCTTCTCTGCTCGCTGGAGATTTCTTTTTAGGACGTACCTGGGATCTCCCTCATATGGCCTGCCCGACGGTTCAAGCACGTCACAGATGATTCGTGCGACGCCCTTTTCTTTTGGCCGCCAAGGCAATATCGCAAACGTGCTGGGATCCGGCTTCGCCATCATATCTGACTCCTCAATCGTTTGATAGCCGCTGATTGAAGAGCCGTCGAAGCCCATTCCTTCATCGAGAGCCCCTTCGAGCTCGTCGGTGGTTATTGCAAAGCTTTTCAGAGCGCCGAGGATGTCCGTAAACCAGAGTCGAATGAACTTGATGCCCTGTTCTTCGACTTGGGCTACAACATAGTCTTTGTCCTTCGTTTCTGCCATGGAAAATCTCCTGTTCGTAATTCTCAGTAGGAAATTACGTTCCGCTTTAGGCGGTAATCAAATATAAGCATTTCCAACACGCCACCCCGCGGGGGAAGGCGGATCGCAGCGCTACGCAGCACGGTCCGCTGAGCGGCGTTTACAATCGTTGATTAAGGAGCTTTACATCCATGAGAGCTGAGATCGAATGCACCTTCACGGCTATTTCCAGCTCATAAAGTGCCGCCATTGGATTTGCTCCGGCGTAATTGTTGATCTCCACAACGTCATTTTCAGCGCGGATTCCTGACGAACTTTCTTGAATGGGGCTCTCGATCCAGCCGACGATGCCTGCTTTTTTAGCGTCCCGGAGCAGTTCGATGGATTTTTCAGATGCGATAGCTGGCACGGTTCTAACGTTCGCGAGTACTGTGCCTTCTCCGCTCCGCGCTGCAGCTAAGATAGAGGTCATACGTCGTGCGGTGAATATTTGAATCGGATCGAGCGACGTTCCGGCATATGAGATGAGATCAGTGTAGGCGATTGGCTGGCTGTTTTTGATTGCGAGAAGTCCCCCATATTTGATGCTAGACGGGATCCCGTGTTTGATCAATATGCCATCGACAGTCATGCTACACATAGTCACGAATCCTGCAGATCCGTAAGGAATGAAGACGGCACCAACCTTATCCCCCTCCTCGAGAAGACGCACGTATGGGCTAACGGTGTATCCGCCATCAATGGTCTCGGCTGCCGCTTGCAGTGCGACATCGAGGTCATTCTTGTCGATAGTCGCGACATTGACTATGATGTCACCATTTCTCTGCTTTAGGTCGAAACTCGTGCGGTAAACCAGCTCATCGATCCTAGTTATCACGAATCCGACCCGATCTCCAACTATCGCTTCATTCAACTCGTTCAGGCCTTTTTCGGTGATAACTCTGCCTGCATTACCGATTTTAGTCGTAAAGCCTTTGTAATCAAGCAGCACCAAATAGTGGCGTACGGCGCGCTCTCCAATCGGGTATCCTCGTTGACTTAAGCTTGCAGCGATCATTCGCGCTCCGATAGCCTCGTCAGTTTCGTCGAGAATTCGTAGGATTTCGATTAGCTTTCTCTCTGTCTCGATGTTCGTCATGAAAAGGTCGCAGAACACTTACGCGCTTATTTGAGCCATCAGGCCCTCCAAATGCGCTAAAGTATTAAGGGGGCACCTTATTTGTAGTTTTCCGAGTTAATTTCAATACCGATAAGCTCCTTCGGATAACTATGGGCTCGTAGGGTAGTGGACTATCCTCTTGGACTTCGGAGCCTTTGTGGAGACATCCAAGAACCTGGGTTCAAATCCCAGCGGGCCCGTCAATCTGCTCTACAACGAGCAAGCGCCATACACAGCGCTTTCGTTAATTCCCGAGGCTCATAAGCGGCGCCGGAATCGAACCGCCTCTTTTGATGAACTTTTCGGAGCTAAATGCCTTGATTGGCACCACAGGCGCGGCTCCGAGCAATCCGCCGAAATCAATCAAGTCTCCTTCCTTTCCTACGGGAATAAGCCGCACACCGGTCGTTTTGTTGTTGATGACCCCGATCGCGCACTCGTCAGCAATTATTCCCGCAATTGTCTCGGCTGGTGTCGCAGAAGGAATGCATACCATGTCAAGCCCAACCGAACATACGGACGTCATTGCCTCAAGTTTCTCAAGCCCGATGGCGCCGACACGGATTGCTTCAGCCATACCAGCATCTTCGCTGACCGGTATGAACGCACCACTGAGGCCCCCCACGCGTGAAGACGCCATCGCGCCTCCTTTCTTAACAGCATCAGTAAGCATAGCGAGTGCAGCAGTCGTTCCAGGCGCTCCGCACCGCTCAACCCCCATTGCTTCGATGATCTGTGCGACAGAGTCCCCCTTCTGGGGGGTTGGCGCTAACGAGAGGTCCACAATTCCGAAATCAATATTCATTCGTGCTGCTATCTCTTTACCCACCAACTCCCCCACGCGAGTTATCTTGAATGCGGCACGTTTGACAACCTCGGCAAGCTCACCGAGATCGCAATCTCCCATTCTCTCCACTAAAGCCCTAATGACGCCAGGACCCGATATACCCACGTTCACGACCGATTCGGGTTCGCCTGGACCGTGAAAAGCACCGGCCATAAACGGATTATCAGGTGGCGCGTTTGCAAAGGTAACCAAACGGGTGCAAAGCTGCGGATCGATGCGAGCAAGCTCCTTGATGACTCTACCCATTCGGAGCGCGGCCTCGATGTTGATGCCCGCTTTGGTCGTAGCGATGTTCACGGAGGCACACACCTTTTCTGTCGAGCTCAATGCCTCCGGAATCGAGCTCACGAGTGCCCCAGTCCCGATTGTAAAGCCTTTCTGGACGAGGGCCGAGTAGCCACCGATAAAGTCGACGTTCAACTCGGACGCAGCTTCGTCCATCGCGCGTGCCATCAACGGACCAGATTGTGGATGGACGTCGATCAAGGAACCAATAGGAGTTACCGAGATACGCTTGTTTACTATCGGCAACGAATACCGCGCCACCGTTCGATCGGCTTCTGAGCGCAGCTTAGACGCAATAGACACGATCCGATCGTGCACAGCTTGGGCCATTTGTTCAGGGTCGTCTCGCACGCAGCCCATCAAGTTGATGCCTACAGTGACTGTCCGTATGTCGAGATGCTCGTAGAGAATCATGTCGAGGGTCTCGAGTATTTCATCAGCGCTGAAGATCATAACTTCACCTTTAGCGTGGCGACTATGCGAGCATAGCTACAGCGGGCATTCGCGAAGATAAACTTAGTCTTTGTGGTGGTTCACAGCGTGCACCGGGATCACCTTTCAAGTCACACTCGAGCCACCAAAGCCTCAGTCGCGAGAAGAGAAACGAACGCTGACTGACGGCGTCCGATTTCGGTTCGGCTGGCACAAGTTCGTCTTGCAATGTGAGCGATTGCCAACCAATAACTTCGGAAACGCTTTCTAAGGCCGCGTGAGATACAAAGAAAACGGACCCGGAGGGATTTGAACCCTCGACCACCGGCTTAGAAGGCCGGTGCTATATCCTGACTAAGCCACGGGCCCCTTTTATTCCATGCTAAGCAACTCAGATCAGTTCATCGACCTTCAAAGTGGCATGCTTCGGCGGTCTCGACTGCGATGATCTTACCTGGACCTTCGTCCTCGATGCCACGCAGCCGGCACGTGTGTTCGCGCAGCTCGAGCTGAACCCGGGCCGACATAACCTCACGTTCTTCATAGAAGTCGCCCACCCGGTGTGAGACTTTTTGCATTGAAATGGTTTTGGTGCGCACGCGCGCTAAAACCCCGGTCGTACCGATCGCAACGTCGTGACGACTCGTGTCCGTCACAAACACTTCGTCGCCAATGTCAGCTTCGAAAACAATTGGTATGTTATGAGCGCTGCGCAACTCAAAAGTTCTAACGCGCTTTATAATGAGGTCGTCGATTGAATCTTTTGATATACCGGTCAAAGCTAGATGTCTCATGTGCTCACCCGTACATGACCTGAGTTGGTCCTTTGGTTTCGGCCTGTTCTGCCCCTTGAACCTGCTCAGCAAGCTTGTGTAGCTCTGTTTCGATCTGGTCCGCTTCCTCAACCAGTTTCTGCGTGCTGATGTTCACGTTCAATACGTTGCTTACCACGTCGATGACGCGAGCTGCCGCGCGTGGATCAGGAGTAGGACCTTGGGTTTCTCCCAAGAGGCAAAGCGCCGGGAGCTTGTTAATATGACTCTCGTTCATTATGCTTCCGGCGATACCCGAGATGCTTCCGGTCACCAAGGTCTCGGTTTTGTCCTTCACGAGACTGAGTTGTTCGGCACCAGTTGCGGCCGCATAAACGGTGCGTTCTTCGCGCATCGTGGCGATACCGGCGATCGGTATGTTGAGTTTCGCGTCCAGACTCTGCGCCCAGCCAATAACTGCTTTTCCTATGTCATAAGCAATCATTGGGTGAATCAGGATATCCGATAGCACTACGATGAAGTTGTTTTGAGGATCTTCGTAGATTCTGACTGGGGCGTGCGTGAGTCCATCAAAGAGCACGGTAATAGGCGGAAATAGGCGAGATTCGATAGTTCCTATCTGCGTCATTTTGAGCTCGGATGCTATTTGTGTAGCCACGATGTTGCCAACGAGGCCGATTCCGGGGAATCCCGCGAGGATTACGGGGCTCTTTGAGCTCACCTCTTGTTCGATAATCATATTAACGTATTCGTTATCAATTCCGGCTTTCATAATGTATCAGCGTCCACAATTGCTCACTTTTTAAACAATGACCCATTACTAAGTAAATACTTTATCTATCCATTCAACGACTCTTCTCTTGATCAGAACGGCACTTGGATAAGTGCGTCCTTTGCGGAGCGCATATAAACAATGTGCCGCAAAGAGCGTATAGGTCTCACAGCCACAGGTCGTGACTACAATTCAAGAATACGCGTTCAAACGAGGATTCAAAAAGGATGCTAATCAGCGGGTTGTCGAAGCACTCAGAGCGTGCTTTGGCGTCGATATCAACGAGCGCGACGACGAATACCGCTTAAGCTACGGGGCATTGAAGACGATGACGATACGTGTGGCTGACACGTTACTCGTCGATACCGAACCCAGTACCAGCGTTCCTGAAGCGGTAATGATCGATACGAACGCGCGGTTCCGCTGTTTTCTGGAAAAAGCAACCGGATATACGGCAAAACAGCGTGCAAAAAAGGCTCAACAAGCAGTAAAGAAGCAGTAAAACGCGCCAAACAGGACTGACCTGCTTAAGCTCTGCCCACATTATTCGACGTAGATTGCCGGTTTCATGGGAAGCGCTCGCCTCGCGCGATTCGCCGGATCGTACACGTTGTCGTTTTCTGCGCAGACATGCACGTGTTTCCCAAATTTTCGCGTCATGTAGTCCTTTGCGGCGAGAAGAGTCTCTGATTCGGCCTGGAAGTCCAGCGCGTCGGCAGATAGGGCTTCGTGAGCGAGTGATTTGGCAAGATCGGGTGCGATATGAGCGATTTCTTTCATATACATACGCAGAAAGGGGTCTTCTTTCGCTCGGGCCATGATGTTCTTGATCGATGGATCATCAAGCCCACGGGCGACGGCGTAGAGAGTGTATTTCCACTGAGCCGGAAGGTAGATAAAAACTGATTCGGTTTCCCGCTTTATTGCGGCTTGTATGTTTGAAATATCACTGATGACCCCATCCAAGAAGCCCTTTTGCGGAAGTGTTTCGGCATAAAGATCGTCATACAGCGGAAATTCTGCGAGTGAGATATAACCAGACTTCAGCATTCTCTCCCACAGCTCCTCGGCAATATGAGGCACAACAGGCGCCAGCACGCGGAGCCATATGTCGATGACGTCCCAGAGCGTGCGACGCCTCTCGTTACCGCCCAAAATCATCGACTTGTACTCTTCAACCCGGTTTAAGTGTTCAAAAAACGCTTCGGTGACGTACTTTCTGTACGAGAATTGATGAGCGGCCTCAGACGTTTTTGATACCATAGCCTTAGTCGCTGCCAGTATCCATCGACTCGCAAAAGAAAGCGGCCCATTGTATTCCGGCCTCGCCGCTTCGACGTCCCTCTTCGTTGCGTGCCAAAACCTAAGAAGCCTCTTTTTTACCATCTCAACTTCTTTTTCCCTCCAGTCAACCGTTGAATTCAGGTCGGCAATGGACACCAGACAGAGCCGCACGAGGTCCGCGCTATAGACCTCCGGGACTGTCGCAATGGGAATTACGTTGCCCTTGCTTTTCGACATCTTCACCCCATCGCGAACAAGAAGCTCGTTGAGCGTAACGAGCTTTGGCCAGCAAGGCTCCGGAAACAGTATCGCGTGATGGAACAAGAAGAAGCTCAAGTGATTGGAAATGTGGGCGATAGCAGTGTGCCGATGATCGTTCGGATACCAGTAGATGAAATCCTTTCGCGCAGCTCTGATCACCGTCTCTGGCAAACCTGTTTGCTGGCAGACATCCGTTGCGTGGCCCTTGCCCAGGAAAATGTAGTCAAAGAAGGCGGGCGTTAGCCGCTTCGGGTCACACTCGCGAATGTGCTGGATGACGGTATAGAGCGCCATGTAGATAACGGAATCAGAAAGCGGCTCAATTATCCAGTGCTCCGTTGAGAACGGAAATTCCGTCCCAAGCCCTCTGCGCCGAACGCACGGTCGTTGATCGAGCCACTCAAACGTCTGAACGAACTGTGCTCGGTATATCTCTGGTACGATTTCAAGCTGGTCAAGCAATTCGAATGCCTTTTCTTTCCAGTGAGGGTCGCCATAGTTGAGGAAATACTGGCCAGGCTCTATGGCGACAACCACCCGGCCGCCGCATCGACAGAGTCCTTTTGTTGAGGTCTCATAGATGCTCGACGCAGCATTTCGACTATTAAGGAATTCAACGATGTCCTGCTTGACGTCGCGCACTAGCCGGCCATCAAATTGCTCGGCAGTTTCCTTAAGAATCCCGGTATAGAATTCCTCCCTGTAAAGTATGTTGGTAATATGGCTCAGGGTCTCGTCGTCGCGTTGAGAGCGAACGCCATAGCGTTCGCACAGCTCTGCTGCGGGAAAATCCCCGTACCCGTCGATTTTGACGAGAGATATCGGCTGTATGGCTTCAATATCGCTCCTTAACGAGGAGAGATCGACATCCAAACCGGTGCTCCCTTGCTGCTTTAGGTCGTTCAGCGCTGCCCAATCATAGGGGGCGTGAGCGGGGACACTCATGACGATTCCGGTGCCGTGATCAGAATCGACGAAAGACGCCGGAAGAATAGGTATTTTCCGTCCCAGAGGGCTGACGCAATGCGCCCCTAGGAGTGACGTGCCCTGAAACTCCTCAATGATAGTGACCTCCCGCTGCTGATAGCGCAACTTGGAGGCGCTTTCGAGGGAAACGATCCACGTCTCACCGTCGACGTAGGCTTTGACGTAGGTCGCGTCAGGCGCAACCCAAAGATTTGTTACCGCAAAAACTGTTTCAGGGCGCAGCGAGGCCGTGACGACATAAGCTTCGTCCAGAGAGAACTTGATCCCAACGTAATCGTCGATTGATATCTTCTTAACGTCGCCGCCGGCGATATCGTCTTCCCCGACGGCGTTTTGATCGATCGTGCAGAAGAGAACTGGGTGTTGTCCGCGCACGATCAGCCCGAGCTCCATCAGCTTGCCGTACTGCCAGCGAATAAACTGATTGTAGACGAGGTCGCCGGTGGTAAACTGTCGGGACCAGTCGATTGAGAAGCCCATCTTCTTGAAATCTGGCGCGATCTTCTCTGCAAAGTAGTTCGCGATATTCCAAGGATCCACAAACGAATTGACGATCTGCTCAACGCGCGACTCGTCATCCTCATAGAGGCGAACGTAGTTCTTATAAAGCGCTATCGTCGCGCTTTCGCGGCGCTCTATGCACGAGCTGATGGCAAGGATCGGTGTTCCGGTAATGTGCCACGCCATCGGCCACAGAACGTTGTGGCCGTTCATTCGCATGAACCGAGCGTGAATATCAGCAACGTTATAGGTCCGCGTATGGCCTATGTGCTGGGGCCCGCTCGTATACGGATACGGCGTCGTCAAGAAGTACTTCTTCGGCCCTGCGCTTTTTGGCTCAAATATCTTATCGCCAAACCAACGATCCTGCCATTTCCTCTCAATCGCTCGAATTTCATCAAGTTCAGAAGTTGCCACTTGCATTCCCTGCGGTGAGCTTCAACGACTAGAAAATGGTTATTTGGACAAGCGACCTGATCGGAACGTTCTGGACTTGATCAATCCCCTTCTTGTTAATAAGCACAGCTACCGATAATGGCGTTGCTTGCATCTCTTTGATGCTTTCTATGAGTTCAGTCGCCGTGCTTCCAGTGGTTATTACATCATCGACTATCGCGCAGCTTTTTCCCGCAATATCAGCGAAGTTTTGACTAAATGAGCCCTTAACGCCGCCATTTTCAGATCCCTTTTGTTTTTGCGGAACAAACACTGCGAGCTCTGCTCCGATTTCATCGGCGACAAGCGTCGCAAGAGGTAGTCCACTCAGCGCAACGCCGATCACTACGTCAGGATCACCTGTCTCCAAGATCATGTCGACCAACGCGAGCGAGACGAATCTGAGCCTCTCCGCGTTTTGCCCAATCTCGCTCCAGTTTAGGTATATGTCTTTTGGCGCGGGCTCTTGTGAGCTCTTGGAGCGGGTGAGAAGCCACGTTGCGGTTTCTCGTGATATGTTCAGTTCATCCGCTATCTCCCCGGAACGCAACCCTTTTTCGCGTAGTTCCTGCGCTTTGCTTATGAGATCGTTCAAATCGTTCATGTTCTGACTCCTCCCACCTGTCAAAGATTACCTCTTCACCGGCTTAACTCTCACCTCAGATCCGCAGACAGGACAGATCGTTTCCGTTTCATACAACCGACCACATCCGACACACCTGCGTCTCCATTTCAGCACGCGTTTGATGCGTGCCTGCCGGATCGCCTGCGTCTCAATCCCGAGGCACGCGGCGACATTTTGAACGGAATAATCATCCGTAACCAGCGTACCGCTTACTTCAAGTGCCTTCGCCAGCAAGTCAATATCGGCTTGAGACAGCTTAAGGTGGTCACCCGTCGACTTAGCCTTTTCCGTGACAACGTCTACTGCTTTTTTCAACGGCTCTTCGATTTTCAGTCCCTCCTTTAGAAACTCTTGCAGTACTACAGTCGCTTGAGAGCTCGTCAACTCGCGGGTTACCTCAGGAACTGTGTACATAGTGCCAACGACGTGAACGCCATAAATAAACACTGGAGCGTCAAGCACGTACGTTCGAGACATCAGCCGTGCATATGTAATTGATCCAATATGCATTTTTTCTAGCAATAGTCACCTAGGGCGAGCTCCTCAACTAGCATAGGCGGCTCTATTTGATTTCGTATGCGGACGCGACATATCCTCGCCTGCGCGCCGCGATCTCCGTAGCATCTAGCCTTTCAGACGGCGCATCTAGCAACGCTGCGTCTATTGCCGGTTAACGTTCAGATGGGCTGTTTAGTCCTCTCCGAGCCGGAGAAAGGTTTTTATTATCGCTGAGTGCTCTACCAATGAATACTAAATGGAGGTGCATTCAATGACGAACCTGCCAGAAAAGGTAGTCAACAACATTAACGCTGTGAAGACTGTAGTATTCGCAACGGTAAGCGACGCCGGTATACCAAACGTAGTACCCAATCAATTCACCATCGTAAAAGACCCCGAAACAATTCTCGTCGGTGACAACTTTTGGCACAAAACTGCTGACAACCTGAAGAGGCCAAATTGCAACGTTGCCCTTACTTCGTGGGAGGGCTATGAAGGCTATCAACTCAAGGGCGTAGCAAACTATGTGACTGAAGGACCTGACTACGAGATGATGAAACAGAAGATCAAGAGCCGAAATGAAAAACTACCTGCAAAGGGCTGTGCGATACTAAAGGTAACAGAAGTCTACGACCTCGCTCCAGGGCCAAACGCAGGAAAAAGAATCGCATAACCGACCAACCCCAGCTAACAGCAGTTGCGGCAGTTTTCAACGCTGTGCAACGATCGTCAGTCAGGACCATCAAATACTCGTCGCTCAGAGTTGGAGATGCTAGAGGTAAAGAATGCCAGCAGATATATTAACTCTTTTTTCACAGTTCGGCCTCAAAAAAGAAGCGGGGGAGGTTTACCTTCATCTGCTACAGACCGGACGACGAACGGCAGTTGAAGTAGCCGAATCGCTTCATCTCACTAGTCACGGTGCTAACAAGGTCCTGCTAGAGCTTTCGAAACAAGGACTCGCTAAGCGTATATCTACCAATCCGGAAACGTTCGTAGCTGCATACCCGTCCCCCTTGCTAAATCCTGCCATTAGTAAAGAGGCCGCGAAGTTACAGGGCCTCAGCGAGGCGCGAGATACGCTACTCGAGATGTGGGACGTTGAGCGCACAAAAGCGCAAGGCCTGCCCGTCGAATGGTGTCCGATCGAAGAGGGCTTCATCGTTCTGTATGACAAAGACGATATTATCGACCGGCGTCTCGAGACCTTCCACGCTACAGAAAAAAGGCTCTGGATCATCTCTACCGAGTTTTGGCTCCTTCGATGGGACAAAGTGCTTTGCGACTATTTTGTAGATGATGAGGACAAATGCAGGATCGAAGATCTAAGGATCCTGCTTCCGATTACGCCAAACAATATCGATGCAGTAAAGCAGCTTTCCACGTGCTTTAAGATACGACACTCACCAATGATGAGCAATTTCGCGGTCGTTATTTCAGACTGCAAAGAGGCGATGTATACGGGCGTAACAAAGGATCTCGACGAGTTAGAGCGAGTCGAACTCACCCCGTCGCTGTGGTCGAACAACAGCGGATTTATTGAGATCCAGAGTTCCCTGTTTCAATCCCTCTGGGACAGAGGGATAGACGCCCGTTTGAGGATACAAGAGATAGAGACGGGTAAGCCCATCGAGGTCACGCGCGTCATTACCGACTACCAGGAGATCGTGCAAGACTTCGCGTCGCTCATAAACACGGCCCAAAAAGAGATATTCTTGTGGATCAGAGGCGAGGCTTTGCCGATTTTGGCACCACTCATTCCAAAGGATGCGCGACAACGAGGTATTGACGTTATTGTAATGGCCGAGATCAACAAGGATAATCTGCAAGCGGCACAAGAAATCGCGGAACGTGCCGATGTGCGCCATATCCCTCAGATTGTGCACAGCACGGGGGTAATCATCGATCAGCAAGCAATGCAAGTGTTGCTTTATTCATTTAGTGAGAAGGGCGCAGAGCTCTATAATTCAATTTATACGAATACAAAGAGCTTCGTTGAAACGCAGCACTCGATGATGGAAGACATGTGGCACTCAGGAATTGAGCTGCGGTACCGAGAACAAGAGCTGACGGCAGGACGTGTGGTACAGACGATCCAAGTCATAAAGAAGAGGGAGAACGTCTACAAAGCTTTCTACGAGATGCTCGACAGATCGAAAAATGAATTCAACGTGATACAAACTCGTATGGGGGTAAAACGGCTCTATAATTTGATCAAGGATAGAGAGATGCCCAAGATTACGTATCGTTTGCTGGCACCTATTGAAAGCGTCAACATCGAAGAAGCGCGTCTGCTTACGAAGTATTTTGAAATTCGGCATCTTGAATCGGAGACTGGGGCAG